>JAGPEQ010000062.1 GCA_018056955.1 Bacteroidales bacterium | reverse complement strand
GGAATACTTCCCGCTGCTAAGTTCGGATAAAATTTTCAGCTTGAAGCCCTCGCTGTAGCGTTTTGTCACAAAATTATTTTTGTCCATACACATAAGTTTGTGTAGACATTTTTCAGGACGGGTCACCTTTTATCCTTTATCCTTTAACCTTTATCCTTTAACCTTTATCCTTTAACTCCCTCTTCAACTTTTCGTTTACCATTCTCAGTAGTTCATCTTTTTTAAGTGGCTTAGTTAGGTAACCATCAAAACCGTAGGTTTCAATTTTGACTTTATCTTCACCAAGCACATAAGCGGTTTGGGCTACTATGGGTATTTGGGGTTTAAATTTCCTTATTTCCTCAAAGGCTTTGAATCCATCCATAGTGGGCATTTTCAAGTCCATTAGGATAAGTTTGATATTTTCGTTATTATGGGCAATGTTTACAGCTTCCTCCCCGTTTGCAGCTCTAATGCATTTGTAGTTGAATTCACGTAGTATTTCATTTATATACAGAAAGTTATACTCATCGTCTTCAGCAACTAGTATAAGCTCATTCTCCCCTTTTAGCTGTTCTTGTGGTAACTCCACAAATATCTCAGATTTAGGTTCACCGGTCATGAAGGGTAATGTTACAGTTACCGATGTGCCTTTTCCGAGTTCCGAGTCCAACTTTATGCTTCCACCCAAAAGCTCAGTGTAAGCTTTTGTAATGGCAAGCCCAAGCCCAATTCCACCTACCTTAATTGTTAAGGGATTTTCAACCCTATAAAAACGCTTAAAAACCATCTCCCTATTCTTACGGTCAATCCCAATGCCAGTATCCTTAACGTTGAACACCACACGGTTATCTTTTACTTCATAACCGAATGCCACCGCTCCACGAGGGGTGTATTTTATTCCGTTTGTTATCAGGTTTATTAGTATTTGTTGCAGCTTGACCCTGTCAGTATAAATATAAGTTTCCGAGGTTGTGTTTGGGGGTAAATAGATTAGTTCGAGTTCCCTACTTCCAGATATTTTTATTTTCAGCTCATTGTAAATATCCTGCATTAGCTGGTCAAGGCTAAAGGTTTCAGGATTGGTTTTAATTAGCCCGGTATCGAGTTTGGCTATCTCAACAGTTTCATTAATAATATCCATTAAACGGAAGCCGCTTTTCTGGATAATATCAATATACTCCTTTCTTTTCTGTTCATCCTGTGAATATTTTAAAAGATCGCCAAACCCCATTATGGCGTTCATGGGTGTTCTAATTTCGTGCGACAGGTTGGCCAGAAAGGCCGACTTTAACCTATCACTTTCCTCAGCTTTTTCTTTTGCCTTTACTAGGTCATCTTCAAATTTTTTTCGGTCAGTAATATCGCGGATTACTATAAGTTCCCGTTCAACACCTCCAATTTTTGTAAGACGAAGGTTTACTTCAATCCAGAAATGCTCACCGTTTTTACGTTTTGCAAGCCAATCGTACCGTTGGGGGCCCTCCTTGGCTGCTTTTTGGGTATAATATCCAAATTTGTCGTTTGTGTATGGCTCAACATTGGCTCCAAGGGCATTCAACCCAATGCTCAAAAACCCTCTTTTGTCATTATACCCATACATTTCAACTGCCCTATTGTTACAATCAACTATAAGGTTAGCATGTGGGTCATAAATCAGAATTGCCTCGGCAGTAGCGTTGAATATCTCGCTGTACTCCTTCTCGCGTCTTTCAATTTCATGCTGGTGGGCAATACGTTCGGTAATATCGCGCACTACAGCCATAAGTCTATCAACCCCTCCAATGGTTGACTTTTTGAGCGATATCTCTACCCAGAATGTTTCGCCGCTTTTCTTTTTACCCAGCCATGTGTAGGTTTGTGGTCCAACTGTCAACGCTTTCTCAGCCCATTTAGTAGCTTCATCAATATTGTACTTTTCATCGTTTGCACTGAGGGTACCTAATGGCATACCAATTAGCTCATCCCTGCTGTATCCGTAAAGAGTTTGTGTTTGCCTATTACAGTCAACAATTTTACTGGTTTCAATGTCGTATATCAAAATGGCTTCAAGGGTAGAGTCAAAAATTTCGCGGAGTTCATGTTCGCGTTGTTTCAATTCAGCCAAATATTTTTTTCTTTGGCTAATATCTAAGACAATTGCGTTGTAAACATCGATATCTGAAGCCTTTGTTTTCTCAACATAGACCTCAACGGGATATTCAGTACCATTCTTACGGCGATGTATTGTCTCAAAATATATCTTAGATGAAGTTCCGTCGTTAAGAGGTTTTAACAATTCGTTAAATTTTTCAGCTGTTAGGTATGGTTTTAAATCAAGTGCGGTAAGCTCAAGTAATTCCTCTGGTGAATAACCTAAGTTATTCACAGCAGTTTTGTTAAATTCAATAAATTTTAGATTGTCGCATCGGAAAATATATACTTCGTTTATACTCTCATCCAATATCTTTAGTAGTCTCTCAATTCGATTTTGCTTGTTTTTTTGATCAGATATATCGCGCCATACAGCATATATCATCCGTTTTCCATTAAATACAATTGGTGTTAGCGACACCTCTGCCCAGAATTTTTGTCCATTTACTTTTTTATGGAGCCATTCAAATTTGTTAAAACCCTGTTCAAGTGCAATTTCAATCATTTTGTTGGCTAGCTCATACGATGAACTCCCACAAGGTTGAGTTTGTGGACTTAGAGTCGAAGGGTGAGGTGAGTTTTTAAGCAGTTCAATACGCGATTTAAAACCATGGAGTCGTGCCGCAGAGTCATTACAATCAATAAAGTGAAAATTTTCATCCAGTATTCCAATTGCATCCTTTGAGAAATGCATTACACGTAAAAACCGTTGTTCACTTTCAATAAAGTTTTGCTCTGTCCTTTTTCTATCCGAAATATCTCTTATAATGGCCATTACCCTATTAACACCTCCAATTTCAACTAGCTTGAGTCGCACGTTAACCCAAAATGTTTCCCCATTTTTTTTACGTGCTAGCCATTCAAAATCCTGGGGTTCGCCTTTAATGGTTTTTTTTATGTACTCTTGAGCTTTTTCTTTGGTAAAGGGTTCTATGTTTGCACTTAAATCACCAATAATCCCATTAATAATTTCTTCCTTTGTGAAACCATACATCTCCATTGTAATATTGTTACAATCAATTATTTTTCCACTTTCGGTGTCAACTATTTGAATGGAGTCAAATCCTGAGTTAAATATCTCCCTGAATTCTTGTTCTTTCTGGCTTAGTAATTTATGCGACTTAACCAATTCACTTACATCGCTAACCATGACATGTTTCGCTGGTCTTCCCTTGTAAGTAATTCTATGCGATGCTACTTGAACATGTATAATTTCACCGTTCTTTTTCTTATGTATGCAGCTAAAGGATGTTTGATAAATACCGTCAAGGGCTTGTATGTCACCATTCAATTTTGAAAGGTCATCTTCATGTCTGATGTCTTTTAGAGTCATGTTTAAAAACTCTTCCCTGGTATAACCGTAATGAGTAATGGCAGCCCTATTAACTTCCAAAAAATTTAGTGTTTCAAGATCTTGAATCCACATGGGATTGGGATTGTTTTCAAAAATCAAACGGTATCGCTCCTCGCTTTCCTTAAGTTTATCTTTCTGTTTCCAGTTTTCCTTCCTACTAAAAAGTAGCTTTGCTATTAGGACTGTAGCTAAAGGGTAAATTAGTATTACTGGCCACCATATTACAAGCAGGGTGGCCATTCTGTTTTCTTCGGGTAAGAAAATTGTGCATCCAAGCATCACCAGGTGAACTATAATGCTAACCAAGTAAACCTCACCAAGGTTTTTATTCGCAATTATGTCTGGACGAACTTTCCGCCAAAGCAGGCTGATAAGCGATGAACTTACTATTACTGCCACTCCCATATACATCCCAGCACCACCCATCATCAATCGGGATGTAGCAACAATTACCGCTGCAACCACTGTGGTTACCCCGCCAAAAAACAGTCCCGAAATGGTGAGCAATACCGATCGGGTATCGAATACTATCCCTTCAACTAATATCCATGGGCTATTCATAAGAACTATACCTATTCCCGCAATGAGTAGGCCAAGCAAAATCTGTGTGCGAATCTTTCTACTTTTATCGGACTTTAACCAAATAAAATCGTATAGAACTGCAGATGCAATTAGTATTGCTGCATTTTCAAGTATTCCAATAACTATGGGATTTTCCATGGATGTAAAAAATTTGGTATCACCATAAATTTAGGCAATATTTTATCTTAAATCAATAATCAATAATCAATAACCAATATTCTTTAGTTATTGATATATGTCATATTGAGTCCTGATATACCAAGAAATACTCCATTGAAACATCTCTCTTTTATGCTGAACCCTGCCGAAGCATCACTTTACCTTTATAACCCATTAATGGATCCCTGGCTGCGATCTGAATGACAAAAGGATTTGACGGTTGATTGACTCAAAATTGAACGCAAATTGCACTTATTAAGTTGATTTACACAGGTTAAACTAACCAAACCCAAAACACTAAACACCAAACACAATCACCCCTGTACACTGAACACTGCACACTATAAATAAAATCCCTCGCAACGCTCAGAATGATTAAAGGGATGTAAACTATTTAAGGCTAATCATCATAAATCATCAACCCTTACTTTCTTTTTCTTCGCACCTTAATTCATTTAAAGGCTAATAATTGCTAATTTTGCAAGCCATAAATGAAGATATATGATTTTTGAGGACGAAGTTAAGCGCCGCCGAACATTTGCCATTGTTAGCCATCCCGATGCCGGTAAGACAACCCTAACCGAAAAGTTGCTGCTCTTTGGCGGAGCAATTCACATTGCAGGTGCCGTTAAAAGCAATAAGATTAAAAAGACTGCCACGTCCGATTTCATGGAGATAGAGCGCCAGCGTGGTATTTCGGTTTCCACATCGGTAATGGAGTTTGAGTATCAGAACTATAAAATTAACATTCTCGATACACCTGGTCACCAGGATTTTGCCGAGGATACATATCGTACCCTTACTGCTGTCGATAGCGTTATAATTGTTATTGACCATGCAAAAGGCGTTGAGGCGCAAACCCGCAAGCTCATGGAGGTTTGCCGCATGCGTAAAACTCCCGTAATCATCTTTATCAACAAGCTCGATAGGCCTGGCAACGACCCATTCGACCTGCTCGATGAGATTGAGAAGGAACTTCAGATTAAGGTACGCCCGCTTAGCTGGCCAATTAGCCAGGGGCCATCGTTCAAGGGGGTTTACAACCTTTTTGAGCAGAAACTCTTCCTTTTCTCCGGTGAGAATAAGCAAACCATTGCCGACGATATAGTTGAGATATCTGATTTGAACTCGCCTGAACTGGATTCTTACATTAAGCCCTACACCAATAAGTTTCTTGAGGAGATTGAGATTGTTAACGAGGTTTACCCGGAGTTCGATATCAAAACCTACCTTTCCGGCGAGGTGGCTCCCGTTTTCTTTGGTAGTGCCCTAAACAACTTTGGGGTTAAGGAACTCCTGGATTGTTTTGTACAAATTGCTCCCCATCCCGGACCTATCACTACCGATACCCGTACGGTTACACCCTTTGAGCAAAAATTTAGCGGATTTGTGTTTAAAATTTTTGCCAACATGGATCCCAATCACCGTAACAGGATAGCATTCCTAAAGATATGTTCTGGTCGGTTTGAGCGTAATGTTCCATACTTCCACGTAAGATTAGGAAAATCGTTTCGTTTTTCCAGCCCCAACGCATTCTTGGCCGATAAAAAGTCGATAGTGGAGTTTGCATACCCCGGCGACATAATTGGCTTGCCCGATTCAGGCAATTTCAAGATTGGCGATACCCTTACTGAGGGCGAGGTTATGAACTTTAAAGGTATCCCTAACTTTGCCCCTGAGCTTTTCCGCTACATTGAAAATGCCGACCCCTTAAAGTATAAGCAACTGGCAAAAGGAATTGAGCAGCTAACCGATGAGGGTGTAGCCCAGCTCTTCACCCAAAAATCCAATGGTCGAAAGATTATAGGTACAGTGGGTGCTCTTCAGTTTGATGTTATTCAGTTCCGATTGGAGCATGAGTACGGTGCTAAATGCCGCTACGAGCCTATAAACCTTTACAAGGCTTGCTGGATTGAAACCAATAACAAGGCCCAGCTCGACGATTTCCGTATTCGAAAGTATAATAACCTTGCCCTCGATAAGCATGGGCGTGAGGTGTTCCTGGCCGATTCTCCTTACTCCCTACAAATGGCTATTGAAAAGTTCCCCGATATTAAGTTCCACTTCACTTCAGAGTTTTAATACAGGTTGTTAGTTGTTTGCTGATGGTTGTTATTACAAAGGATTTAACACTATATAGCACATATTATTCTCTGTGACACTGTGATGCCTGGATAAACTATGTTAAGTTTTTTTCAGGTTTACCTTTCCAGCCCCATAGGGGCTAAACATTTACAACTCCATTGTCATTCCGAACTTGTCGAGGAATCTCATTAAATAAGGGATGATAGCACATAGTGATGATTCGGCAAGCTCAGCATGACACGGTAGAACGAGGCAACACTAAACTATCAACAAGCAACCAACAATTATCATTTTAAATCGTTTCACAGAGTAAATCCAAATAATCTGCGTCATCTGCGTTCCATTGCATTAGCAAGTATCACAGAGTTACACAGTGTAACACGGTGTTTCACAGAATTGCAATCACGAACAAGCATCAATTTTTATTTGTCATCCTGAGCGCAGCGAAGGTTCTCGAAACAGTCTAATGAGATGTTTCGCTAACGCTCAACATGACAATAGTTTCACGAGCAACGAACAACGCTCCCAGCCCCATAGGGGCGTAATATTTGTAACACAATAGTTACTCCCTCATGCATAGCGATGCACGCCATGGCATTCCAAAGAGCAAGGGTGAAACATTGCATCGCAAAAGAAAAAACAGGGCAAAGAGCGGTTTACATGTTCTTTCTTGTCTTGATACAAGAAAGAACCAAAGAAAATCAAGGCTGAAAAGCCTGACCCGATGGGTGCCCCGTGGGTGGAACTGCCACGCGATACTACTCGCCACGCCTACGGCGTGACTCATGTGGTATCGCTTACTAGGCCCACCGCCACGTTCCACCCCCGACCCATTGCCGGGTCAGGCTTTTATGCCTCTGCATGCTTCTTCCGCTCCATTCCCTCTCAGGGAAAATGGCTGGGGTGAAGTCAATTCCACGAACAACGATTCACGAGCAACGAACAACGCTTCCAGCCCCGTAGGGGCGTAATATTTGTAACCCCATGATTATTCTTAAATGTATAGCGATGCACGCCATGGCATTCCAAAGAGCAAGAGTGAAACGTTGCATCGCAACAGCAAAACATGGCAAAGAGCGATTGCCAAAATCAAATTAAAAAAGAAATATAGGTAGTGAAGTTACAAAGAGATGCTTCGGCAAGCTCAGCATGACACGGTAGAACGAGGCAACACCAAACTATCAACAATCAACCAACAACCATCAACTTAAATCGTTTCACAGTGTAAATCCACACAATCTGCGTCATCTGAATTCCATTCCAATTACGAACAACGATTTACGAACAACGATTCACGAGCAACGAACAACGCTCCCAGCCCCGTAGCGGCGTAATATTTGTAACACAATTGTTACTCACTCATGCATAGCGATGCACGCAATACATTTTCCAAAGAGCAAGGGTGAAACGTTGCATCGCAAGAGGAAAAACATTCCCAAAAGTGACTGCTTGGAACCTAATCAAAAGGTATAAATGAATTGGAGGTAAAAAGAGATGCTTCGGCGGTGCTCAGCATGACAATGGAGTAGAAGAAGTATGTTTTTTGTCATTCCGAGCTTGTCGAGGAATCTCATTAAATAAGGGATGATAGCACATAGTGATGCTTCGGTTGCGCTCAGCATGACAGGATAAGACGAGGCAGCACCAAACTATCAACAATCAACAATCAACTAACAACCATCAACTTTAATCGTTTCACAGAGTAAATCCACACAATCTGCGTCATCTGCGTTCAATTTAAATTCAATATCAAAACACACCCATCGATAAATTTACCGCAAACGTTTACGGTTGATTTTACGCGGTTTTCCTGATGTTCAAGGGTTTCCGTAATGAAAATTTTTGAAATATTTCTTCAACCCTTCGTAAACGATTGAAATGCCACTTTCATGTTCTGAAACCCTTATTTCATAAGGGTTTTAACTTTATGTTATGTTTTTTTTAAGATTTTTTTACTTTAATTTTGGACACCTTGAAAACTAAAAATAGCTTTATGGCAAAGAAACCTAAACTCAGCTTTTGGCAAATTTGGAACCTTAGCTTTGGCTTTTTAGGGGTTCAGGCAGGTTTTGCCCTGCAAAATGCCAATGTTTCACGCATACTATCAAACTATGGTGCTGACCTTCATCACCTCTCTTTTTTCTGGCTTGTAGCGCCAATCATGGGGCTAATCATTCAACCATGGGTAGGAGCAGCGAGCGATAGGACATGGACCCGAATGGGGCGCCGTAAACCTTTTATTTTTGGAGGTGCTATTGCGGCTTCATTAGGAATGTTTTTTATGCCTAACTCACATATTGCAATAGCCATTCTACCTCCTGTAATTTTTGGAGCAATAATGCTGGCATTAATGGATGCTTCGTTCAACGTTACTTTCCAGCCTTTTCGCTCTTTGGTTGCCGACATGACCCCCGATGAGCAAACCAATACTGGTTATTCAATTCAAACCCTGCTTATCAATCTGGGTGCCGTTATTGGATCTTTCCTGCCTTTCGTCCTCACTAATTTGCTTGGAGTGGGTAATACCGCTCCTGAGGGGCAAGTCCCCCCTTCAGTGGTTTGGTCGTTTTATATTGGTGGTTCTATCCTGTTGATATCGGTTTTGTGGACTGTGTTCACAACCAAGGAATATAACCCCGATGAGTTTAAGCAGTACAACCAATCTGAAAATACTGTTGTTGAAGCTGAGAAAAAAAGTTTCTGCCAAACTTTAACATCAATGCCGGGTATAATGGGCAAACTAGCCATTGTTCAGTTCTTCTCATGGTTTGCTCTGTTTGCCATGTGGGTTTATACAACACCAGCCGTTGCCCAGCATATTTGGGGAACAGCCATTGGCGATTCCACCTCTCCTGAGTATAACGAAGCGGCTAACTGGGTAGGGGTTCTTTTTGGTTTATATAGCGTTTTTGCGGCCATTTTTGCCATTTTCCTCGACAAGATAGCTAATCGCTTGGGTAGAGTAAAAACCTATTCCATTTCGCTTCTTTTTGGTGCATTAGGCTATTTATCGATGTACATATTTACCGGTCAATATGCTCTTATTCTTTCAATGGTAGGTGTTGGAATTGCTTGGGCTGCCATTCTGGCTATGCCTTACGCAATTCTTGCGCGTTCGCTACCAGCCGATAGAATGGGAGTGTATATGGGCATTTTCAACATAACCGTGGTAGTACCGCAAATTGTAAGTGGTTTACTGCTTGGAACTATTCTCAAATTTGTTTTCAACGAAAAGGCAATCTATATGATAGTTCTTGCTGGTTTATCGATGCTTTTAGCTTCGGCAAGCGCTATTCTTTTTGTTAAAGAGAAAAAGGCTTAACCCGATGAATGAGATTAAGGCTTGTATTTTCGATTTAGATGGGGTAGTGGTCGATACTGCAAAGTATCACTACTTGGCTTGGAAGCGCCTTGCGCAGGAGTTGGGCTTTGAGTTTACCGAGCAGCATAACGAGCGCCTTAAAGGAGTTAGCCGTATGCGCTCCCTTGAAATTTTGCTGGAGGTTGGTGGTTTGTCGTTTCCATTGGATGAAATGGAACGAATGGCTGCCAAGAAAAATGCCTGGTACGTGGAGTACATTGAACGAATGACCCCCGATGAGATTCTTCCTGGCGCAAAGGAATTGCTGGAAGAGTTAAGGGCTAATGGCATAAAAGTTTCTCTTGGTTCTGCAAGCAAAAATTCGCCCCTTATCCTTGAACGGATTGGTTTAAAAAATCATTTCGATGCTGTAATTGATGGTAACTCGGTTACAGTAGCCAAACCGGCACCTGATATCTTCCTGGTTGCTGCAAAATCGCTTGGGGTAAATCCTGAGTTTTGTGTTGTATTTGAGGATGCCGAAGCCGGTATTGAGGCTGCAATTAATGCAGGTATGCGCACTGTTGGTATTGGCAATCCTCAAATTCTGAACCGTGCCGATGTGGTTGTGCCTAATCTTAAAGGTTTTACATATAGCAAATTAATTGAACTATTCTTAAAAAAGTAATCGATATGAACCCTTATCTTAAACACGACGAGTGGTGCATCATTGAAGAGGGATTTATTCCTGAAAATACTCGCGCTTCGGAGAGTATTTTCAGCATTGGAAATGGTGCTATGGGACAGCGTGCTAACTTTGAAGAGAAATTCACCGGCAGCACGCTTCAGGGAAGCTACATAGGTGGCGTTTACTACCCCGATAAAACCCGAGTGGGTTGGTGGAAAAATGGCTACCCTGAGTATTTCGCCAAGGTTATCAACTCTACCAACTGGATTGGAATCAATGTAATTGTAAACGGCGAGGAGCTCGACCTGGCCAAGTGTAAAGTTCAGGATTTCCGTAGGGTACTCAACATGAAGGAGGGATACCTTGAACGTTCATTTATTGCCGAGCTACAGAACGGTATAAAGTTGGCCGTTAAGTCAACACGATTTTTAAGTATGGTCGATTCTGAACTTGGCGCTATACGTTACTCTGTTAAACCGCTTAATGCCGATGCTAATATCGAGGTTCACCCATACCTCGATGCCGATGTTCACAATGAGGATTCCAACTATGGCGAGAAGTTCTGGGAAGTGGTCGATATTAAAGGCACATCAGCTTTCAGCTACATTGTAAGCCGTACTAAAAAACTCGATTTCCACGTTGGCCATGCCATGCGTAACTTTATACACGTTAATGGTCAGCATCAGAATGTTCAGCCGCAAGTAAACACCTCAGCTATGTATGTCGACAACAGGTTTACTATTAATGCAAAGGCTGGCGATGAGGTAACCCTCTACAAGTATGCTGCTGTAATTTCAAGCCTGAACCATGAGAAGGGAACTTTTCCCAAGGTTCTCGAAAAGCTTATCGATACTGCCGTATCGAAAGGTTTCGATAAAATGCTTGATGAGCAGCGAAATGCTTGGACTGAGATTTGGCAACATAGCGATATCACCATTGAGGGCGATGTGGCTGCTCAGCAGGGTATCCGCTTTAATATTTTCCAGCTCAGCCAAACCTATACGGGCAAGGATGAACGCTTGAACATTGGCCCAAAAGGCTTTACAGGTGAAAAGTATGGTGGATCAACCTATTGGGATACCGAGGCATACTGTTTACCTTTCTATATGGTTACACACGGTCAAAAGGTTGCCCGTCAACTTCTGCTCTACCGCTACAAGCAACTTGGAAAGGCTATTGAAAATGCACAAAAACTTGGCTTTACCGATGGTGCAGCCCTTTATCCAATGGTTACCATGAACGGTGAGGAGTGCCACAACGAGTGGGAAATTACCTTTGAGGAGATTCATCGTAATGGTGCCATTGCTTTTGCAATTTACAATTACGTTCGCTATACAGGCGATAAAAGTTACTTGGTAAACTTTGGCCTTGAAGTGCTCATTGCAATTGCTCGTTTTTGGGCACAGCGTGTGAACTTCTCGCAGGAAAAGGGTAAGTACGTTATGCTGGGTGTTACCGGCCCTAATGAGTATGAGAATAACGTTAATAACAACTGGTACACTTCAACCATTGCTTGCTGGTGCATGGAGTATGCTGAGGAGGTAGCATCTTACGTTAAATCAACCGATCCATCCAAGTATGCTGAGTTGACTAAATCAATCCATTTTGATGAATCTAAGGAGATAGCCAAGTGGCGCGATATCCGTAACAATATGTTCTTCCCTGTTGATGAAAAGTTAGGAATATTCCTGCAACAGGAAGGGTATATGGACAAGGAGCAGATTCTTGTTAAGGATCTTGATCCCAAGGAGCGTCCGTTAAATCAGAAATGGAGTTGGGATCGTATTCTGCGTTCCTGCTTCATTAAGCAAGCCGATGTTTTACAGGGATTATACTTCCTTGAGGACAGGTACGATACCGATACCATTAAACGTAATTATGAGTTTTACGAGGCCCGAACAGTTCATGAATCATCGCTTTCACCATGCGTTCATAGCGTTCTGGCATCTCGTATAGGCAATGTTGATAAAGCTTATGAGCTTTACCTACGAACAGCTCGCCTCGATCTCGACGATTACAACCGCGAGGTTAAGGAGGGACTCCACATTACCAGTATGGCCGGCACCTGGATTTCCATTGTTGAAGGTTTTGGTGGAATGCGCGTTCGAAACAACATGCTCACTTTTAACCCGCTTATTCCCGATAAGTGGAAATCGTATAGCTTTAAGGTTTGGTTCCGCGATAACATTCTTAAGATAATGGTAACCAGTTCACAAATAACCATTAACAATGAAAGCGGGAATGCAATAACCCTTAAGATTTACGGTGTTGAGCATTCAGTTCCTGCCTCCAGCTCAATAAGCGTTCCGGTTCAGAAACAAATTTTCTAAGCCTGAAAAAAGATTACCTTTGCGTTGTATTTCTTAAAACTACAAAATCATGAAACGTTTTAAACCAGGCGTAATAACCGGAAAAGAGTTACAGGAACTATTTGCAATTGCTAAGGCTGAGCAGTTTGCTCTACCTGCAGTTAACGTTACTGGAACTAATACAATGAATGCCGTGCTGGAAACCGCCCGTGAGTTGGGCTCACCGGTTATTATTCAGTTTTCAAACAGCGGGGCATCGTTTATTGCAGGCAAATCGCTATCCAACGACGGTCAACAGGCTAGTATACTTGGGGCAATAAGCGGAGCTAAGCATGTTCATTTGCTGGCCGAGGCCTATGGTGTTCCCGTTGTACTTCACACCGACCACGCTGCCAAAAAACTTCTTCCATGGATTGATGGCTTGCTCGATGCGGGCGAAAAACATTTCCGCGAAACAGGAAAACCTCTTTTCAGCTCACACATGCTCGATCTTTCCGAGGAATCGCTTCATGAAAATATCGAAATCTGCAAGCGTTACCTGGAGCGAATGGCCAAAATGGGAATGACCCTGGAAATTGAGCTTGGCGTTACTGGCGGCGAGGAGGATGGCGTTGATAATACTGGTGTTGACAGCTCAAGATTATACACCCAACCCGAGGAAGTGGCTTACGCATATGAGGAGCTGATGAAAATTAGCCCCAATTTCACCATAGCAGCATCGTTTGGAAATGTGCATGGCGTTTACAAGCCCGGCAATGTGGTTCTTAACCCAATTATCCTTAAGAACTCACAGGAGCTAATTAAGCAGAAATATGCTACAGCCGATAAGCCTGTAAACTTTGTATTCCATGGTGGTAGCGGTTCCGAAAAGGAAAAAATTACTGAGGCCATCAGCTATGGAGTAATAAAGATGAATATTGATACCGATTTGCAGTGGGCTTTCTGGGAAGGCATCAAAAACTATTACGAGGCCAAGAAGGGTTACCTGCAGGGTCAAATTGGGAATCCCGAAGGGGAAGATGCTCCCAACAAGAAGTATTACGATCCTCGCGTTTGGCTTCGCAAAGGCGAAGAGTCAATTGTTGCCCGTCTCAAGGAAGCTTTTGCCGATCTTAATGCTATAGGTCGTGGGTAATGAATAGCTTATTCCATATTCCGGATTTTTGTCCAGCTGGTAATAAAAGTATTCATATCCAAATAGTTATTTATTAGAATTTGGGCTGTTGGGGGTTTCCCTGACAGCCCTTCTTGTTTTCAGGAAAAATCACTCAAAAAAACCAATAACCATGTTTAAAAACCTCTTATCTTTACTGATGTCTACTATGTTTGTGGTGATGACATCACTTGCTCAGAAACCGGTTGAGCGTATCGAACCCCCTTGCTGGTGGGTTGGTATGAATAATCCAAACCTTCAGCTTCTGGTTTACGGGAAAAATATTGCCTCGGCACAGGTTTCTATCAACAACCCCAATATCGATCTTGT
>JAGPEQ010000061.1 GCA_018056955.1 Bacteroidales bacterium | reverse complement strand
CCTACCGAAGCAGTGTTTAACAACGTTTTGGGGACAAAACTCGTTGCCGATATAGCCGTTAAATTTCACGTTGAGAAATTTGTAATGATTTCCACCGATAAAGCGGTAAACCCCACCAATGTGATGGGTGCAAGCAAACGTATAGCCGAGATATACACCCAAACGCTGAACTATACTTCCCAAACAAAGTTTATTACTACCCGTTTTGGAAATGTTTTGGGTTCAAACGGATCGGTCATTCCACGCTTCAAGAAGCAAATTGAGAATGGGGGACCAATTACCATTACACATCCGGACATTATCAGGTACTTCATGACCATCCCCGAGGCTTGTCAGCTTGTTCTTGAAGCGGGGGCAATGGGGCAAGGCGGTGAAATATTCATTTTCGACATGGGCAAGCCAGTAAAGATTCTCGATCTGGCCAAGAAAATGATTAAGCTCTCAGGACTTACCTATGGTAAGGATATTCAAATCAGCTTTACCGGACTTAGACCCGGGGAAAAACTGTATGAGGAACTACTTAACAACAAGGAAAACACCATCCCTACCTACCACCCTAAGATTATGATTGCTAAAGTTAACGAGTATAAGCAGGAAGAGGTGATGCCTAAAATAATGGAACTATTAAACACTCTTCCAAGCCACAATAATTTTAGGATAGTAAGTATAATGAAGGATATTGTCCCCGAATTCGTAAGCCGAAACTCGATTTTCGAAGAAATCGACCAGCAAAAAAAGTACAGAAATGAGCAGCAATCCAAAACTGCATAAATTTTTCCACCGTACACCCATCCAAATCAGGTTTAACGATATCGATCAGCTTTCACACGTAACCAACTCGGTTTACCAGCAGTACTTTGACCTAGGCAGGTTGAAATATTTTACTGAGGTTCTACAGGAAAAAATGAACTGGGAGATAGAGGGGCTGGTACTGGCGAGTATCACCATCGATTACCTTATTCCCATACGCATGTGGGATAATATTGAGGTATTAAGTAAGGTTTATGAAATAGGCAACAAAAGCCTGAAAATGCGGCAGGAGATTTTTAACAACACTACCGGTGAAGTGGCCGCAGTAAGCAAAGCTGTAATGGTTTGTTTCAGCAATGCGGCCGGCAAATCCATTCCCATCCCGCACCGTTGGAGGGAGTTAATATTAAGCTTTGAGAAAGATTTACAGCTATAGGTTTAAATCAATCAACCCTTCAGGAAGTTCCATTTCAAGCAGCTTAGCCGAAGTATCAACCTCCACAATCAGTTCGTCAGCTGCTGGGATCAGTACATGTTTACCATCAGGGGTAACCAGCTCAAACGTTGCATTCATGGAGTACTCAGTGTAGTCAACTATTACTCCAACCTCCGATTTATCAGTATTCCGCACTTTGTATCCAACTAAATCGGAAAGGTAAACTTCGTCCTCCAGCTCTATACTGGTGGAAGGGATTAACATTTTAACACCGTAAAGTTCCTGCGCCTGGTCAATAGAGTCCACATCATCGAACTTTACAATTGCTTTTTCAGGGTTTTGGAAACGAATACGGGTAATAAAAAAAGGAACCGGTATTCCTTCAATTTCAAGAAATACCGATTCCAATTCTTCGGGGTTGAACTCAACCGATGAGTTTAAACTCACCGCCAGTTCACCGTTAATGCCATGTGTTCTTTGGATATATCCAATCTCAACGAAACCGGCATCCCCCATGCACCTTAAGCCTAAGCGTTTTCGGTTTCCTCTGAAGTTGATTCTGCTTGAGAATCGGCTTCTTTGGCGGCCATTTCGGCGCGCTTTTTGGCTATTTCCTGAGCGCGAGCATCACGAACCTTCGATTCGGCTTCCATGCGTTTCTTCATCTCCTCGGCTTCGCCCTTGGCCAATGAATCAATCTTAGCCTTAATCTTAGCTTCCTTTTGGCTTACCCAATCCTGGAATTTAGCCTCAGCTTGCTCGGGGGTAAGAGCACCCTTTTTAACACCCTCAAGAAGGTGTTTCTTTAGCATTACACCTTTGTACGATAGGATAGCCCTACAGGTGTCAGTAGGTTGAGCGCCTTTTTGCAGCCAGTCCAATGCCCTATCAAAATTTAATTCAATAGTAGCAGGATTTGTAAGGGGATTGTATGAACCAATCCTCTCAATGAATCTGCCATCTCGTGGCGCCCTGCTATCCGCCACCACAATGTGGTAGAAAGGTCTTTTCTTCCTTCCCTGGCGGCTTAGTCTGATTTTTACAGGCATACTTTACGCTTTTAGTTAAACCTACTATTTTACTTTAGCGGCGCAAAGATATACTTTTTTTTACGATTTGGAACTCAGAAAATTGCTTTATTCTTATTTTGATATAAATTTTTGACAATTGCTATTTGAAAAAAAATAGTAACCTTTGCAGGGTATGGGTTTGTTAAAAAACACTAAACCTACTAAGCATGAAAAGAGTATCAACGATTACGCAAAAGCTGTTAGTTTTCTTATTGGTAATACTGCTATCATCGTTAGCAAACGCTGAAACCATTGCCAAAAAGATAAAAACCATCCCACAAGGTAGCGATTCAGCTTTTGTTACCAAAACACTTGGCTCGCCAACAGAAAAACAGGTGGTTTCCAGGTATTTCTACCAAGGGAATCAGGCCGTTTTTATTGACAGCGTTATAAGGGATATTCGGCTAGCGGAACCTCATAAAAAACTAAAAATTAAGCTGAAAAGGCAACTTAAAGCCGAACAGAAAAAGGAAACTCCCATATCATCGCTCAGGATTGGAATGAATATTTCTGAAGCGCTGGAGCGCGCTGGTGAACCCGATAGTATAGTAAAGGGAGAGGATTGGTACTACACCAACAGGCATCGTATTGAAATAGCCAACGGAAAAGTTATTAAAACTGAGGTTCACCTAAAAGCCACACTTGAGACACTTGATTGGATATGGCTAAACTTCACAAAGGGTGGTTTGCTTTTTATGAACATCACCCTGGCTTTAATAATGTTTGGTATCGCACTTCAAATCAAGATAGAGCATTTTAAGCTGTTGCTGGTTAGTCCTAAACCTGTTATTCTCGGTTTCCTTTCACAGTTCCTTGCTTTACCTTTGTTTACATTTCTACTAGTATTAATTATTCAACCAACACCAAGCGTTGCAATGGGTATGATACTTGTTGCAGCTTGTCCGGGAGGAAATATATCTAACTTTATTTCATCGTTGGCAAAGGGAAACGTGGCACTGTCAATTACTTTGACGGCCATTGCCACCCTTGCGGCAATATTTATGACACCCTTCAACTTTGCCTTTTGGGGAAAACTTTACTCAGCGGCCTCGAACCTGGTAATACCCATTGAGATTGATGCTTGGGAAATGATTAGAACTGTTCTGATACTGCTTGGAATACCGGTTATACTCGGTATCGCCTTTGCCCGGTTCTTCCCAAATACTGCGGAACGCATTTCAAAACCGTTTAAGATTTTTTCCATTGTGGCATTTTTGGGGTTTGTTGTTGCCGCGCTGGCTGCTAACTTTGGGTACTTCCTGAAATATATCCATCTGATTGCTCTAATAGTTATTGTACATAATGGATTAGGATTACTGGTAGGCTATACTATCCCAAGCATTTTTAAGCTTAGCAAGCAAGACCGAAGAACTATAGCAATTGAAACCGGTATTCAGAATTCAGGACTTGGACTTGTGCTAATCTTTAACCCCAACCTATTCGATGGACTTGGCGGAATGGCCTTTATCGCTGCCTTTTGGGGTATATGGCATATAGTATCGGGACTTGGGATTGCCTATTACTGGTCAAGAAAACCCCTCTAAATGTATTTTTGTTTTTAATCCAACATAGCTATGCCCACCAATCGTGAACGAATTGAGGAATGGTCAAAAGCATACTGGCTTTTAAGGTTTTACCAAAACTTTCTGTTTAAGCTCTACTTTAAAACCGAGATTGTTGGCATGGAAAAGCTTCCGCCAAACACTACCTTTATTTTTGCCCCCAACCACCAAAATGCGCTAATTGATGCGCTTGCCATGTTAACCCTTAAACATAGCTGGCAGCCCATTTTCCTTGCCCGTGCCGATATTTTTAAGAAACCGCTGGTATCAAAAATACTTACCTTTCTAAAAATCATGCCCGTTTACCGCATTCGCGATGGTTTTGAGAACCTCTCACTTAACGATAGTATTTTCCTAAAAACCATGGATATAATCCGTAAAGGAAACGGTCTTGTAATTCTCCCCGAGGGTAACCATGCTGGTTTCAAAATATTACGACCGCTAAAGAAGGGTATTGCTCGCATTGCCCTTCAAACCGAGGATGCTTCCGATGGCTCACTTAACATTCATATTGTCCCTGTTGGGCTGGACTACTCAAACTATGTTAGGTATAGGAGCAAATTGCTCATCCGGATTGGTGAACCTTTCCCTGTTAAGAAATACCTTGACCTTTACAGGCAAAACAAAGCCCTTGCCTACAATGCCCTGATAGATGAACTATCAGAGCGCATTAAAGCGGAAATGATTCATATTGAAGATGAACAGAACTATTACGAGTACCTTTTCCTAACCCAGCTTTTCCCAAAAAGGTTTATCAAGGAGAACAAACTACCCAATACTCTAAACCAGGCATTTGAAATAAGCAAAAGGTTGATTTTAAAACTCGACAGACTTAAGGAAACGGACAGGAGTACCTTCGATGAGATTATTCAGTTAGCCCATGTGCTGAGGGATCGCATTTCAGCCAACCGGATTAAACCCCAAGCCTTGCCGCTAAAGGTAAGTAAAGCTTTTAACCTGCTTTGGATGGTTCCACTTTTTGTCGTATTGTCGCCTTTGGCCATTTTTGGTTTCATCAACCATATCATACCTATAATTATTCCCTACCAGCTAAGTAAGAAATTTGAGGACGTTCAGTTCCACAGTTCAGTCCGCCATGCTGCGGGCTTGCTGTTATTGCCACTTGCATACCTAATCCAAACAGTAATTGTTGGACTGATTCTAAAAAGCTTAGCAATGGCATTGCTTTACCTTGTTTTACTACCTCCCGCAGCAGTTATTCTTTACTACTGGCGTAAGTTGTTCTATAAGATTAGAGGATTAACCAGTATTTTGATTTTTGCGATGAGGAATAGAAATGAGTTTGAACTCATCAATAACCATTTCAACAGGTTAATGAATGATATTAAGTCGATATTTTAATTCGGAATATCTTGTTCTGTAATCATTATACCTATACAACGTCAGGTTTTGCTGTAATACCAATACATTTGAAAATGAATGTAACTATTCTTATTTTTGCACGATGAAATTTTAACCCGATGCTTAAGGCCCTAATTGTTGACGATGAGATTGCCTCGTTACGTACGCTTGAGCTGCTCCTAGGACATTTTGAGCAGCATATTGAGATTATTGGTGTTGCTTATTCTGCCAGTGAAGGTATCGATAAGGTAACCAAATATGATCCCGATATCGTTTTCCTCGACATCGAAATGCCAGGAGGTAGCGGCTTCGATTTCCTTGAGGGTTGTCCTCACCGGAACTTTGATGTTATCTTTATAACCGCATACAATAACTACGCCATCAAGGCCTTTAAGTACAGCGCTATCGATTTTTTACTAAAGCCAATTGAGGTTGATGAACTCCACGAAGCGTTGGAAAAGGTTATCCGTCGCCGTTACTCAAACTTTGATGGCCGTAACAAGTATTTCGCCCTCTTTGAGAATATCAAGGAGATTATTCCCCAGAAGTTGGTGGTTTCAACAAATGACAAGTACGAGTGCCTTGATGTTGGCGAAATTGTTTTTGTTGAGAGTGTTCCTAACGGAACCCAAATCAAGCTGGTAAATGGCAGCCATTTTCTGGCTAACAACCCTTTTGGCGACATTTGCACTTTGCTTGAGGAACGTAATTTTAGCTTCATCAACCCAAGCTGCCTGATTAACCTTGGAATGATCCGCAAGATTTCAAATAAGCCAGAAAGTAATATAGAGCTGAAAAACCACGAGCTAATTACCGTAAGGGGCGAGTATCTGGAACGATTGAATCATCAGCTCGAGAATATTTCAAAATAAGCTGCTGTTTTGGGTAGAATTGTTGCACTTGATATTGGTCGTAAGCGAACGGGCATAGCCATGACCGATCCGTTGCGAATCATTGCATCGCCGCTGGAAACCATACCCACCCATAAGGTAATTGATTATCTTACTGAACTTTTTCTGAAGGAAAACATCGACATACTGGTAGTGGGCAATCCCCGCCAAATGAACAATACCCCTTCCGAAGCTGTTAACTACATAAAGCCCGTAATTAACGCCATCAAAAAGAGGTTTCCCGAAATGCCCATTGAACTTGTGGACGAAAGGTTTACCTCCAAAATGGCCTTGCAGGCCATGATTGATGGTGGCATGAAGAAGAAGGACAGGCGGGAAAAGAGCAATGTAGATAAAATCAGCGCTGCCATTATCCTGCAAAGCTACATGGAGGGATTAAAATATAAGTAGTAATTTTACGCGTTAATTAGGACAGATGATACGAACAGTTTACGTTTACGGATCGCCAGTATTGCGCAAGGTGGCCCAGAATATAACACCCGATTACCCCCAGCTCGATGCACTTATAGCTGACATGTTCGAAACCATGGAGCAATCCGATGGTATTGGTTTGGCTGCCCCCCAAATTGGCCTTTCCATTAGGCTTTTTGTGGTTGACGGCACCCCCCTTGCCGACGACGACCCAACCCTTAAGGATTTCCGCAAGGTCTTCATAAACGCCCAGATTACTGAACGGTTTGGAGAGAAAGTAATTTATAACGAAGGTTGCTTAAGCCTACCCGGCTTACATGAGGATGTTGAACGGGAGTCGAAAATTCGCATTCGTTACCACGACGAGAAATTTGTAGAGCACGAAGAAGTATATGAGGGCATGGCTGCCCGCATCATCCAGCATGAGTACGACCACCTGGATGGCATACTCTTTACCGACCGTGTATCGCCCATCCGCAAGCAGCTGCTCCGCTCAAAGCTCAATGCCATAGTCAAGGGCAAGTATAGCGCAAGCTACAAGTGCCGGATTGGTTAAATGATACATGAGTTTTTGACTGCTAAATTTTTCTTGGCAACTAAAACTCTTATCGTATCCCTTTGAGAGCTTGAAAATTCAAATGTTGTTCAGCTAGCAAAAAACGCTCTTTTGCCAACCTGATCCCCGATATATCGGGATAACCTTAGCGGAGGAATCTCATATTTAGTGTACCGTGTTCCGTGTGCAGTTTACAGTGGAGGTGATGTCTAAGGATAAAGGATAAAGGATAAAGGATAAAGGATAAAAATTTAAAATTTCAGATTTCAGATTTCAGATTCATGACTGAAGGTGGTTTCTTAAGCCATCAACTATCAACCATCAACTATCAACTATCAACTATCAACCATCAACTATCAACCATCAACTATCAACCATCAACTATCAACTATCAACCAACAACTATCAACTAAATTGTTATCACAGAGTTACTCAGTGTAACACGGTGTTACACAGAATGGCATTCAAGAACAACGATTCACGAATAACGAACAACGATTGCCGTTTCCAGCCCCGTAGGGGCTAAACATTTGTAACTCCATCACGACTCCTACCTGTATAGCGATGCACGCTATGGCATTCCAAAGAGCAAGGGTGAAACGTTGCATCGCAACAGATAAGCATGGCAAAGAGCTTTTTCACGTTCTTTCATGTCTTGATACAAGAAAGAACCAAAGAAGATCAAGGCTGAAAGGCCCGACCCATTTACAGGTCTTGCTTTTATGCCACTGCCTGCTTCTTCCGCTCCATTCCCTCTCAGGAAAAGGGCTGGGGTGAAGCCGTTTTCTATATTCAACCTAAACGACCCCTCTAAATCTCCCCTGAGAGGGGAGACTTTAGCCCTGCAATAAGGTTTCCTTATTGCTTCTCCCCTCTCCTGTCAGGAGAGGGGCTTGGGGTGAGGTCAATTTCACGAACAACAAACAACCTTCCCAGCCCTGTAGGGGCGAAATATTTGTAACCCGATGGCTACTCCCATATGTTCAGCGATGCACGCATTTACATTCCAAAGAGCAACACTGAAAAGTTGCATCGCAACAGAAAAGTATGGCCAAGATCAATTGCCCAAAAAACATCAAGAATTAAAGGTTAAGAGATGCTTCGACAAGCTCAGCATGACAAAGGGAACGTGGATGTCAAAAGTATTGTCATTCCGAGCTAGTCGAGGAATCTCATTTAAAAAAGGGAATAAAGGTACAAAGAGATACTTCGGCTAGCTCAGCATGACAGATAGATGTTTCGTTGGAATCTATTCCGAATAATCGGGACTAAACATGAAAAATATCCTAAATCAAACAGCATTAATTCCTGAGTTATGAATAAAGGCTTAGAGGCTATACCTTGCTCCCTCATACTTAAGTGGAACCTTACTTTAGGACTAGACAATAATAATAAACCTACTATACACTAAACACTATACCCTAAACACTAAAACTAACCACTTCAGCTTCAGTTCAATCAAAAATTTTTCTTTAAGCTATCCCTTGCTAATTAAATAATTAGTTGTATTTTTGCGTCCCGCTTATTATCAAATTAAAGGATCACAAAAAAGTTGGTATTAACCTAAAAATTAGGAGATTGCAGTGAATACGCAAAGTTACAAAACGGTAATGGCAAACGATGCCACCGTTAAAAAGGAGTGGGTTGTGATTGATGCTACTGACCAGGTGCTAGGTCGCCTATCGAGCCAAGTAGCAAAAATCCTAAGGGGGAAACACAAACCCAGCTACACCCCACACGTTGATTGTGGTGATAATGTAATTATCATCAATGCCGACAAGGTTCGTTTAACCGGTCGTAAGTTAACCGATAAGGAGTATGTACGCCACACCGGATACCCTGGTGGTCAGCGTTTCTCAACCCCTAAGGAAATGCTTCATCGCAAGCCCATTTGGGTTATTGAACACGCTGTAAAGGGCATGCTGCCTAAGAACAGGCTTGGCGCCGAGATGTTCCGCAACCTTTACGTTTATGCTGGTTCCGAGCATCCGCACGAGGCACAACAACCAAAGAAAATTGAATTAAGCAACATTAAATAAGTTAACTTATGCAGGTTTATAACGGATTAGGTAGAAGAAAATCGGCTGTTGCCCGTGTTTACCTCCGCGAAGGTAAAGGCAACATCACCATAAATGGCCGCGACCTCAAGGAGTATTTCAGCTCAGAGCTGCTCCACTACGTGGTAAAGCAGCCTCTAATGGTACTTAACGCCACCGAAGGTTTTGACATTAAGGCAACTCTCGATGGTGGTGGTATAACCGGTCAGGCTGAGGCTCTTAGGCTTGGTATTGCCCGCGCACTTGTTGAGTACAACGAGGCAAACAGGGCTATTATGCGCGCCAACGGTTTCTTAACCCGCGATCCTCGTGAGGTTGAACGTAAGAAACCCGGTAGGCCAAAAGCCAGAAAGAGATTCCAGTTCAGCAAACGTTAATGCTATCAATTGTTTAACAAACTATTTATTAACCATTTGGCAGGCAGTTTAGTAATAAATTGCCCAGACTCCCGAAAGGGACTACTGAGCGATTGCCAAAAAATCTAAACAAACAAAAAATGTCAAGAACAAATTTTCAGGAACTGCTCGAAGCAGGTGTGCACTTTGGTCACTTAAAGCGTAAGTGGAACCCAAAGATGGCTCCTTACATCTTTATGGAGAAAAACGGTATCCACATTATCGACCTGCACAAAACAGTAGTAAAAATCGATGAAGCTGCCGCTGCAGTAAAGCAAATCGCCAAATCGGGTCGTAAGATCCTTTTTGTTGCCACCAAAAAACAGGCAAAGGACATTGTTGCCGAACGTATCAAGGCTATTAACATGCCTTACGTTACTGAGCGTTGGCCTGGTGGTATGCTCACCAACTTCCCCACCATCCGCAAAGCCGTTAAAAAGATGAACAGCATCGATAAGATGATGACCGACGGCACTTTCGACACCCTTTCAAAGCGTGAAAAGCTCCAAATTCAACGCCAACGCGCCAAGCTGGAAAAGAACCTTGGTTCAATTGCCAACCTCAACCGCTTACCAGCAGCCCTTTTTGTGGTTGACGTTCAAAAGGAATACATCGCCGTTCGTGAAGCCAACAGGCTTAACATTCCGGTTATCGCAATGGTTGATACCTGCTGTGATCCTACTCCAATCGATTTTGTGATACCCGCTAACGACGATGCATCCAAATCTATCGCCCTGATTGTTGACATCATGGCTAAAGCCATTCAGGAAGGGCTTGAGGAACGTAAGGCTGAAAAAGATAAGGAACCTGCCGCTGCCGAAAAAGAAGAGGGCGTAAAAACCCGCGCTCGCAAGGCTAAAAAGGCTGCCGATGTAGTTGAAGAGCCCGAAGATGAGGATGAAGCCGACGAGGTTGAAGAGGTTGAAAAACCCACTGCCACTATCGTTGACGATGAGATTGACGAAGAATAACAACTTAGACCCTAAAAAAAACTAAATACCATGGCTGAAATTACAGCTGCTGATGTAGCAAAACTTCGTAAACTTACCGGAGCAGGCATGATGGATTGCAAGAATGCTCTGGTTGAAGCTAACGGCGATATGGAACGCGCCATTGAACTTATCCGCGAACGCGGTAAGGCCATTGCCAACAAACGTGCCGACCGTGAAGCCGGCGAAGGCGCTGCCCTTTCAAAGGTTAACCAGGCCGGTTCCCGCGGTGCCATGATTGTGCTCAACTGCGAAACCGACTTTGTTGCAAAAAATGCCGATTTCCTTGGCGTAGCCAATAAAATACTTGACCATGCCCTGAATACAGCACCTGCCAACCTCGACGCGCTTAAGGAATCGAGCCTCGATGGCCGCAAGGTAGCCGATTTTGTTGCCGAGTTCTCCGGTATTACCGGCGAAAAGGTTGAACTATCGTACTACGAGCAGGTTGAAGCACCCATGGTGGTTTCATACATCCACATGGGCAACAAGCTGGCTACTCTGGTAGGCTTCAGCAAAGCAATCGATATCCAGGCCGCTAAGGATGTTGCCATGCAGGTTGCCGCCATGAGCCCTGTGGCTATTGACAAGGACGATGTTCCCGAAGATATTCGCCAGAAGGAGTTTGAAATTGGCCGCGAGCAGGCACGCCTTGAGGGCAAACCCGAAAACATGCTCGATAAGATTGCCGAAGGCAAGCTAAAGAAATTCTACAAGGAGAGCACCCTTCTCAACCAGGAATTTGTTAAGGATAACAAGTTAACCATACGCCAGTACCTGCAAAGCGTTGATAAGGACGTTAAGGTAACCGCATTCAAACGCGTATCGCTCAACCTATAATCCTTACAGCATATCACCTTGAAGGAGAGCAGGGTTGCTCTCCTTTTTTATTATATCTAACTCAATGTTGTTTAGTTAACAAAAATATACATGCCTGTCATCCTGCGCACAGCAAAGGATCTCTAATCGACCCCATGAGATGTTTCGCTTGCGCTCAACATGATAAAGGGAGTTAGGGAGCCATGATGTTGTCATCCCGAGCGTAGTCGAGGGATCTCATATAAGGGTAAAAGGGGAAAGAGATGCTTCGACTTAGCTCAGCATGACAACTATCTCATGAACCGATCGACAGAAAGTATCACAGAGTTACACAGTGTAACACGTGTTGCACAGAGAGTATAACGTAGCATTCACGAACAACGATACACCAACAACGAGCAACGCTTCCAGCCCCGTAGGGGCTAAACATTTGTAACTCCATCACGACTCCCACCTGTATAGCGATGCACGCAATACATAAGCTAAAGAACAAGGGGGAAACTTTGCATCGCAACAGAGAGACATTGCAAAGAGCGATTCACACGTTCTTTCTTGTCTTGATACAAGAAAGAACCAAAGAAAATCAAGGCTGAAAAGCCCGACCCATTTCTGGGTCAGGCTTTTATGCCTCTGCTTGCTTCTTCCGCTCCATTCCCTATCAGGAATATGGGTTAGGGTAAGGTCGTATCCACATTCAACCCAGATGACCCCTCTAAATCTCCCCTGAGAGGGGAGACTTTAGCCCTGCAATAAGGTTTCCTAATTGCTTCTCCCCTCTCCTGTCAGGAGAGGGGCGGGGGTGAGGTCTTTTTCCACGATCAACAATCAATGCTTCCCGCCCCGTAGGGACGAAATATTTACAACTCCATTGTCATTCCGAACTAGTCGAGGTATCTCGATTTAAGATTTAAGAACTCACTAGTTAGCACACGTCTTTAGACGCACACACAAATCGCCCTGAAAGGGCAAATCACATTAGCCCTGGGTTTTAACCCAGGGCATTGAGGTGTTCAAATTATTTTGCGATGCACGCAACAACTTTTCCAAAGAGCAATTCAGATACGTTGCATCGCAACCTAAAAGCATTGCAAAGAGTGATTTATGCGTTCTTTCTTGTCTTGATACAAGAAAGAACCAAAGAAAATCAAGGCATAAAAGCCCGACCCATTGCCGGGTCAGGCTTTTATGCCGTTTCCTTTTATTATTCTTATTGGCTGAGGAATCGTATTTGTAAAATAAAGGTAAAAGGAGATGCTTCGACTGGGCTCAGCATGACAATTGTTTTACGAACAACGAGCAACTATACACGATCAACTTCATTTGTCATCCCCAACAAAGTCGAGGGATCTCTTCAAAGGATTGAAGAGAAAAGAGCAATGAGATGCTTCGGCGAAGTCTATCCCTTTAAATCGGGACTCAGCTCGGCAGCGTGATGTTTCGCTTGCGCAAAACAAGACAAATAACCTTAACTAAACAACATTGATATCTAACTACTAACCCTATCATCACAGACATAAACACAGATACATCAATTGATATGATCAATTGATGTGTCTCGAATAAATAAATTCTTTAACTTTACTAAATGAATTATGTGACAAATTGATAAAAACAATCATGTGTTCAGTAAAGTATAAGTAAGGCACTAATATTTACCCCTTGAACATGAAAAACATAGCTATAAAAGTTGATAGACACCACAACGAAGAAGTTATATGCTTTATATTTGAAAAGGATATACAGTTAATTGGGATACTTAAAACTAAGCTCAATGCCCATTGGAGTGCCACAAAAAAATGTTGGTATCTGCCCATTTCGCAGTTCAGTTTATACCAGGCATTTGAAGCATTTAAAAGCATAGCCTGGTTGGATATAAAGAATCTACCTCATACATCAAACAAAGATGAAACCCAAATAGACATTCGGCAGGAAAAAGAAAGGTTTGAAAAATGGCTCAAATTTAAACGCTATAGCCCCAATACAATCAAAACCTATACAGATGCTTTGGTTGTTTTTCTCAGTTATTTTAACCATAAACCGGTTTCTGAATTGTCCAACGACGATGTGGTATTATTTGTAAACCAGTATATACTGAAACGCAAGTATAGCTTTTCGTATCAAAACCAAATAGTTAATGCACTAAAACTTTACTTCCGGGAAATACGCAAAAGCAAAATAGAGGTAGAGGGGTTGCAACGCCCTCGTCGGGAGCACAAATTACCCAATGTGCTAAGCAAAGAAGAGATTAAAGCTATACTCGAAGCTCCAACAAATATAAAACATCGCACCATGCTAAGCCTTATATATGCGTGTGGACTTCGCCGCAGCGAACTATTGAACCTTAAAATTGATGATGTGGACTCAAAACGACACATGCTGATAATTAGAAATTCGAAAGGATACAAAGACCGCCAGGTTCCTATTTCCGATAAAACCATAGAAATGCTGCGTACATATTACAAAGCGTACAAACCCCAAAAATGGTTGTTTGAAGGTGATCAAATTAATGAACAATATTCTGCAACAAGTTTACAAAAGGTTTTTAAAACAGCGTTACACAAAGCCGGAATTAAAAAAAATGCAACATTACATTGGATAAGGCACTCTTATGCCACTCATTTATTGGAGGCTGGTACTGATTTAAGGTATATTCAGGAATTACTTGGGCACAAGAGTTCAAAGACTACCGAAATATACACCCATGTAACTGAAAAAAGTTTACAAAAAATAAAATCACCATTTGATGATTTATAAAAATTTTTTATATTAGCGAAAATAATATACACCTGTTTTTTGCCAAAAAGTGCACAATACATTCCAATTTGGATGTATTTGTACACCTAAAATTAAAAAAAGGTGTATATATAAACGAGTTGGCGGTAATTTTAAAAAGACAGTGATATGCCAGTAACACAAACAAAATGTATAGCATGCGGAACAGATTTACCTGTGCCAATAATTTCAAATGCAGGACAACTTTGTAATACATGCAGAAATCA
>JAGPEQ010000060.1 GCA_018056955.1 Bacteroidales bacterium | reverse complement strand
ATGTGGAGGCGTTTATCCAGTTCCTCGATAAAGGGGTTGAAGAGTTTAAGAAACGTAACCAGTAAGTATTGGGTTTTGAACATTGAGGCTGCCCCAAAGGCGGCCTCTTTTGATTTGTGCAGTGGCTATGGCGTTCTAATCAATTTCCCTTTTCCTTGACTATTTAGCTCAATTGTAGGGTTCCCGCGCAAGTGAATATCACCGGTTGAGGTAATGTTTGCCATGAGGTTATCGGTTACCCAAATATCCATTTTAACCGTTGAGCCTTGGTTTGCAGTGCAGCGTTTTACCTGTGTTTGCGAAAGGTCGAAAAGAGCAGCACCACGAGCATACAGTGTGGCATGCTCGGCCTGGCCTGTTGCCCGGTATGTTCCAAAGCTCTTGCCTGAAACGTCGATCTTAAGAAAATCAACTTCAATGTTTACATCGCAATCAACGTAGTTGCCCCAGTCCACCAAGTAAAATGCATGGCTTTTAAAGGTGTAGGGGATAGTAAATTTACAGGGTTGGTGGATTTCAATCATGGGGATTTCGGTTAGGTGTAACTCAATGTCGATAATGGGGTAGTCCTTTAGCCATCGGCTTTTTACATTTTCCCTTAGGAATAGCGTGTTGTTCTGAATTTTAACCTCAACATCGTGCATAACCTTTTCGTGGCATTTAACCACCGCAAAACCAACGGTGTCGGGGAGTAGGGTGATGCTAAACGAACCCTTAATATCAATTTTTTCAAAGGTGGCGGGTAGGTTTACGCGGCGCTCGGCCATATCGCCCAGTGTATAATCGCTTATCAGGCTACAGGAATAGAAAATGCCAAAAAAAAGTATCAATAAGTATATTCTATTTTTCATGCCTATTGAAAGAGTTTTTAATTCCAAATTCAACAAAATCGGCTTGGGCAAACCAATGAGCTTTAATGGCAACTCCTAGGATTAAGCCGTCATAGATATTGATGCGCAATCCCACCTTGTTGGAAAATGCGCCAAAGCCATAATATTGGTTTCGCAGGTAAATACCGGGCTGAAAAACAATACCAATGCGATTGAAGCCCATGAGGTATGTTGCATTGATTGTCAAGGCCAGGTTGTCGTTTTTGTTAAGTGTAACCGCATCTTCTGATTT
The DNA here is from genome assembly GCA_018056955.1 of Bacteroidales bacterium. Lineage (GTDB taxonomy): Bacteria > Bacteroidota > Bacteroidia > Bacteroidales > Tenuifilaceae > Tenuifilum > Tenuifilum osseticum. Next base: position 13,318 of record JAGPEQ010000060.1, on the reverse strand, counting down.
GTCCATTACTAAGTCGGGTATCGAGTTATCCTTGTAGGCTGTTAGTTCAAGCCCTGCCATGGATAGGGGTGCAAAGCGGTATAGTTTCTCGGCCGATAGGCCGATAATGCCATACTGTTTTCCGCTGAAGGCATCTATCGATTTTATGCTGGCGAACAGTCCAAAATTCCATGATGAGAATGGGGTGATATCATCAGGCAATTCACTTCTTACAGGATTTGGATTTCCAAATGAGTAACGGTAACCCAGTGCGGTGGTGAAAATGTTAAATCCCAGGTTTGGTTCCTTTACGCTTCCGTTCGATGCATGGGTAAGTCCAATACTTGCCGAGACATTATGGTTTGTGCTTATCCTGTAATTGCATCCAATCTCGTACTGGAAGAAAACGTTCAGGGGTGTACTTAGTACCATGTTGCTGCGGTTGCTTATGGGGTTATGCCATTTTGAGGCATAGCTCAAACCTACCGAGAGCGTGTTACTAATATTGAACCGTTTGGTGTTGTCCAAAAATGGCCGATTTATGAAGGTGTATAAACCCGTAAGTTTACCGTAAAGAGTATCGTTCCCCAAGCCAGAATAGTATAGCCCCAAGCCTACAATGGGGTAGTTGAACTCCTTATGCCAGAACTTGCTACCATCGGTGGTTATGCCAAAGTTAAGTTGAATGGCGTTCACATTTTCCTTGAGAAAGTAGGCTATGTGGCTATGGTGCGGGATTATAAATCCGGGCCGCTCCTTTATATCGATACTGTACCTACCTTCCTGTGCTTTGCCGCTATGAAGTAACACAAAAAGAGCAAGCGTAAGAGTAAAAAACAATTTGCGTTTGAGTAACATCACTGTATCCTGTAAATTGAAACGAACTCTATAACTCGATTATACTGCCCATTGTTCATTCGGTACGATATATTATCCTTGTAAGGCCTAACAGGCAGGATGGAATAGGAAAGGTTAAGGCCAAACCTCCATTTGGAGCTGTAGTTATACTCCATGCCGGCAATACCGGCAATTTCAAATTTCTTAAAGGTTGATACTTCCTCCTGAGGGTATGGCCCAAGCGAATTCTCTTCGGTAGCTTTGCTCAGGTAGCCACCCGATAGCCCCAAAACGACATTGAAGCCGTTTACAAAACGATATCCTGCCAGTACAGGTAGGTCGAAGTAGTTGAGACGCATGCGGTAAAAATCGGGAATATCGGTAGAGCGACTTTTAGCATAACTACCTTTTTGGATGAACCGGAAACTTAAGCGGTAAAACCATCCGGAAAGCTTACTGCGTTCTACCCAAAAGCCCGCAATGGGTCCTGCCTTGTCGTAACCGCCGTAGGTATCGCCATCAACTTGCGTGGCGGCTACCCCGGCTAGTAGGCCTCCCCTAAAGCTTTGGCCTTGCATTTGAGTGCTCCCCAAACACAGTAAAACAAACCCCAAGAGTAGTACCCTATTCATTTTTAATCATCTCAATAAGTTTTGGAACCCCCACCGATGCTTTCTCCTTAATCACCGTAACATCGCGCCGCCAGATATTTATATCGTTTGGGTCAACTAGGTATATGGGACAACCCTTAGGGGCATGATCGAGCAGTCCAGCTGCAGGGTAAACATTCAGCGAGGTGCCAATAACAGCAAAAATCTCGGCTGTTTGAACCAGTTTAGCAGCCTCGTTCATCATGGGAACTTCTTCGCCAAACCAAACAATGTGCGGGCGTAGCTGGTATCCATCAACAGTATCGCCCCATTTAATGTCGTTGTAGCCAATATCGATAATTCTACTTGGGTTGCCGGTTGACCTTGCCTTGGTTAACTCACCGTGAAGGTGAAGAATATTTTTACTGCCGGCACGCTCATGCAGGTTATCGACATTCTGGGTGATTACAAATACGTTGAAGAGGTTTTGGACCTCGGCAAGCACCTTGTGGGCTGCATTGGGCTCAACGGTTAGCAGTTGTCGCCTTCGTTGGTTGTAGAATTCCAGTACGAGCTGTGGGTTTTTCTTCCATCCATCGATGCTTGCCACCTCCATAACATCATACTCTTCCCAAAGCCCTCCCATGTCGCGGAAAGTGCGAATTCCGCTTTCGGCGCTAATGCCTGCTCCCGTGAGAACTACCAGTCGTTTACGTGTGGTCATAAATCGAAATGGTTTTTATAGAACTTTTCAACATCCCTGTTAAGGGTTAGGTAGAAATTGTATGCTTCAATGGGATTAAATTCAAATTTTGTCCATTTATCGTAAAGCGTTTTGGTGCGGGCAATAATTTCCTTATCGAAAATGTTGGTTAACTGAATTATCCCGGTTTGCTCCTTGTTAATGAGTTTGCTTAGCAGCACATAGTTTTCCCCTTCGGTCCATGAGCTAAGCGGGAAGCAGTCCTTTTTTAGTTTAAGGGAAAAATCGCATAGCTTGGCGTTTAGCCCATCGGGGGCAGTAATAATATCGGGTAGTATGCCACCTGCGCCAACCCACAGAGGAATGGCAACCGATGCAGGCTGAAAGCCCAACTTTACCCACATGGTGGCAAAATCGGTAGGCTCCTTGGGCAGAACACCCTGCACCACTACGGTTGACGATGAGTGGTATCGGACTATAAAGTCGCGGAAAGGGTAAATCTTTTCGGCCTTTGAGACCTCTTTTGATAAATCAATTCCGGTGATATCCTGCCTTAGGCTAACGGAGGCTTTAGTTAAGAGGAATTCATGCGTTAGCCCGTTAGCTGCCTTAGCTTCCTTAAACAGGTTTGATGCCGTATGAAAGCGAATGTAGCCTGCTCCTTTATTGGGTTCGCCCGAAACTGAAAAGTTTGAACGGATCAAATACCCCTCGGGAGCATCGGTTGTACTGTTGGCATCGTAAAAGCGGTAGCTAAAATTGTTAACCTCAAAGTAACCTGCTCCACCCTTGGCATCGATTACCCCAAAGTTTGCCGATACGCCCCACGGTTTTGGGAGTGTATCGAGCATTTGGGCAAAATCGGTAATGGTGGCGCAGCTGCCCAATGCCAATTTCATGATGTATCCCTCAAGGTCTTCAACTTTTGATGAATCGGTTTTGGGTTTGATGTTGTACGAAGCCGAGTTCATTATGGCAAATCCGGCGTTGTTGGTGCCAGCCCAGGCATGACGCTCAGGGTCACTTGAGTTGATGAGCGCTAAGTATTTAAAACGTGGCCCAACCTCAAAAACAACCTTGTTGTTAAAGTCATCGGCATCGCGGTGCTTCCATAGCAGCGGTCGTCCATCGGGTGTAGCCTTACCGCTGATAATGGCTGTGGTACACGCAAAAGCTTGAGCGACCAAAAGAATCAATGCAAGTAAAAGTGCATGCCTTTTCATGGTAAAATTGGCTTAAATAGAACTAATTTTTTATATTGCAAGATATGAAATAATTGTCAAACTAAACCATATTGGTTATGAGATACTCAACGTTAATTATCGCCCTAGCTTTAGGTGTTCTTTTTGGCTGTAAACACCATGAAAAACAAACTGTTAAACTGGCTAAATTTGACCCAGTTCACATTAAGGTGAAGAACCCCGTGAAAAAGGTTAGGGCACAAACGCTCTACTTACCGGTTTACTCCAGCATACCATTTGCCGAGGGAAATTCGTTTTATGGGTTAAGCGCGTTTATGGCTGTTCATAATACCGATTTTAATAATCCAATTTACATTATTAGCGTTTACTACCTCGATACCAATGGGAACCTGATAAAGGACTTTTTGCAATCGAGAGTTGATACAGTAATGCCCATGCAATCAGTTAACTACTTTGTCCCGGAAAGCGACAGGAGCGGAGTGGGCGCAAATTTCATTCTGGAGTGGATGGCCGATTCTGCTGTAAACGAGCCCCTGGTTGAGACCATCATGGTAAGTTTAACCAGTGGGCAGGGAGTATCGTTTTTAAGCGAAGGTAAAATTTTGAACGAATTGTATTAGGCTGATGAATTTTACCACCGAAAACTTTTTGCTTATTGGTTCGTTGCTGCTATTTATTAGCTTAATAGCCGGAAAAACATCGTTCCGCTTGGGTGTCCCAACGCTCATCTTTTTTTTGTTTGTTGGAATGCTTGCAGGCACGTCTTTTTCAGGACTAGTTGTTTTTAACGATGCCATTACTGCTCAGTTCATTGGGGTTGTTGCCTTAAACTTTATTCTATTTGCAGGGGGGTTCGAAACCAATTGGTTTAGCATTAAGCCGATTTTATGGCATGGTGTAACCCTTTCCACCCTAGGGGTGGTGTTAACGGCTCTTTTCTCGGGGCTTATAACCTGGCTAGTAACTGATTTTAGTATTACGGAGAGCTTTTTAATTGGCTCAATTATATCGTCAACCGATGCGGCAGCTGTTTTCTCAATACTTCGCTCAAAAAATTTAGCCCTAAAGGGCAATCTGAGGCCAACCCTTGAGCTTGAGAGTGGTAGTAATGACCCTATGGCTTATCTATTGACCATCATTTTTCTTGGACTTGCAACAAGCCCATCGCTATCATTCTGGGAGGTTGTAAAACTCTTTCTAAGCCAGATAATAATTGGAGTTAGCATGGGTGTGGGCTTTGGGTATGCAAGTAAATACATAATTAACAACATCAAACTCGAATATGAAGGGTTATACCCTGTATTAGCAATTACCCTGATGTTGTTAACCTTTTCCATAACCGATTTTATTGGAGGGAATGGGTTTTTAGCCGTTTACTTATCAGCAATACTTCTGGGAAATAGCCACATAATGCATAAAAAGATCATTCTGAAAATGTTCGATGGTTTGGCTTGGCTTATGCAAATAATCCTTTTCATTACACTTGGTTTACTGGTGAATGCGGGTGAAATTATTCCGCACATAGGAAACGGGTTGCTTATAGCCTTTGGGTTAATGTTTATTGCACGACCATTGAGCGTTTTCATAAGCCTATCCCCTTATAGGATGAAGAATCGTGAACGGTGGTACATTGCTTGGGTGGGATTGCGTGGTGCTGTGCCTATTGTACTTGCCACATACCCCTTGATTGCCGGAATGGCTAAGGCTCAAGAGATATTCAATATAGTATTTTTTATCACCATAACGTCGGTGTTAATACAGGGTACGTCGCTTATTCGAGTAGCAAAGTGGTTAAGGGTTTTGTTACCGCAACGGGTTAAGCAAATTACCCCTGTTGATGTTATGCTCAGGGAAAATATTAGCACCGAAATGGTAGAAGTTGACATACCCGACGATAGCTGCGTTGTAGGGAAACGAATAGTTGACCTAAATTTTCCTGAAAAATCGCTTATCGTGCTAATTCAACGCAACGACAGGTATATTTCGCCTACGGGCTCAACAGTTATTGAGCCTAACGATAAGCTCATAATTGTGGCCGAAGATAAAACCTCGTTAAAGGAAAGTTTTAGCTGTTTGAGTTTAGATGCTAATACGTATCAGCGCTAACTCTCTCAAGCAAAGCAAGCGTTTCAACATGGTGTGTTTGTGGGAAGAAATCGAAGGGCACACATCGTACTAATCGGTATCCGTTTGTGCAGAGCCAATTCAAGTTCTTTGAGAGGGTGCCTGGGCTACACGATAGGTAGGCAATTCGATTGGGAAGCCCTTGTTTTGAAATCCATTCTAGAACCTCAGGTTCAAGCCCCGTGCGTGGTGGGTTTACGTAAAGTAATATTTCTTTCCCTTGATAGCGATTTTTATCAGTCCATTCAGCAATTTGTGGAACTCTTTGCCGGCAAGCACCGCGCAAAACCATAGCTTGGGGAGCATTCAAACGGGCGCACTCCACAGCCTCGCCTCCAAGCTCAGCCCCAATTACATTAGCCCCCCGGTTAATCCATCGTCGCATTGAGTTTCCGGTTCCGCAGTATAAGTCAATAAGAGCGCTATTCCCATTAGGGTTTAAAAACCTTTCCGCCTCCTCCAGCGATTCGTTGTACAGTTCGGGTATCAACTGCTGAAAAGCAGCGGGGCCATAAAGTGAGCCATGGTAGTCAGTTGAACGGGTTTTCCCCCAAATTAACATCCATCCGGATTTCTCAAAAATCCTTCGGCCCGTTGAAGGATTCATATGGTACCATATCCCTTCAATTCCCATGCTGGCAAGTCCTTGTGCAACATCTTCACTAAGCCAGGTTAATGTTGGTTCCTGCTTCGATTTGATTACCAGAACAACCTGTGCGCCTGAAATTACTACGTATGCAAGTGCAAAAGAATGTTCCCGCGGAAATGAATCCGCAAGCAGGGCGAGTACTCTATTCAACTCCGGTGCATGTACGGGGCAGTTGGGAATTGGAACAAGCTCGTCGCGCCGCCACATTCCAAACTCCCAAATATTTCCATTAAACCTTGCGCTTAGGGTAGTTTTAGTGCGATAGCCCCAACGCTCACTCTCCGGTACTGAGCGCACGGGTTCAACCAAATCGGCCCATTCAGTTAGTTTACTTTTCACGAATGCTTGTTTCTGCTCAAGGCTATCGGTCATGGACCAATCCCTGTGGCTACACCCTCTACATTTCGGATTACAACCCTGTGGCAGCATAAACATTTATTTCCGCAAAGGTAATAGAGTTTTGAGCCGAATTGCCATGAATTAGTTGAGGAATGAGTCGGAAAGAGTCGGAATTGAATGAAAATGATGGAGTTAGAGGAAGTTAAAAGAAGTATGAGGGAAAGTGAACAGTTAAACCCAACTAAAATAAATCGGGACAGTTCGAAATAATTCGGAATAATGCGGAATGATTAGATTTTGTTGGTCGATTCGTCAATTGATTTTTTTATTAACCAGATTGCGTCAAATTATTTTGTTTACACTGATTCCCAATCTTCATAAAAATACTTAATTTTGAAATGTGCATTTTAATTTGCAGGTTGATATTCGCTTTCTGGCTTATAATTTGTTGTTTAGCTATTCTATATTTTACCTTTGGGGAATTAAAAGATGAAAATTAAGTACGAGATGTTGCGGAAATTAACAGTTTACTTGATGTCTGTATTGCTGTTGCTTGCATCAAAAGCCGATACTTTAGTTTATCAGGATTCGCCAGAAGCAATAGTTAAGAAGAGTGCCGAGGCAATTGAAAAGGGCGATGTGGAAAATCTTACCCGAAACTTCTTCAAAACAGTTGAAATCGACTTACTTGGCGATGAAAACTTTTACAGCCAAGCTCAGGCGGTTTTACTGCTACGATCATTCTTTGAAAAGAATATTCCGGTTAAGTTTACCGTAAACCATCAGGGAGCAAAGGATTTGACAGCTTTTGCTATTGGTACACTTCAGTGTAAGAACGGGCTATTCCGGGTATCGATATTCATGAAAACTGAGCAGGGTAAAACCTATATTCATCAGTTCCGAATTGAGCCAGAAACAGCCATTAATCCAAAGTAAGATCATGACCCCATACGACCAACTTATTGATAGGCTAATTGACTTAGCCATTGCTGAGGACTTAGGCGATGGCGACCACTCTTCCCTTTCCTGCATACCATACGATGCGGTGGGCGCTGTGCAGCTCATGATGAAGCAGGAGGGTGTAATTGCAGGCTTACGGGTTGCTGAGCGCATATACAAGCGTATAGATGGAAGTATCAGCATTAACTTTTTAAAATCCGATGGCGAATTACTCCAATCTGGCGATATCGCCTTTAGGGCTTACGGCAGGGTTCATGCACTATTACAGGCTGAGAGGATTGTGCTTAATGTGCTTCAGCGTATGAGCGGTGTTGCTACCCAAACCCGGGAGTATGTTAAACTTTGCGAGGGCACAAAAGCTAAAGTGCTCGATACCCGCAAAACTACTCCCGGTATGCGTGTTCTCGATAAAATGGCCGTTGCCATTGGTGGCGGCTTGAATCACAGAATGGGACTTTTTGATATGATTATGCTTAAGGATAACCATATCGACTTTGCAGGAGGGGTTGAGCAAGCAATTCGTATGGCTAATGAATACCTTGCCAAAACCGGACGGAACCTGGATATTGAGGTTGAAACACGTAGTTTAAACGATGTGGAAACTGTGCTGCGCGTTGGCGGAGTGCGTCGTATTATGCTCGATAATTTTACAGTTAGCGATACCCGCAAAGCGGTTGAAATGGTTAATGGCCGTTTTGAAACGGAGTCGTCAGGGGGTATAAATCTATCTACAATCCGTGATTACGCTCTCTGTGGGGTCGATTACATTTCGGTGGGGGCAATAACCCATCAAATTAAAAGTATCGACATGAACCTCAAAAAAGTGGAATAGGGTATGGCAAAACCTTTCGGGAAAATCAGCGCAATGGGGAAAGTGTTGCGTATTTGGGCTGTCTTGTTCCGGGGAAGGTTAAAACGTTTTACGGTGCCAAGCCTACATGGGGTTCCGGTAGTAGATGTAATTCGATATTTTTTCCGCGGCATTGTAAATGGTGCTATTACTACAAGGGCATCGGCTGTGGCCTTTAGCTTTTTTCTGGCAACGGTTCCCCTGCTAATTTTTATCTTCACGCTTATTCCATACCTACCACTTGAGAATTTTCAGTTTCAGCTGCTTCAGCTTGCAAAGGGGATTATGCCAACCTACGCCTACCAAACGGTTGAGGCAACTTTGGTTGAGGTGGTTACCACTAAGAGCTCCGGTTTACTTTCGTTTGGTTTCCTTGCGGCCATATTTTTCAGCCACAATGGTGTAAGCGCCCTTATTGATGCGTTCAATGCCACATACCATACAATTGAAACCCGTAGCTTTGTTGAGCAACACCTAATTGCACTGCTTTTAACCTTTCTGTTGCCATCAATAGTGATACTTGGTATTGTGCTGCTGTTTTTTGGGGAGACCCTATTGAACATTTTGGGCGACTGGGGTGTTTTACATTCATCGTCGATTTTGTTTATTGCTATGATTATTAAGTGGTTGCTTGCCGTGCTGGTTTTCTTTTTTGGTATATCGCTGGTTTACTACCTTGCCCCTTCGCGCAAGGACAAGTTTAGCTTTTTCTCACCCGGAGCCATACTTGCAACCGTACTCATAATTCTTACCTCCTTTGCCTTTTCATACTATGTGAACCGTTTTGGACAGTATAATAAGTTTTATGGTTCACTGGGAGGGCTAATAGCTTTTCAGCTTTGGCTCTACTTTAATGCCTTTGGGTTGATACTTGGCTTCGACCTAAATGCCAGTATCAGAAGCGCCATTAATGGTCGTAGGCAGCGAATCGACATACAGATGGATTAATTTTAATGATGATGTCATGAGCCCTAAAGACCTTAACGCACTCAGACATGAGTATTCCTTGAAGTCGCTCAGCGAGAACGATGTTAAGCCTACACCCATTGAACAGTTCGACCTTTGGCTTAGCCAGGCAATTGAATCTGGAGTTCCTGAGCCTAACGCCATGACCCTTGCCACCTCAACCTTCGATGGCAAGCCTTCGGCAAGAGTGGTTCTGCTTAAGCATTACGATGATAAAGGAATGTCATTTTTTACAAACTATGAAAGCCGAAAGGCAAAAAATATATTGCAGAACCCATACGGTGCCCTTGTATTTTACTGGCCTGAGCTTGAGCGACAGGTAAGGATTGAAGGTAAAATCCACAAGGCTACCGATGCCGAAAGCGACAGGTACTTTAAGACGCGACCCGAAGCCAGCAAAATTGGGGCTTGGGCATCGCCTCAGAGCACAGTGATTCCCAACCGCAAGTACCTGGAACGCTTAATGGCCGATTTTGAGGAAGAATTTAAAGGGAAAACCGTAAAACGCCCACCCAACTGGGGTGGATACACTCTAGTACCTACACTTTTTGAATTCTGGCAGGGGCGTCCTAACCGTTTACACGATAGGATACAGTACACACTGATTAATAATCAATGGAAAATTGAGCGCTTAGCTCCTTAGTGATTATCGGATTTCTTTTCTATTAAGCTTAATATTTTTTGGATGAGCAGGGGTGAGTCGATGGGCTTGGTTACGTAATCGTCGCAGCCGCTCTCTATACTCTTGTTAAACTCCGATTGGAGTGCATATGCTGTTTGGGCAATAATGGGCAAATCGGGGCGCAGGCGTTTGAACTCCGCAGCTATTGTGTAGCCATCGGCATCGGGAAGCCTGATGTCGAGCAGAACAACGCTAATATCCTTATGCTTTTTGAATAGCACTCGTGCCTCGCGTGCATTATGTGCAAAAAGAGTTTTTGCACCGGTTGGTTCAAGTAAGCGCTCAAAGTATAGCCTAATCTCACTGATATCCTCCACTACTAATATCTTTTTGCCTTTTAGCAACTCTGACGATAGGGTTTTTTGTTCCTCTTTTTTTAAGCTCTTACCACTCTCAGTGCCTTCCTGGAAAGGAATTGTGAAGTAGAATGTTGAGCCTTGACCCTCAGTGCTTTCTACCCAAATATGTCCTCCTAGCAGGTCGACTAATCCTTTGGATATGGCTAATCCTAATCCACTACCACCGTAAATACGGGTATAGGTATCGTCGGCTTGCCGGAAGCGCTCAAAAATAAGGGCCTGTTTTTCGGGCGATATACCAATTCCAGTATCCTGAACATAGCACTGAATGTAGGGCATATCTTCATCTATCATGAGGGTATATCCAAATCGGATATGGCCAGCTGGGGTAAACTTAATGGCATTGCTCAGTAAATTGTTAAGGATTTGCCTTACCCTCACGGGATCGGAGTATATAGTAAATGGTGATTCCTGTGGCATTTCGGGCTTAAACAGGAGGGTTTTTTGATCGGCTTTCCGTATGAGCTGGTTGGAGTAAATGGTGTAAAGTTCCCGTAAAAGCTCGTTAAAATCGAATGAAGTTTTGTTGATTCTTATTTGGTTGGACTGAATCTTTGAGATATCAATAATGTCTTCAATTAAGGCAAGAAGCTGGTTTCCGCTATTTTCAATCAGTTCAATGTATTGCTTTCCGGTTTCAGTAATACTTTCCTCTGCTTTAAGCAGTTGGATAAATCCAAGCACTGCATTCATGGGCGAGCGGATTTCGTGGCTCATGTTTGAGAGGAACGCCGTTTTTAACCTGTCCGACTCCTCGGCCTGTTCCTTAGCCCTTATAAGCTCCTGTTCAATTAACTTGCGCTCAGTAATGTCGTTAGCAATTCCCACCGATGCAATTGGCTCGTTGAACTCGTTGTATACAGGTGAGGTGGAGAGGAATATTGGGAAGATTGTTCCATCCTTTCGCACATTAAGAATCTCGCCTTTCCATCCCCCTTTCTGGGTAGCTGAATGAATCTCTTTGCTGAGGTCAGAGTCGAAACCTATTGGTCTGATTAAGTTAATGTTTTTTCCCAGTATTTCCGTTTGGCTATAGCCATAAACTTTAGTGAAGGCAGGATTGACGTATATGAAATTTCCATCGAGGTCAGTGATTGATATGCTGTCGTTGGCATTCATTATGGTTTGTGCCAGAATCCGTATCTCCTCCTCAAATTTCTTTTGTTGGGTGATATCGCGCAGCAAAACCAGAAATATCTTTTCACCGGCCGGAACTATGCGAGCCTCGTAGTAAAATATGGAATTTTCTTGCCTGAACGAGTACTCAAACCTTTGAAGTTTCCCGGTTATTGAAGCATAGCTAAGCGCCTCGGAGTATTTTTCGTATATGGATGATGGGAAAATTTCCGCTATGCTTTTGCCCAGGTGAAGGTTAGTTATTTCCGGATAAAATGCTGTATCGGTGGGCGCAAAGTCGATAAGTATTCCTTCGCGGTTAAGTCGGAACAGATGGTCAGGTATTGCTAAGAGCATGGCTCTGAACTTAGCCTCGCTTTCAGTAAGCTCATCTATGGCAACTTTACGATCGGTTACGTCTGTTAGCATACCATCAAAGTAAGTGGCATCGGGGTTTTCGGTAACATTGGGCTGGAGAATATTTTGAACCCATATGGTGGAGCCGTCGGCCCTCAACATTTCAACCTCAATTGGCAACTTGGCAGTTGAGCAGTCAACCAACCACTTGTCAAAATCTCTAAGGAACGATTTAATATTACTGCCGGTGGCCGCTTGGGAACTACTAAACCCAAAAATTTCAGCAAATGCGGGATTGCAGTAAACAATTTGCCCGTTGCTAAGAATTCGGTAAAGACCCACAGGAATCTGCTCAGTAAGTGTACGGTACTTTTCCTCGCTTTCGCGGAGCACTGCCTCGGCATTTTTCCGGTCGGTTATATCGTGACACATGGCAAAAACAACCGAAAGCCCAAAGTAGTCGCCTCGGTTAAAAACCATATCAATAGGAACAAGATCATTGTTCTTCTTAATCCCCCAAAATTCCATTTTTTGGGTATGACCCTGGTATGCAAGCCTTACCGAACGGGTAACCTCCTCGAGCGATGTTTGTGTATTATCGGTAATTTCATGAATAGTTTTTCCGAGTAGCTCATCCTTGCTGTATCCGAAGAGTATTTGTCCGCTTCTATTGGCATCAAGAATTACGCCGCTTGAGTCAATAATAAGAATACCTTCGCTGGAGTTGTTGAATAATCCCTTATAGCTTTCCTCGCTCTCTTTTATGGCCTTTTCGGCCTGTTTTCTTGTGGTGATATCGCGGATGAAAACAATATCGATCTTTTCACCCGCCTGATCGACTAAATTTACGTTAAATTCAACATTAATTTCCTCATTCTGGCTCGACACGAGAATGGTTTCGTAAATTGTTGGCTCAGATTTACCCGCAAGGCGGTTTTTATATCGCTGGAGCAGAAATTCTTTTTGGCTTGGATGTATAAACTTAGTTATTGGTTGGTTAAGGAACTCTTCGGGTTTGGCGTTTAGAATCTCAATGATACGGGGATTCCCGTAGATTACGATTCCTTCCTTTACAAATACAATACCATCGTTGGAGTGTTCAACTAGAATCCTATACATCTCCATCGATTCCTTAAGGGCCTCTTCGGCTTGCTTGGCTCGGCTTATATCGGTTGAAATAACCATTATGCCATACTTCCCGTTAGGAAAAATAACCCTGGTTTCGTGAAGTTGGACATAGCGCTTACTGCCGTCTTTTCGAATGTTATAAACCTCAGTGATTAGGGATTCGCCTCGCAGTATCTTTTTGATATTGGTATCTACCTGCTCCGCTAGCTCCTTGGGCGCAAGGTCGTGAAAGCGCATTTTTAGGAACTCGTCGCGAGTGTAGCCTAAAATATCGGTAGCGGCAGAATTGGTGTATATTATGTTCCCTTCATCGTCGCTGAGGAGAACGCCGTTAGGCGATTGCTCAAAGATTATTCTCCAAGCCTGCTCCTCGGTAATAATCTTTTTAAGCCTGACATGGTTTGTGTCAAAGTTGCTGCTGGCAAAATTTTCAGCTTTTTGTATCTGCTTTTTGAGCAGCTGTAGCTGAATGGCGAG
>JAGPEQ010000059.1 GCA_018056955.1 Bacteroidales bacterium | reverse complement strand
GCCAGTCGTTCCATAGCGACGATTGGCCACGGTACTCAAGATGAATAGTGCCATTGTAGGTAAAATCGTTATCGGCTATACTGTTAGGGGGGCTTTGCTTATCAACAACTTTCATGGTTGCCACTATCTCGTTGTCGGATTGTACGGTTTGCCCATGAGTATCAATAATCACAATGGGCAGATTACTACTGAGTGCGGTTACGGGTGGGTTAAACCAGTCGGGTGTGAGCTGGTAGTATGAATTACTTACCGTAATGCCTACCGACAGGTATGGAATAATGGTTAAATCCGATGAGCCACTACTTGTATTATGAACCTCAATGGCCAAAACGTTATTGCCATTCCTTAATGCGCTTGCAAGTATATCTTTTTTTATCAGAAAATCGGTTGGCCTACCGCCTGTATACATCACTGCCTCACGGTTTTCCGACGAAGGAGTATCCCAGTTTACATTTACGCCCTGCAAACCTGCCGAGCGTGCTATTTCAACTCCATTAATCCATGCAATAAAGGCGTCGTCGTAATCCACGCTTAGCACAGCCATTGCTATCTCATTGATATCGGAAACATTAAAGGTAGTTCTGATGCTTACCGATATGCAGTTGGGAACAGTTGTGGCATCGTCGTTATCGCCATAGCCAAACCCTCCCTGACCTAGTGACCACTGGCTATCGTCAAAGTTGGATAAATTCCAACCTGTAGGCGTTGCGGTTTCATTTACCCTATATCGCCAATTGTCGCTTGGATAAATGGCAGTCTCCCAATGGTTTATGCTTTGGGAGAAGGCACTCTGTACAAAAAGGAGGAAAACAAGAAGGTTAGCTCGCATTTAACAAAAACTTAACCTTCAAAAATACTAAAAGGATTTAGCGAAATGCTACGATGAAAGAAAAGTAGTAGTATTTATATCGATTTTAGATATAAATTTATTCTTCTGCCAAAAGCGTAATACTGCTTAAATTGCCTTGGTAATATCTTTCGAATTGCCATTAAAGCCATGTGTAAATAAAAAATGAAGGCTACCGTGAAGGCAGCCTTTCATGCTATAAGTTTTTAACCCTTTTCAAACTAAGCAGATTAGTAATCCAGTTCGGTATGGGCTTAAAGGGATCGCGCTTATCCATGTTAAGTTGGATGCCAAGGGGTTTGATGAGTGGCAGCCGATGGGTTTCAACAAACTCAATGAGAGTACTATCGGGATCTTCGATGTACGAAAAGTGCCCTGCGGCTTCACCCATATCAAAACTACCTTTATCGTTGTGTTTTACGTTTGAATTCACGGTGAAAGGGAATCCTTTTTCAACGCACTCCTTTTCAAGGTCGTTCATGTTTTTCATGTCGAAGCATAGGTGAATAAATCCCAAGTCGCCCCAGAAACGGTTTTTGAAAATCTTGTTGGGTTCACGGTCGAGTGCTTGCACCAGTTCAATTTCCGATATGCCGAAGAAGTTGCTGAAACTACCCTTCCTGGTATCGGAGTGTGTGAGCAGCATACGGCGGAAAGTCCCTTTGCCACCGGGTAACTCAGTAAGGTCGTCAAAGGTTCCTGTTTTGTCGTAAATAGCTGTGTCGTATCCCAATATATCGCTATAAACCTTTAAAGCTTTATCGATATTGCTAACGCCTATAATGGCACCGCCAATACCCGATACAGGCTTTTTCTCGTTTTTGAAAATGTAGCTGTGGCTGTATATCTCGAAAAAGTTACCAAATGGGTCTTTGATAAAAAAATGCTCTTCGCCATTAGGACGAATAGTAAGTTGACTTACTGGAATGCCCTTGGTTTCATAGTAATTAAAGGCTTTGTGAATATCGGGGCATTTGATTTTAGCTGCAAAAATTCCATGATCGCCAAGTTGAACCTGAAACTCAGGCATTAGCGGAGTGCGACCTTTGTACTGCCAAATTTCAAGGCCTCCGCCGCCTTGCATGTTAAGAGCAAGGGCAGCATGGCGCTGTTGTGGTTGCCCTCCGGTATAGGGGAGCATTAGCTCGGCAACTGTATTGTCTTCAAAAATACGAATGTCAAATCCAAGATGCTCCTTGTACCATTTCCATGCCTCCGTTAGGTTTGATACTCCGATGCCAACTTGCTGAATACCGTATATTATTTTCGACATAATGTTTATGTGGGTTTGATTTTGGTTACAATTCTGAAAAAGATGCTTGGGAATAGGCGTTTAATGTGCACCATCAAAATCTCACTTTTGCCTATGTAAACCTCCGGTTTTCGTTTTTTAATGGCTCGAATGTACTGCCGGGCGCATTCCTTTGCACTTAGTCCGTTCAGCTGACCAGGGTCCATTACGCCATGTTCCTTACCCTTTTCGTCGATGGCTCTGAGAGAGATATTGGTTTGGATGCGGCCCGGATAGGCAATGGTTACCGATATGTTGTGGGGTTTCATTTCGGCACGAAGTGTTTCAAAAAAACCCTGAATGGCATGTTTTGCTGCTGCGTACGATGAGCGTAATGGAAACCCAAACTTTCCTGATATACTACTTGTAGCCGCAATAAAACCTTCACCGGTTTCAATCATACCGGGTAAAACCGCTTTGGTAATTATAATGTAGGAGAAGTAATCAATCTCCATAATTTTCCGGTCGATATCAACTGGTGTATCCTTAACAAGAGAACGTTGGCTAATGCCACCGTTGTTAATGAGCAGGTAGATTTGTTCGTAAGTATTAATGATGGCCTCGGCTGTGGTTTTGACCTCTTCGGGATTCGAAAGGTCGAAAGGGTATTCCTGGCAGAATGAGGTGAACTCGCGGCACTCATCGGCCACGTGGCTTAGTTTCTGAGCATCGTTCGATGATATGATTAGATGTGCGCCTTCTTGGGCAAGTTGAAGTGCTAATTCCCTACCAATGCCCGAAGAGGCTCCGGTAATCCATACCAATCGGTTTTTAAATGAGACCATTTAGCATCAAATTAACAATGGGTAAAGCAACCCAAAAAATTTGATGTCAAATGTAACACTTTTTTATAAAGTGAGATTTGCTGCCTAGTATTCTTTCCGTGAAGTTTCTTTCCCGTTTTCATCGAAAATTATCCAAGTGCCACTTTTTTCGCCATCGGCATAGGTCATATCGTAACGGAGAGTTCCATTCTCATCCCATACATACCATTTCCCATGCTTCTTTCCATTCACAAAGTTGGCCTCGGAAACCTTAATGCCTTTCTCGTTCCATTTTTCCCAGCGACCATCCTTTACGCCAAGGCTGTAATTTCTTATCTCCTGGATTTTACCGGTTGGATAGAATAGTTTCATTTCACCATGGAGCAAGCCATTTGCGATTGTGGCATCAGCTTTTATATTTCCATTATCGTAGTACAGGGCATATTTTCCGGAGTAAAGATTTCCGGTAATATCGTAGTATTTGCCATCGCGTTCCATTACGTTGGTTTGTGCAAAACCAACCAGGGTAGTTAACGAAAGAAGAAATGCTAAAAATGCCTTCATGATATCTTTTTTTAATTTTTTACGATAATACTACAAAAAGGGTGCAAAAAAACTTCCCGAATATCGGGAAGTTTATTGATTTTATGAAATAAAAGCACTAGTAATTGGTATTAACAGGATCCCAGTTGGTCCATCCCTGAGCCCAGTTTTGGGTTCCAAAAGCACCGCGGAAAGTAACTGTCTCAAATCCTGTGAGTCCGGTAAACGAAGCACCAGTTAATGCAGGGGAACCGCTTTGTGGCATGGCGTTTACATTACCCCAGTTCCAGGCATTCGTAAGTTGAAGTTGGGTGTTTTCAGCATAAAGGGTATTGTTACCTGCATTAAACATGGTTTCGTATTGCGCCTGTGTTAAGCTTGTTCCATCGGTTTTAGCATTAAAGTTCTTTACCATACCAGCCATTAAACAATTCTTGATTTCGGGACCACTGGCAGCATTGTAAAGTTCCATCGATGGTCCTTCTAGAGAAATTCCAGTATTAAAACCAGCTATAATGGAGTTGTATAGGTTCAAACGGGTATTTCGGCGTAACCTTAAGCCGAATTTATGGTTGGGGTTTACGTTGGCTTGAGTTTTAGTGGCATAAGGGCCAAGAATTGTAATGTTGCTAAACTTTGCTGAAGTAAGAGGGCTATTTGATGAACCGTTAGCATCATTATCCGATTCAAAACCGTTGGAAGCATCGCTCTTATCGGCTTCTTCCGGACCACGAAGGATTAAACCAAACTGCACATTACCGCTGAAACCATTATCGGTATCAAAGTCGTCGTCGCCACCGCGATAGGAAATCAGGTATTTAGTATTTACTGTTCCGCCAAACCATTCGAATGAATCATCGCGGCCGAATGAAACCTGTACATACTCAATGGTAGTTCCTCGGCCTACGCCGCCCATGGTTAAACCATTAATTTCGTTACCATTGGAAACTTCATAGCCAGCAAACTCAATTCGCACATACCTTAGTATGCCTGAGTTATCGTTAGGGTCTGTTCCACCGTATACAGCACCGGTTCCACCTTCAATTTCTGCTTCACCCCCGGTTTGGTTAATAGGGGCTTTACCGCAAATAATTATCCCTGCCCAGTCGCCGGGTTTACGTTCTCCTACTGGCTTATCGCTGGTGAAAATAATAGGTTTTTCAGCAGTTCCGTTTGCTACAATTCTAGCTCCACGTTCCACAATAAGGCATGCCTTTGAGTCGCTTAACCCTTTTATCAGTGTACCTGGTTCAATGGTTAAGGTTGCTCCTGATTTAACATACACATAGCCATCGAGAATAATGGTGTCCTTTGCTTCCCAAAGGGTGTTTTGTGAAATTTCACCCGATACGGTTTTTTTGGTTCCTTTGGGGGTATCGTCGTCGTTCTTATCGCACGATGTTACCATTAAGCCTAATAGGGCCACTGCAATTAATAACAAATTACTTTTTTTCCGATTCATACAATTAGTATTTAGAGGTTAGTTTATTTCTTTTTCACAATCCAAAAGTATCCAGCAAATCGAACTTTAACGTTAAGGTGAGCTTAGCTTTACATTAGCAGTTTGTTACATTAAGGTTAAGGTGAAAAAAAAGAGCCGGATTAGGGCATCCGACTCTGGTTTAGTATGTTATGTTAACTTCTAAATTCTACTCAACTGTGTTTAACTCAATCTTTACCTCCTTTGAACTTTTTTTCACCTCAACCTCAGCAGGTGCATACGATATCAAACTAACACATAATTTTGCCTTAGGCTGAGTAAGGTTTATTGTAAAGTTACCCTCAAAATCGGTATAAACAACTGTATTCTCATCAAGCTTAACCGCTACACCGGCCAGAGCCTCGCCTGTTGTTTTATCAACTACCTTTCCACTAATGGTGCTAACCATGTTGGAAGTAGCTTCAGCCGATTCCTTTTTAGCATCTTCGTTAGCAGCTATAAGGTTTAGTGCCAACATGCTAACTATTAAAACTGACAGTATTTTTTTCATTGCTTTATGGTTTTCTCATTTAACTACTGCAAAGTAAATACTCCAATATTGCCTCATTATTACCCAAAAATGATTTGTATGTTAAGTTTATGTAAAGTGTATAAATCATGCTAGGAAAAAGAAAAGCCGGATGTTAAAACTAATCTAAACATCCGGCATTGGTGGTTAAAACCTACACTAAAACCTAAGATTGGCACCAAGGGAAAATGTTATACCCTGGTTGTATAATTTATTGTTCATAGTCATATCGTTGTTGTTTGAACCTATGAAAGGCTGGTATGTGTTATATTTTTGGTTTAAAAGATTTTTTACGCCAGCTTTAATTTCAACCTTTTTACCAAACTCTTTCGATACAGTTATGTCAACTAAATGTTGGTGCTTTTCGTAGTAATCGGGAATATCCTGGTCCTGGTTCTGGAAAGGAATTCCAACCGCCAGAATTCTATCCCCTATAACATTGTACTGCACGGAAACGCTTAGGTTGTTTTTATCGTTCTGGTAGAAAATACCAGCATTAACCACGTATGGAGATTGGCCCTGCATGGGTCTATTCCTGAAAATACTTCCTTCAGGGAAAATAACCTTACTATGTATATACGACGCATTCAAGACCATGTAAAAATCTTTAAGCAATGGAATGGCTTGCAGGGACTTGCGAAGGTCAACTTCTACACCAAAGCTATAGGCCCCTTCAGCATTATTGTAAGTGAAGAGGGGTCGAGCACCAGCTGGTTTAAAAACAAGTTCAATTGGGCCATTAAACTTTTTATAAAAAAGCCCAATTGAAAAGGTTTCACCAGTATTGGGATAAAGTTCCCAGCGTAAGTCGTAGTTATGAATGAGGCAGTTCTTAAGGTTTGTGTTCCCCACAAATTCAGCTTCATCGGTAAAGTTATAGAAGTAGAATGGGGCAATCTCGCGGTATTCAGGACGGTTTATAGAGATACCTGCTGCCAGCCTGATAAGGTTTTTTTCGTTAAAGTTATAGGTAATATTTGCTGATGGGAAAATATCAATGCCATCATCCTCAACTTTAACTGGCCTACCGTAACGGTCGTAACTGTTCAGAATCTGGTTCATCCATTCCGCCCTAAGTCCCCCATAAAATGATAATTTTTTGGTAATATTTGTGTTAAGGGCTATGTATGCTGATCCCAAAATGGATGAAACGTTGTATGAGTCAGATTTTGAGGTTGACTCTCTGAGCAAAAACCCATCGGGGCTTGTGTTGATGTTTTCCTTACTAAAAATCTGATCGATAGGTAACCAAACCGATTCAGTGTACGATGAATTTTTGGCAAATCCCAGAATGCGTGCGTCAAAGTTGCGTGCCTTAAATTCCCCGTAAGTACCGCTTTTTAGGGTAGGTTCCCAATTCCCTATTTTTAATTTTCTTTCGTAGTTGACTCCTAAACTGGCAATATGCTCAACAAGCTTCATGTAAACTCTACCCGCATCGCTTACTGAGGGGGTAATTCCAACTGCTGCGTAATACTCATTGTAGTGTGGAATAAGGGGTTCATCCTGCAGGGTAGTGCGTAGCTGCTTCAGGTCAGGCTCGTTCCTGTATGAAAGAGCATAGCCTGTAACCCAATCTAATTTATTCTTTTGATTGTCGCCCCAGCGGTGTTCTCCACCAAGCTGTGATGAGTAGGTTGTTCGGTTTTGAAAGTTATCCTGGTAGGAACGAATGGTAAAACCTTCATGCCCATTTAGCCCATTTCGGATTATTGCATTGCTTTTACCAATTAGGTTAAAAAGGTTACGAAATTCAATTTTACTCCCTTTACCAGTGAAAAACGACCAGTTGTGAAGCAAGCCAATTTTTACTTTTCGGGTAAATATACTATCGGTATAGTTATGGTTAAAGGGAGGTTCCTGGCCAGGCACTAACTGCACCTGGTATTCACTATGATTAACTTCTTCAGTCTCAAAGGTGTTGCTATAGGAAAGTGAAGTAATGTTACCCAAGCGTTTATTCCCTTTCTGCCATTTTCTTCCAAAGGAAAGGTTGAACTTTTGGTCAGGTACTGCTTGTACACTTTGGGGCGCCCAACTGGTGTTTAATTTCTGCCCTAATCCTGCTAGCTGTGAGTTTGTTAAGCCTTTAAGTGTTGATGGAAAGTCGGCGGGTAAATTCCTTGTACCGTCATCAAAGCCCAGCCAATCGGTTTTACTTTTGGTTATCTGCTTAAAATTGCCATAGTTTGTGCTAGTGTTGAACCCAGTAGCATAACCAATGCTAAGAAAGTTTTCATCGGGCATATTTTTCGTAGAGATTTTAATAAATCCACCCGTAAAGTCCGCTGGTAGCTCTGGCGAGGGGCTTTTGTAAATCACCATGTTGTCAATCATGGCACTTGGAATAACATCGAAGGAAAAAGCTTTTTGATCGGCTTCGCTGGAAGGAGTTGAAGCATTGTTAATCCAGGCGTTGTTATAACGCTGGTTTAACCCTCGCACCACAACAAACCTGTCGTCAATAATTGAAACTCCGGGAACACGTCGTATAACCTCCGAAGCGTCGCGATCCTGAGAACGGGTAATTTGCTGTGCCGATATTCCGCTTGCCACAGTAAGACTTGCCTTTATGGTGCTTAACATGGCAACCTCAGTGTTTGTTTTACGTGCGGCTGTTACAGTAACCCCTTCAATGGCAGTGGTTATTTCTTCAAGCTCAACTTTTACTACTGTACTTTTATTAGGCTCAACTTTAATGTTATTCAAAATTACGGGTTGGTAGGAGATAAAAGAAACCAGAACATTGTAAGTTCCCGGATTAAGATTTGATAAGGTAAACCTACCATCAAAATCGGTAATAGTACCGGTAGTGGTACCCTCAATTATTACATTGGCACCCACAAGGGTCTCGTTGTGCGACCTGTCGTAAACCACACCTTCAATTGATCCTTTTTGTGCCCAGGCCTCAAAAACAACAAAAAAACCTGAAAGCAAAAGCAATACAATCTTATTATTAGTTTTCACCATAGTTTGTTTAGTATTTCCTACTTTTTTACAGCTACAAAGTAAGCCACATTAAATGGCATAGATTTTAATTCCACGTTACCGTTTTGTTAATCTAACCCTAACCCGTTTTGTAAAAAAGTTAACTTTGAGTTAACTTTAAACACATGCTAAGCCTTTTATATTTGTAAAAACAAAAATTTAAAGGAATGAATGTATCACGGTATAGAATCCTGATAGTTGATGATGAACCCGATATTGTAGAGTTCCTCAGCTATAACCTTAAAAAGGAGGGGTTTCAAATTCAAACTGCCTCCAATGGCCGTGAGGCCATCGAAAGGGCTATCGATTTCCGACCACACCTAATACTCCTCGACGTAATGATGCCTGACATGGATGGAATTGAAACCTGTGAACAGCTTCGTAAACAGCCATCAACTTCAAATACTTTAATAGCCTTCCTTACAGCGCGCAGCGAGGACTACAGCCAAATTGCAGGATTCGATGCTGGGGGCGACGATTACATCACCAAGCCAATTAAGCCAAAAGTGCTGATAAGCAGAATAAAGGCATTACTCAAACGAAGCGGCACCCTCATTGATGATGCTGAAAGCCCTGATACTATACCAGCCGAAGGAATTTATATAGATAAGGAACGCTACTCCGTTTATGTAAATGGGAATGAGCTATCGCTCCCAAAAAAGGAGTTTGAGCTACTTGCTTTGCTTTACAGCAAACCCCAAAAGGTTTTCACCCGCGATGAAATTTACCAAGCCGTTTGGGGCGATGACATTGTGGTTGGCGATAGAACTATTGATGTTCATATCCGCAAGCTACGCGAAAAACTTGGTGATGACTACATTAAAACTGTAAAGGGGGTTGGTTACAAGTTTACTTCGTAAATCAAGTTGATGTTGTATATTATTTGCCCCCAATTTGTAAAATTACCCTAAACCCAATTGGAGTAATGTTTGTAAAGATATATTTTTGAAAAAATAATTTTTAATTTGATAGCTCAATTTTTGTTACCATTTATATGCAAATAGCAATTTGGAAACCCGAGTATAGTGTTGGTGTAAAAAGTATTGATGAGGATCACCAAAAACTCTTCGATTTACTTAACCAGCTTTTTGAGTCAATGACTAAGGGTAAAGGGAAAGAAATAATAAATGATATTATTTCAGAGCTGGAAAGGTATGCGGTTTTCCATTTTGGGAGAGAGGAGTCGTATTTTAGGGTAACTAACTACCCATTTGCTCTTCAGCATATTAAGGAGCATCAGTACTTCAAGCAGAAAGTAGCAGAGCTTAAAAAGGATGTTGCATTAAACAAAGGCATGGTTGCTCCAGATGTACTTGGTTTCCTGAGCGATTGGTTAAAGAATCACATTGCCAAAAGCGATAAGGCCTACGAAGATCATTTAAAGAAACACGCTGTAATTTAATAAATACAATTTATTTCCATTTTAAAATGGTTGACACAGGTTTTATGGTCTTGAATTAATTTTAGTTCAATCCATAAAACCTGTGTCATTTCTATTATAATGATATTGTTTCTTAGCTTTATAAAATGGGCTGCTACTCAATATTGTTTAGAATAAAGTCCCGTTGAGCTTTCAGGATGTTAATTGTATGTAAAAGCAGGTTCTTAATTTCGTTTAGCAATCCAAGATAAAGCACGCTATTGCGAGTTCCTGTTTCACCCTGTTTAATACGTTTTACCTGTTTCTTGCGTATTTTGTTCAGATCTTCAAGGATATCCTGCTGCTTTTTGATAGCATCGGGAACGCGGGTGTAATCGTTCTGCTTAATCATTTCCAGAATATCATCGAAGAGATCCGAAAGCTGGTTGCTCAAATCCTTCAGTTCAGCAGCCTGCTCACGGGTTAACCCCTTATGTTGGTTCTCAACATGCTGTAAGCTGGGGCGTGAGACAAACTCCAGGGAGTGGGCAAGCTCACGCAGGTAATCAATTACCTGAACGTAATAATGACCAGTTTCAATTGAGTCGGCTTCAAGCTGCTTGAGAACATAGTATACGTTATACTTTAACTTTTTGGCTTCCATGTTAAGGGCCTCCACCTCCTCGTTTACCTCCTTAAGCTGCCGGCGGTTCTCGGTTGTTAGCCCATCAATGGTTCTATTGTAAACCTTTATTGACTGTTTTAAGTATTTACGTAATTCATTGGTGCATCGGTTTACGATACTAACTTCATCAACTATCTCCTCGTCAGTTAATTGCTTGGTCTTTTTCTTGTGCAACAGGTGTGATTTAATTAGTAGACCAATAGCTATAGCCAGTAAAATAATTAGTGCGGGTGCTTTGCCAAAGTAAAGTGCGGTAGCTATTCCAAAAGCAATTGTAAAGGTTACAAAGGCAGTAAAGAACCATCCTGCAATAACTGTAATTACTCCTGTAATACGATAAACTGCGCTTTCGCGACCCCAGGCTTTATCGCTCAGCGATGTTCCCATAGCAACCATAAAGGTTACGTAGGTGGTTGAAAGGGGGAGCTTTAGTGCGGTAGCCGAACTGATTAATATACTTGCCATTACAAGGTTAACGGAGGCTCTTACTAAATCGAACGATGGGGCATCCTTTGGGTTAGAGTATCGGGGTGCTTTAGTGGTATCGAACTGCTTAGCAACAAGTTTCCTGATAAAACGGGGTGTAACTTTATCGACATGCTCTGCAAACCTTCGGGCTATTCGAACAATTATCCTTGAAAACTGTGTACTTCCAAACCGCTCCATACCTGCATCCTGACGGGCTAAGCCCACTTCGGTATCGGTAACTGTTCTTGCTTTGCGCGATGTCCAAAGGGTAATTACCATTATTAAGCCTGCAATGAATAGGTACATAAAGTTAGTGCTTACCTCACCAGCTAATTCAGTCATTCTCAGCGATTCAGGAGCGATATCGGGATTTGCTGCATGTATTTGGTAAGCTTTTAGTCCAGCCATCGAAACACCAATAAAGTTCACAAGGTCGTTCCCGGCAAACGATAATGCTAGGGCAAAAGTACCCATAAGTACTATAAACCTTAGTACATTCATTTTGAACAGGCTAATAAGTAGTTGGAATACTACTGTCCAAACTAAAAAGCTGTAAAGTATTATGCTAAATGAATGATCTGATATATAGTTTATGGTTTCCTTGGAAATTAAGGTAGTATCTTTTACGCCTTTCATTACTATAAAATAGGTGATGGCTGTCATGGCAATACCACCCCATATTCCACCAACAAATTTCAGGTTTTTCTGGTAGTTAAAGCTGAAAAGTAGTCGTGCAATGTACTGAACAACCATTCCGACTACAAAGGCAACAACCACTGAGCTCAATATCCCCGATATAATTGCTAGGGCTTTACCACTATTTATGTAATTTCCCAGGTTTGAAATGGTTTCACCCTCGGTATTCATTATCTTGAAAATGGAAACAGCAACTGCCGAACCTAAAAGCTCAAACACAAGGGAAACCGTGGTTGATGTGGGTAGTCCAAAGGTATTAAAGAAGTCGAGAACAATAACATCGGTAATCATTACGGCAAGGAAAATAACCATCATCTCTGTAAAGTAGAAGTTTTCCGGCCGGAATACGCCCTTTCGGGCAACTTCCATCATACCGCTTGAAAACATTGAACCTACTAATACCCCTGCCGAAGCAACCAACAGAATCCAATGCCTTTTGGCAACTTTTGACCCTATGGCTGAGTTAAGGAAATTAACAGCATCGTTTGCCACACCTACCATCAGGTCCGATGCAGCCAGTAGAAAAAGGATACCTACAATAAATAAATAGTATGTTTCCATTGTATTATAGTTTGACGCGCAAAATTACCCTTTCAAATGCTTGGTTTCTTAAATGCCCTATTACTTTTAGGTTAACCCAATGTTAAGTTAATGTTAAGTGGGTTAAAAATCAAATTGATTTTCTTTTTCTAAACGATACTGGAATCACATCGCCATTGTTCATGGTGATTAATGATGAAGGGAACCGGGAAATCTTTTCAATATGCCGTTGATTCACCAAATGCGATTGATGGCAGCGTAAAAATCCGCATTCGTTAAGCATTTCGTCAAACTCCTTGAGAGTTCGGTTTACCCGTACTTGGTTGCCATCCACAAGGTAAAAAATGGTTGCATTGTTATCGGATTCGCATCGAACAATTTCTGAAGTGTTAACAATATAAGTACCATCGGAGTTCCTGAGTGCAAGTAGCTTATCTTTTTTCCCAATATTCCTGGTGTTTTCAATAAGGGCATTGAGGCGCTCTTGTTGCTTATCGTTCAGGGCTTGGGCTAGGGCAATATCTACAGCTTTAACAAGATCATCGGGGTCTACGGGCTTAAGAAGATAGTCTACAGCGCTAAACTTAAAGGCTTTGACTGCATATTCCTGATAGGCGGAAATTATAATCACCTTAAAAGGTATATTTTCAAACATCTTCAGCAGGTCAAACCCATGCCCATCGGTTAACTGCATGTCGAGGAATACAATATCGGGGCATTGGGTTTTTATTAAATCGTAGGCGCTTTTTATGCTTTCAGCTTTACCTATAACGGTTATAGATGGGTAATATACATTAAGCATTCGGGATAGTGATTCCCGCGCATGTATCTCGTCGTCAACTATAACTGCTTTTACCATTACTTTAGGGGTATTACAATTTGGGCTATAGTTCCCGAGGTGCTCCCACTTAGGGTCGATTTATCGGTAATGTTTAGCTTGATTCCCGAATTCCCAAGCTTTTTGAGGTTTTTAATACGTTCCTTGGTTATTTCGGTAGCTAACGACCTGTATTGTTTCCCTTTACTCTCTTGAACTTCGCGCGATTTCTCAATTCCTATACCGTTGTCTTCCACTTCAATTACCAGTTGCTTTGGTTTAGTTAGGGTATAGCGAATCTCTATTTTACCTGCCCAGTTAATGCCCGACAAGCCATGCTCAATGGCATTTTCAATGAGCGGTTGCGCAAGCATAGGTGGGATTAGTGTTGCATCGGGGTCAATTTGCTCTGCAACGGTTATGGTATAGTCGAACCTTCCTTCAAACCTTAACTTCTGTAAGTCGAGGTAGAGCTTAAGGGTGGCAATTTCTCTCTCTAAGCTACACAGCTCACAACGAGAGTTTTCAAGGATTAGGCGGGTAAGCTTTGCAAAGCTTGCGAGATACTTACTGGCGGTATGGGGTTCGTTGCGGAAAATATAGCTTTGAATGGCTGTTAAGGAGTTGAATACAAAATGCGGATTCATTTGCGAGAGCAAAACTTGCTGTTCGTATCTTAAAATCCGCTCTTTTAGCCTTTTTCTGCTGGTAATAAGGTAGATTATGGCAATGGCAAACACCACGGAATGAATAACAAGCAGAGTTACTTGTGGAGTGGAAGATATGAACATGGTGCACAATTGTTTGATGCAAATATATGTTTTTTGGTTAAACCATTAAGTGGGAATTCAATCGAAAAGAATAAATTTGCAGCCAATTACTTTTCATGAAAAGGGTCGTTTCAATAATACTACTGGGGCTGGGTGTGGGGATGATGTTGGTTCATTCACTTGTTCCGCATCACCACCACAATGGCGAGGTTTGCTTTGTTGAGGCTGCTCAGATGTGTTGCCAGCATAGCAATGGTAACCACCACGATTCCCCCCATAGCCATTCCCACGATCAGTCATGCAACCTTTTGAATGACCTTACCCAGGCCGAAAAGTTTAGGGTTATTGATATTTCGCAGGTAATCTCAAATCTTAACGTTGTTAAGGATTTTTTTGCTAATTTAAATAGATGTATCGATACAGCCGTAAGGCTGGAACTTTCACAAAGAATCTACATTTCTGGTATTTCTAAAACCTGGCAGATTCCAATTATTAGCTGCCACACATTAAGGGCTCCCCCTTTCTAAATCGATTTAGTTGGTTTGTATTCATGGTTAGTATCACTAACCAAAGTTTACTTTACATTTTTCGTTCATTGCTGTCCACTTAAAATAAGCTGAGGGACAGCTGGTTATTAAAAGGTTCTTTGATATCATTGTAATTCATATTTGTAAAGAGCTCTCTTACAGGCGTTTTGTCCATAAGCGATATGCCTAAAA
>JAGPEQ010000058.1:3899-14524 GCA_018056955.1 Bacteroidales bacterium | reverse complement strand
TGAGCGAAAAGGAACAGCAGGAGATTTTGCTTGCTTACCGCCTAGCCTATCTTGCCGATGTTATGGTAAACTGGTGCCCTGCACTGGGAACAGTACTGGCAAACGACGAGGTTAAGGAGGGTGTCTCCATTCGTGGCGGCCATCCGGTTGAGCAACGCAAAATGCGTCAGTGGTGTCTCAGGATATCGGCTTACGCCGAGCGACTACTCAACGATCTTGACCAGCTCGACTGGACTGACTCGCTTAAGGATATTCAACGCAACTGGATTGGCAAATCCGAGGGTGCCGAGGTTTGGTTCCGAATTGATGGCACTGACCGTAAAATACTAATTTTCACCACCCGTCCCGATACCATTTACGGCGCAACCTTTATGGTGTTGGCACCCGAAAGCGAACTGGTTGATGAGCTTACTACCCCCGAGTATGCTGAGAAAATGGAGCAATACCGTCAGGAGGTTAAGCGAAAAACCGAGCGTGAGCGCATGGCCGAAGCCCGCAAGGTAACCGGTCAGTTTACCGGTAGCTACGCCATTAACCCATTCACCAACGAGCGTATACCTATTTGGGTAAGCGAATACGTTTTAGCTGGCTATGGAACCGGCGCCATTATGGCGGTTCC
The DNA here is from genome assembly GCA_018056955.1 of Bacteroidales bacterium. Lineage (GTDB taxonomy): Bacteria > Bacteroidota > Bacteroidia > Bacteroidales > Tenuifilaceae > Tenuifilum > Tenuifilum osseticum. Next base: position 13,905 of record JAGPEQ010000058.1, on the reverse strand, counting down.
TGCCCACGATAGCCGCGATTTTGCCTTTGCCAAAACCTTTGGGCTACCTATTATCCAAACCGTTATTCGCCCAGGCGAGCAACCCACTAACCCTGAATCGTGGACAGAATCGTACGATTCAAAGGAGGGTGTTGTTATCAATAGCCCACTTATCAATGGCTTAGAGGTAAAAGATGCCATTTCAAAGATATGTGAGGTGATTGAATCGCGCGGGCTGGGCAAGCGTAAGGTAAACTACCGCCTACGCGATGCCATTTTCAGCCGCCAGCGATACTGGGGTGAGCCATTCCCTATTTTCTACAAGGACGGAATGCCTTACCCGCTGCCCGAGGAAAAATTACCCCTTGAACTCCCCGAGATTGATGCCTACCTACCCACTGAAAAGGGCGAACCACCCCTTGGTCGCGCCAAGAACTGGCATACCCCTGAGGGATACCCCTATGAGTTAAGCACTATGCCCGGCTTTGCCGGCTCCTCGGCATACTACCTCCGTTACATGGACCCCCATAACGATAATGCCCTTGTTTCGGCCGAAGCTAATAAGTACTGGGAAAACGTTGACCTTTACATTGGCGGAACCGAGCATGCCGTGGGACATCTTATTTACTCAAGGTACTGGAATAAATTCCTATACGACCTTGGTTATGTTTGCAAGCAGGAGCCCTTTAAAAAGCTGATAAACCAAGGAATGATTCAGGGTCGATCAAACTTTGTTTACCGTGTTAAGGGAACAAACCAATTTGTATCGCACAACCTGAAGGATAAGTACGATGTAACCCCAATACACGTTGATGTTAACATTGTAAGCAACGATATACTTGATATTGAGGCATTCCGTAAGTGGCGTCCGGAGTTCGAGAATGCTGAGTTCATTCTGGAAGATGGGAAATACGTATGCGGATGGGCAGTGGAAAAGATGAGCAAGAGTATGTGGAATGTGGTAAACCCCGATACCATTGTTGAGCGCTATGGTGCCGATACCCTCCGCATGTACGAGATGTTCCTTGGCCCCCTAGAGCAAAGTAAACCTTGGGATACAAATGGTATTGATGGTGTACATAAGTTTCTCCGAAAGTTCTGGAGGTTATTCCATAACAATGCCAATGAGTTTGAGGTATCAGCCAACGAACCTACTGCACAAGAGCTCAAGGTTCTTCATAAAACCATTAAAAAGGTTACTGAGGATATTGAGAAGTTTAGCTTCAATACCGGAGTATCGGCCTTTATGATTTGCGTAAACGAGCTCTCCGATTTGAAATGTAACAAGCGCGCCATACTTGAACCGCTAACCGTTTTAATTGCTCCCTATGCTCCACATATTGCCGAGGAGCTATGGCATCTGCTTGGACATGGAACATCGGTTAATACTGCCGCTTGGCCTAAGTTCAACGAGGAGTACATTAAGGAATCGACCTTTACCTGTCCTATATCGTTTAATGGTAAAACGCGCTTTACCCTTGAACTACCGTTAAACCTTAAGGCCGATGAGGTAGAAAAAATTGTTTTAGCCGATGAAAACACGCTAAAATACCTCGATGGCAAGCAACCCAAAAAGGTAATTGTGGTTCCAAACAAAATTGTAAATATTGTTGTTTAGTCAAATAATATTTTTGCAGATTTCAAAAAAGTAGTAACTTTAGTAAACCCTTATTAATCATTATTATACTTACAAAACATTCAACAGAAAGGAGTGCGATATGGACAAATCGGACAACAAAACCAAATCGTTCAAGGACTTGGTAGTATGGCAAAAGGCCCACGCTTTTGTGCTTAACATTTACCAGCAGGTAAAAATTTTCCCCGACGATTATCAAGCCATTGTGGGCGACATGCTTTGTGAAAGTGCCACTGCCATTGCAACCAACATTGTTGGAGGCTACAAGAAGAAGGATCGCGAGGACAAGCTACTCTTTTTAACCACCGCACAGGAGGCCCTTGAGGAGTGCCGTTACTACATTACCCTTGCCACCGATTTACACCTCTTGGATTCATTCCAAGCCGATGAGCTAGAGAATAACCTCAACGAGGTTAGCTACCTGCTTAACTCTTACGCACGTTCCATCAAACGTCGTAAGGAAGGTGATTACAAAAAAGATGATGATTTAAGAGACGAGTAGTAGGAATTTTTTAGAGAATGACTACAGCCAATATTTTTAAAACAGTCCGATCCTATGCCATCATAGTGTTCGGGCTGTTGCTTTATGCGCTATCGTGGACTGCTTTTTTGATTCCACATAAAATTACTGGCGGAGGAGTTTCGGGTATAGGTGCGCTTGTTTACTACGCTACTGGCATTCCAATGGGTTATACCTACTTTTTAATAAATGTGGGACTCATCCTTTTAGCCATTAAAATGCTGGGAGCCAACTTTGGGGTGAAAACCATTTTTGGCGTTACTGTTGGCGCATTTCTACTATCGCTGCTCCAAATGACAATAAAGGTTGCAGTGGTTGAGGACAAGTTTATGTCCACAATCATTGGCGGTGCGCTTGCAGGTGTTGGGCTTGGGGTTGTGTTCACTCAGGGTGGCAGCACTGGTGGTACCGATATCATTGCCATGATAATCAATAAGTACCGTAACATTAGCCCAGGCCGTATAATAATGCTTTGCGATGTTTTCATCATTGGCTCATCGTTTTTGGTTCTACTCGACCTTGAGCCCGCCAAGCGTATCGAAACCATTGTTTATGGTTATGTGGCCATGGCCATCACGGCTTACTCCCTCGATGCCGTTCTTTCGGGTAGCAAACAGTCGGTTCAGGTGTTTGTCTTTTCAAAGCGATACCAGGAAATTGCCGATAGGATTACATCTGAGATTAACCGTGGAGTAACCGTGGTTGATGGAATGGGCTGGTACACAAAAGAATCGCAAAAGGTGCTAATCTCACTTGTGCGCAAGCACGAGGTTAGCGATGTGTATAAAATAATTAAGGAGGTTGACCCCGAAGCGTTTATTTCGGTTGCAACGGTTACCGGGGTTTACGGAAGGGGGTTTGAACGTATCAGGCACTAGCCTGCCCAGTTTTCCCTATCCAAGCTACGATACTGAATTGCCTCAGCCACATGCTGGGGCAATATTTTTTCGGATTGCTCAAGGTCGGCAATGGTACGGGAAACCTTTAGAATTCTGTCGTAAGCCCTTGCTGAAAGGTTTAGCCGTTCCATGGCTGTTTTCAGGATGGCCGTTCCGGCCTCATCAAGTACGCAGAACTGCCGTATCAGCTTGGAGGTCATTTGAGCGTTACAGTGTACATCGGCCCAGGGAACAAAACGCTCCTCCTGAATCTGTCGGGCTTTTACCACCCGCTCCCTAATTTGAGCGCTACTCTCGGCTGGTGGTGCCGACGCAAGCTTATCGAATGGGACCGGGATTACCTCAACATGGATATCAATGCGGTCGAGCAGCGGTCCTGAAATGCGATTTAGGTACTTTTGCACAACTCCGGGCGAACACACGCATTCCTTTTCAGGATGATTGTAGTAACCGCATGGGCAGGGATTCATGGAGGCAACTAACATGAAGCTGGCGGGATACTCAACCGTAAACTTTGCCCGCGATATGGTTATAACCCTGTCCTCAAGGGGTTGGCGCATAACCTCTAAAACTGTTCTTTTAAACTCGGGTAGCTCATCGAGAAAAAGTACGCCGTTATGGGCGAGCGATATTTCACCGGGCTGTGGAAACTGCCCACCACCAACAAGAGCAATGTCGGAGATGGTATGGTGTGGACTACGGAATGGCCTACGGGTCATCAATGATGTATTCCTGTCAATTTTACCTGCAACGGAATGAATTTTGGTGGTCTCAAGCGCCTCGCGCAATGTTAACGGGGGAATAATTGTTGGTATCCGCTTGGCCAGCATGGTTTTTCCTGCACCAGGCGGGCCTATCATAATGATGTTGTGTCCTCCTGCAGCAGCCACCTCAAGCGCCCGCTTAACGTTTTCCTGCCCCTTTACATCGGAAAAATCAACATCGTAGTTGTTGGCGTGGGCAAAAAACTCCTCGCGGGTGTTCACAATGGTTGGCTCAAGAGTGCTATTGCCATTAAAAAAGTCAACCACCTGTTTGATACTCTCAACCCCGTAAACGTCGAGGTTGTTTACAACGGCAGCCTCACGGGCATTCTGCGCGGGAACAATAAAACCTTTAAAACCCTCCTCGCGGGCCTGAATGGCTATGGGCAAAACCCCTTTAATGGGCTGGATGGTGCCATCGAGCGAAAGCTCACCCATGATAACGTAATCCGGCAGCAAATCGGGTTTAATCTGTTCAGATGCAGCCATAATTCCAATGGCCAGTGGTAAATCGTAAGCCGAACCCTCCTTCCGGATATCGGCTGGTGCCATATTGATAACTATTCTCTTTTTGGGAAACTTGTAGCCATTAGTCTCTAGTGCCGACATAACACGCTGTTGGCTCTCCTTAACAGCGCTATCGGGTAACCCAACAAGGAAAAAGTTTACCCCTTGCCCAACACTTACCTCAATGGTAATTGTTGTGGCTTTTATGCCATGAACCGCACTACCAAAGGTCTTTACAAGCATAACTCGATAAAAAACCAGAATAGTATGGCCTATTCCGGTAATTTCATTAATGGCATACCGATAAGGTTCTTGCCTCTTGCATCAGCTTGCGGGTTAACTTGCTTAGCTCAACCTTTGCATTCATTAGCTGGTCAGGACTTGCAGCTGGACAAAGAACCTCAATGGCTTGATTTTCGGCATCATTACACCCATCGGGGTCATCTGGAGTAGCTTTTGTCTTATCGCAGTAATATTTGCTATCGCCTACCTCGTAGTAACAGTTCCCGCCATCGGTTGGGCAACAAACGTTGGCTATTTCACACTGGGGTGGCTCAAATTTTTGGCAAACATCCTCTTCTTCCTTTTCGCAACCCCAGGTTAGGAATGCCAGTACCGCTCCTAGAATAATTGGGGCAACCAGTAACTTCTTTCGCATAACTTTATTGGTTTAAGTGTTTAACTATGATAGATTTAAACTGCTCAAAGGGCATATAACCCCTAAAAACTCTACCCTCAATAACAAATGTAGGTGTTCCGGTAAATCCAAATTTATCAAATTCGTTCCGGATTTGCAAAATATAATCCATCGATTCATTCCCTAGAATGCACTCGGCAACCAGTGGGTCGCTATCAATGAAATGGTTGACCATTTCACGGAACTCGTCACTATATATCACGCTACTATTTGTAACTAGCAGCTCATGCAACTTCCCATAATACCCGTATCGGTTTATACATACTGCTGTTTTCACCTCATTTATCCGGTCAGCGTTATTTGAGTGCTCCACTATTTTCAGAACCAAGCGTACCTTTCCGGTGGAAATGAATTCCCTTTCAAGCTCAGGATAAACCTCAGTAAAAAAAAGCCTGCAGTAACCGCAATGGTAACTTATGTATGCGTAAATGGCAAGCTGAGCCGAATCGCTTCCAAACGTGATATCTAAAGGATTGGATGAAATAGGTGCGGCTAGCTTACTAGTCTTATTTGGGGCCAACTGCCACGCTTTTATGCCAATTAAAACTATAAGTACAATGGAAATCGCTACTGCAATCCACTCAATTGGTCTTAACTTCCTTCCCATCCTTTTTTTCATCAGCTGTTTTCCGTTTGGATTCCTTTCTGTCCAATTCGGTACTAAAGTTCATTACATGGGGGTGAAAAACCAAATTAAGCCCGCGTTCCTGAACGCGAATGGTGGCCTTCATGGTTGCCTGTAACTCCTTAGTATCAAACCCATATTTCGATTCTTTTCCTCTTTCAAACGCTACAAGGTATAGCCCTGAGCGTTTAGCCTTGTTTGGCCCTTCAAATCCCTCGTCCTTCAAACCCTGCTTTTTCAAAAGCTTTTTGGATTTTCCAAGCATTACATCACCGGGGTAAACCACAAAGTGATACTCGTAGTCATCGGCAAAGCTTTGCATACCGTAAACCGACATATCCATGGCGGTACTTACGATGTTGGTTTTTGGGAAGTAAATCTGGTTGTTGTAAATAAACACACTGGTTTCCAGTGTATTAAATACAATATTGTTTAACTCATTAAGGTTAGTAAACTTTGACAGCTCCATGGCAGGCTCAAAGTTGTATATACCACCATTTTCAAGCTTAAAGTTGCCTAAAAGGTTCATCTTGTCATAAAGCAGGTTGGTGTCCTGCATCACAATTCGCCCAAAAACCGTACCTGTAACTAATCCATCGATATTTTTATGGGTGATATAATCCTGCTCAAAATCGTCGTTTTGTTCTAACAACTGCTTGATATTTAACCTATTCGATTCATTCTTGAATTCAATGATTTCCAGTGGATACTTACGGGTGTCGTAAACCAACGAGGTAACCATATTGCCCCCAAATGCTTTCATTCGTAGTTCGTCAAGCACATAGAGGCTATCGTCAACCCTGAACTTTGTCGAAAGGTCGTCAATTAGTACTTTCCCGTATTTCACCTTATCGGCTTTGGCAATGCCCCTAATAATGTATTGTGGGATAGTTGAGGCAGCCGTATCGGGGCTTGCCGTTGAGTCCTCGGCCATAAAGGGTAGGAAAATATCGTAATCAACATAGTTAGCCCAAAGCGATGTATTAACAATGAGCTTTTTATCCTTTTGCCCTAAAATGAATGTTTTATAAACATTCCAGATAGAGGTTGAATCGGAGCGAAAGTCCAGATTTTTGTAGTGTCCATTCACATTGGCTAAACGAATGGTATCGTTTGCCATTGAAAGGGTAAGCGATAACCTATCGACGCCAATCAGGCTATCGTTGGGCAATGAGAAACCAAAATCCTTGATTTGCGCAGCAAACATGCTGTTTTCAAATAGGATTGGCATTATCTGCTTATCAATAGAATCGGGGTTAATTGTTCCCGATGTGCTAAATCCAAAATCTATCTTACCGGTAACAAGGCTAACAAGCGTATCAGGAATAAATCGGTGTAGCTCATCCAAATCGACATACAAACGGCCTTCGCCCCTGAAAACGGGGCTTTTCAAGTTTTTGAACTTCATCTTACTGCTAAAACTACTATTGCCCATGGCAATATGAAGCGTATCGACCCTTACATCAATTTTATCAAGTTCCGATATACGCCCTATGACCTTTACTTTAAGTAAACCATCCTTTAAACTTACCTTGTAGGCAGGCAAACGTAATGAGAGGTTGTTAACCGTTAGTTCCTTGCCAGGGCTATATGTTACCTCGGCATTTAATTCCTTTACAGCATTAACCGTGTCTACCCCGGCATTGATATTGCTAAAAGATAAGGAAAATCCCGTGTTGTCCATAAAGTAATCGGAGCTGTTCACATCAAGGTATTCGGGCATTTTACCCTTGGTAAAAAATTTAGCATCAATTAAACCGGAAAGTTCTGTCAGAGTGCTATCGGGTAGCAATGGGGCAAACTCGTCGAGGACAAGATGCATGTCGCCTTGAATGTTGTAAAGTGGTTTGTTTGGATTTTTCAGCGTAAGAGTTAGGTTAGCCCTACTTTGCTGAGTTTCAAGATTGAATTTTTTAATATTTACTGCTGATGTGGCAAGGTAGTTCGGGTTTGGGATTGAAACGCTTCCCTCGAAGTCAAGCTTATTTACTTTTGGGTATTGTTTAGTTTCAACTACACCTTTCCTCAAGTCAAAATCAACAAAAACGCTTGGAAGCATTAGGGTATCGTATAAATACCCCCTAACAATTGTGTTAAACTTAAGGGTTCCTCCAAGCTTCGATAATCCATACTCCTTAATCATACCCTCAGGAACAAAGCCATATAGCTCAGCAAGGTTAAGTTTTGGCAAAGCAAGGCTAAAATCCACCCAGATTGAATCCGACAGGGTTGCGTTACCAGTGGCTTTAAGTTCTATGCCATTTATATCGAACTTGGCATAGTCGAGTAAAAGGTTTCCATTGTCGTAATCAACACTGTAGGAAAAGTTGAGGTTTGTAACCTTCTCCAGTGGTAAATCGGCAAACCGGGTATTGGTTACAACAATTTCGCCATTACTTTTCCCCCAGATACTATCGCCCGAAACCCTTCCCTCAAGGTGAAGTTTAGGAATAACAATATCCGCTGCAGCCTTTAGCTTTTGGTCGGAATATGTCAAATGAATATCGCTAAGGGTAAGATTCTTTAAAAGAATGTTTAGAATGGTTTGTGTAACTGTATCTACAGGAGTTTCAACTGTATCGGGAGGTATCAAAAAATCAAAATTCGATTTTCCAGTAGAATCAACCAGGTAGTTTACCCTAAATCCATTCAGCTCAACCCCGTTAATTATTACCTTGTCTTTGAGTAGTGGATATGCCTTTACGGAAACAAAAACGTTTTTAAACCCAACCAGGGTATCAGGTAAACTCCCTATACCAAATACCCGCACCGAGTCGGCCTGCTGACCTAGTTTAAAGTCGGCAATACGAACAGTAAGATTCGGGAAATCCCGAAAAGGAACTAACGAAACCTCCCCGTAGGAGATAGGCGCTTTTAGATTTGATTCAATCTCCTTAACCGCAAGACGAATAATGCTTCCCTCAAACAGCTTTGCAATCCCAATAATAATGAATACCAGTAAGTGTAAAAAGATAATAGTTAGGCCAAAATACTTTAACAACCTTACAATAAAACGCTTTGTCTTCATACCCTGTTATCGGAATTATTAGTTTTTGCAATCGGAGTTACTAAAAAACTTCCATTTCCGGTACTTACGCAATGTATTGCTGAGCTCAGAACCTCGGAGGTTCTTTGCAATAACTACGCCCGAACTGTCCACCAGAAAGTTCATAGGAATTGCATTGACACTGTACGCTTTTGCCGCCTCGCTCCGCCAACCTTTTAGGTCGCTTATATGGTAAGGCCATACTAGTTTATCGTCGGCTATTGCGTTTACCCAGTTATCACGTTTTAGGTCAAGCGATACGCTGAATATCGCAAATCCATTTCCATTGGTAAAGCAGGCATCCTTGTACTTATTGTAAACCTCAGCAAGTACAGGGTTTTCCTTTCTACAGGGCGAGCACCACGATGCCCAAAAATCAACCAGCACCAGCTTCCCCCTTAACGATGTTAACTTAAACTCCTCACCATTGGGACCATACCCTGTGATATCAGGGACAACCTGTCCAACAGATATCTCCTGCGAATAACCACTTAGGCATAAAACCATTATGCTGACAACCATTAGGTATTTTACGCTAATTCTCATGCTTGGCTTTTTATTCTTTTTCAATTCAAATTTCATGCAATTTATGGAATTTTAAAGAGATTTTGAATATGAAACGAAGAAATAAATCGTTAGGGTTAGTTTTGAGCCAAAGGGAAGGCTAATGGAACGCAGATGATATAGTTGTTCGTTGATGGTTGTTACTGGAAAACCGACCTCACTCCTGCCCCTCTCCTAAAAGGAGAGGGGAAAGGACAAAACCCTTGCAGAAAAAATGGAAGTCTCCCCTCTCAGGGGAGATTTAGAGGGGTCGGCTAAATGGTTGTTCGTTGCTCGTTGTTCGTGAATTGAAATGGAACGCTGATGACGCAGATTGGGAGGATTTCCACAGTGTAACACGTGTAAACTCTGTGAAACCCTGTGATACCTATTTAGTTGATGGTTGTTACTGGAAAACCGACCTCACCCCTGCCCCTCTCCTAAAAGGAGAGGGGAAAAGACAAAACCCTTGCAGAAAAAATGGAAGTCTCCCCTCTCAGGGGAGATTTAGAGGGGTCGGCTAAATGGTTATTCGTTGTTCGTGAGATGGAATGGAACGCAGATGACACAGATAATGCAGATTTTCACTGTGTAACACTGTGTAAACTCTGTGAAACCCTGTGATCCTTAGTTTTTGATTGATATTCGTAAAATAACCTCGAACCTTCCTTAGAACCTATTCAACCAGCGGTAACGGCGGGCGCTGTCACCCAGTTTCATTCCAAGCATCAGCTCGTGCGATCCTGCTTTGGAGAATGTCGATACATCGGTAAAGTTATAGTCAAAGGCG
>JAGPEQ010000058.1:0-3799 GCA_018056955.1 Bacteroidales bacterium | reverse complement strand
CCTTCCTTAGAACCTATTCAACCAGCGGTAACGGCGGGCGCTGTCACCCAGTTTCATTCCAAGCATCAGCTCGTGCGATCCTGCTTTGGAGAATGTCGATACATCGGTAAAGTTATAGTCAAAGGCGTAGCCAAAATAGAACTGCTGGTATTTTACACCAATCATGGTAATAATAGCACCGGTGGAACGTATTGAAACGCCAGCCCAATAATCGTTTTTATAGTACCCCTTGAGGTTGAGGTCTGCTCCAAACTGAAAACGCTCATTGGTGGTTAATAGAACCGAAGGTTCAATGGCAAAATCGCTGCGGTAGGGTTGGTACCTATACCCCCCAACCAGGTAGTACTGGCGAAGTAAACGGTATGCCACCTCGGAATTACCTCCACCAAACTGAATAAAACTCTGGAATAGCGAAGTAGCCGAGAAACCCACGTAATACTTTTGTGTGCTAAGTAACACCCCCAAATTGGCATCGGGAGCGAATTTGGAGGTCTTACCCATTAGCAATGGGTCGTTGGTTTGTTCGTATCCATCAATGGCATTTACATTTGCCTTGAACTGAAAGCTGGTAAGCGAAGCGCCGAAGCTCAGCTGTTGATCGCGCATGTAGATATGGTAGGCATAGGTTGCCTGAAATCCTGTACGGTGGATTCGACCGTTGTTATCGTTAAATACAAACGCACCCAACCCAACTCGTCCACTGGGACGACGACGACGCACTTTGGTTTTAATTAGCCTGCTTCGGTTACGGAAACTGGTTTTCAGAATTCGGGTTTGAGCGCTAAGCGCATAGGTGCTTGGTGCCTCGGAGTAGCCAATCCACTGCTGCCGGGCTGTTAGATTAAAAGCAGTTACCCCCTCGGAACCGGCAACTGCCGGGTTTACCAGGAAAGGATCGAGCATGTACTGGCTATATAGGGGTTGCTGCTGGGCCTTAACCACACCTGCCATTCCCATGAATGCCACTGCTGCAAATATCCCTATGTAAATGTAACTTCTCATTTAAACTAAATTATGATTCAAAATTCCATTCAAGGTTAAAGGCTAAAGGTTAAAAAAATTTATGTCGTAAATTTACTATTTTTACTATCAACCATCAACTACCTAATTATCGTTACACTACCCTTGTACTCGTACTTCTTGTCGCCAACGGTGAATACAATGATGTAGTGGTACGAATCCATGGGTAATTCCTTGCCGTTCAAATCCTTGCCATCCCAGGGCTTATAAGCACCCTTGCTACTCCAAACCAACTTACCCCAACGGTTGAAAACCTTCACGTCAAAATCGGTTAAATAACTGCGTAGGTCTTGCCCCTTGTAGGGAGCAGGCAATTCCCAAGTATCGTTTACACCGTCCTTATTGGGTGTAAAGGCTGCAGGAATGCGCAGGCTGCTGTAATCGGCAGCAGAAACCTCAATGGTATCGGAGTTGGAACATCCATAGTTATCGGTTACCTTTACCCAAATGGTTTGGTCTCCACTTTGGCCATCAACAGTTATGCTTGGGGTTATGGCTCCGGTACTCCAGTCGTAAAACGTAAAATCGGGGTTGTACACATCGAGCAGTAGGGTTTGGTTGGCAAACAGGGTGGTATCGTTGCCAAGGTTAACAACAGGCAGGGGCCTAACGGTTACCTCGGTTATATCGTAGGAGCAGCTGTAGTTTGTGTTAACCAGCCTAACGGTGTAGGTTCCACTCTCGCCGGTATAGTAAACCTGGTTGGTATTTCCATCGTGCCACAGGTAATGGATAAACTCGCTACCGGGATCTAGGGCTGCAATGTTACCAATACACACATTAAGCTCATCGGGGATGTTATTGGTTATGGGTATAAATATCTCAGGGGTATTCAGTACTATATTCACAGTGTAAGGGGTCGCGCTGCAGCCATAATCGGTATGCTCAACAACCGTAAGGGTGTAAATGCCACCCTTCATCCCCTCGCGCCAGAAGATGTCGATAGAATCGCCTCGCGCCAGAAGAGTGTAATCGGTGCCTTGCTGAAGAACATTACCATCGGGGTCGGTTATGGTCCAGTCGAAATCGGAGATTCCATTAAAACCTTTAACTCCATAACGCTCGGTATGCCCAATACAGGCCATGGGTAAATCGGCTTGTTCCTGAGCAGAAAGGGTAAATGCCGAAACTGAAAAAATAAGTAGGAATAGTATGTTGCGCAACCTTTTCAAAACCTTATTACTTAGTTTAACCTGATGTTATTAGCAATTGCAGAACGAGTTTTTAAAAAACCCGGCCAGCCTGGCTGGCCGGGAAAAGAATTTAGTAAGCATAAGTATTTGCTATGTGATAGATAGGTCCAGTAACAGGAGCAGGGTTAACAATATAAACAACAGTAACAGTTCCTGTGAATGGATAAGTAGAAACATCTCCTCCTGCAGCAATAGATAAGTAATCTGATTTATGAGAAATAGCAGAAACGATACCTTCAGCTGCAGCCACAGCTGCATCAGTTGGTTTCTTTAAAGTAAATTCATATTTTGTTCTTTTATTACTCACAACAGGCATATTACCAGTAGAAACAGTTTCTGTACCGCCGTCAGCAGTACTTGTTTGATATTTGGTTGCAATAGGATGGTCAACAAAATTTGCAGTTATAACTTCTGAAGTTGCATCTTCAGTACCGCTAGCATCAATATTTACAACTCTTTTTTGTACAGAGTAAGCATAACTAGCTAAAGCTGAAGGAACACCTGTTTCTGTAATTGTAATTGTTAAATCTTCTGCATTAGCATCTCCGCAAATATAATACTCATGACCAGCAGTAGTTACACCCCATGAATTGTTAGCTTGTCCCCCAGATATAGCTGCAGTTGGAGGATCAATAACAGTAACATTCATCACTGTAGTAGAGCCAGAACATCCACCAAATGCTGCTGGTGCAACTTCTTCAACATTAACAACATAGTTACCTGTTGCTGTATAGGTTATTTCAACATAGTTGGCAGGTTTTGAAGCTACTGGATAGGTTACAGTAGCCGGTGTACCTGGATCTGTAGGAACAGTCCAATTCCAAGTAAATCCAGCAGTTAAAGCCCAACTACCACCTGCATTGTAATTAGGGTGATAAATAGCATCTGGTTCAGCATAATAACCCATTGTAGTACTCCCTGATGTTTTAAGGGTTACATAATCAATGTTAGTTGGGGTTGTCTTGTTAGCATCATACTCAGAATAGTCGCTATCTGCAACCTGTGCAAAAGCGCCTGAGAACATGAATAGAGCTGTTACAACCAGCGCGATTCTCATAAGTGTCGATCTTTTCATAATTGTAAAATTTAGTGGTTTATAATTAAATGAATTCAAAATTTGTTACTTGTTTAAAATTTCTGAACTAAAGCCCCCATACGGGGTGGTAAGCTCATTAGCCCGCTTGGCCGGCTATGGGGGCCGGTTGCTGCGGGGGGTCGTCAGTTTACTATGTTTGCATCGTCTGCGCATACATCTTTCAAATTGTTCACTTTGGCTATTTACGGTTTAGCAGCTAAAAGGTTTTGCTCTAGGCCTATTTTACTTCAACTTTTTTGACCAACGCCTTTTTTACTAACACCAAAAATTATTTACGCCATAGAACGTTTAATATGGTTCAACAATTACAGTGCCATAATTCGTATATATTTGTATATGTGTTTATTGTATGGTTTTATTACGCATTTTATGTCCGTAAATGGGAAAAAGTTCTTACAAAGCTGTGTCCGAAAATGATAAGGTGTAGGGTGGTTGGTGGTTTGTAATAGAACGCTGATGACGCAGATGGTTTAGTTGTTCGTTGATGGTT
>JAGPEQ010000057.1 GCA_018056955.1 Bacteroidales bacterium | reverse complement strand
AGGATGATGGTTAAAGGTTGTCTAGTCCTGAAATATTGGGATAGATTTTGCGGAAACGTCAATCAGTCATGCTGAGCTCACGATGGTATCTCTTTGCTCATTTTTCCACTTGGCGTTGCATGAGATCCTGCGCACTTCTTGGTATGACAAATGGAGTTGATGGTTGATTGTCACAAAATAGAACGCAGATCACACTGATTGAATTGATTTACACAGGTTAAATTAACCAAACACCAACCACCAACCACCAAACACTAAACACTAAAAACAATCACCCCTGTACACTGCACACTGAACACTGTAAACTAAGAATATGTTCTTTCACTTTGCTAAGGATGACAGAAAAGATTGATAACCGATGGTTGATTGTTGCTCGAAAAAACTCACTAAATAGTCATACTTTTCATTTTAGTTATCCAACAATTACCAAATAATAAATTCCTCTTTTTATGCTTATATTTGCCCTTTAAAACAAATTTAGATGAATCAACAAGTACTGGAATGGATTGGGTATAGCGCATCGGTAATCATTGCGCTATCAATGACAATGAGTTCGATAGTTAAGTTCCGTTGGATAAACCTAACAGGAGCATTGATGTTCTCAATTTACGGTTTTCTGATTGGAGCATGGCCTGTGGGCATTTTAAACGGTTTTATTGTGCTTACCGATGCTTACTACCTATTTCAAATCTACTCGAAAAAAGAGGTGTTTGAGATACTTGAGGTTCGCCCCGAGAACCGTTATCTGATGCGTTTCCTCGATTTCCATCAAAAGGATATACATCGTTTCTTTCCTGGTTTTGTCTATACCCCCACTGAAAATACAGTTAGCTTCCTCATTCTGCGTAACATGGCAGTTGCTGGGGTATTCATTGCCCAACGCAACGAAACAAAAGCGCTTGAGGTAGAGCTTGATTACGTTTTACCTGAATACCGCGACTTTAAGAATGGCAAGTTTGTTTACTACTGGCTTAGCCAGAAATTTACCGAAAGCGGGTATACCCGGGTGTGGGCAAAGGCATGCAATAAGAGCCACAAAAAATATTTGCAACATTTAGGCTTTACTGAATCGGGCGGTAACCATTTTCTGAAAATACTTGAATAAGAGTAGGAATTGAGAATATTAATTACAAAAGGTAGGATTGTAACATCGGTTGGCGAGCAAATTGCCGACCTGTTGGTTGTTGATGGGAAGATAGCGGCCATTGGAAACCAGCTAGAAGCTAATGCTGAAACTACAATCAACGCACAGGGTATGCTGGTGCTGCCCGGGGGTATCGACCCACATGTTCATTTGCACCTACCTACACCCGCCGGTTTTTCATCGGACGACTTTCATTCGGGCAGCATTGCTGCCCTTATGGGCGGAACAACAACCATTATCGATTTTGTGACCCCATCACGGGGTCAATCAATGGTTGAAG
The DNA here is from genome assembly GCA_018056955.1 of Bacteroidales bacterium. Lineage (GTDB taxonomy): Bacteria > Bacteroidota > Bacteroidia > Bacteroidales > Tenuifilaceae > Tenuifilum > Tenuifilum osseticum. Next base: position 13,253 of record JAGPEQ010000057.1, on the reverse strand, counting down.
CGCTAAAAGCACGATTGGATGAGGCTGCTTGCTCGCTAGTTGATTACACATTTCATGTGAGCCCTATTGAATGGAATAAAAATACTCCCAAAGAGATTGAGGAATGCATTGAAATGGGATTTCCATCGTTTAAAGTTTACATGGCCTATAAAAGTTCCGTTGGAATTGATGACAATGCCTTATACCATGTAATGCATACAGTGGCTCAGAATGGTGGTATGGTTACTGCTCACTGCGAGATGGGCGATGATATCGATACTTTAAGAGATTTTTATGCCAGCCAGGGTCTTACAGCTCCAAAGTACCACATGCTCTCGCGTCCACCTCGATTTGAAGCGTTAGCGGTTAAACGTGCTATCGACCTTGCCGATCAAACCCAGTGCCCCCTTTACATTGTTCACGTTTCGGCGGCTGAATCGGTTAAACATATTATTCAAGCCCAAAAAAGCGGCCAACCGCTTTATGCCGAAACCTGCCCTCAGTATCTTCTACTCGATGAAGCCCTCTACGACTCCAGTTTACCCGAAGCAATAAAGTATGTTATAAGCCCACCGCTCAGGCAAAGTATTGACAGAGATACCCTCTGGAATGCCATCAACAATGGTAATATACTAACGGTTGGAACTGACCACTGCCCTTTCAGTCTTGAGCAAAAGATGGTGGGCAAGGACGATTTCCGCAAAATACCAAACGGAGCAGGCGGGATTGAACATAGGCTTGCGCTACTGTACACTTTTGGTGCATTAACCGGTAAGCTAAGCCTTAGCAAATTGGTTGATGTTTTTGCAACACAACCGGCTAAAATATTTGGACTTTACCCTCAAAAGGGTGAACTTGCCATTGGTGCCGATGCCGATATTGTGATTTGGAATCCAAACGTAAAAGGCTCAATTTCTTCAAGTAAACATCACTCAAAGTCCGACATAAGCATTTATGAAGGCTTTGAGACTACTGGTGAGGTTGCTTTCGTAATCAAAAACGGAATTATTGCAGTTGATAACGGAAAATTGAGCGAAAATCTGCCCAGCGGTCAACTACTTAAACGCCGATCTACGAAAACAACAGGCCACTACTACAAAAGAATGGATAATTCAGGTTCCTACAATTGTGGTAGGGTTTGAAACAGGTTAATTAAAGCCAAGTTATAAGATACTCATCAAACTCAGCACCTTTGCTTTCCTCCTTAACTAAGTTAACCTGAACCCCATACACCTTGCATTTTCTCACTAGGGTATCGAGCAACCCCACCTGAATATGCGTGTTAAATAGTTGGGTTTTTCGCATTTGAATGGACTTATCAGTGTGTGAAACTATTTCCCAACCTCTCCGTTTCGGATCTTTTACACCTTTCTGCGCTAGCAAAACCAATGCTTTCATTACATCCAACGGCTTACTCTCGGTATTAACCATGTTGGTTTCAAGCATTAGACTGTAGGTTGATTCACCAATCCGGCGGCCAATTTTAATTAGGTTAAATTGTCCCAGCTTCTTTTCAATCCAGCTACATAGCTCCACGTAAACCTTGAAAGGAATTTTGTTGGTAGGTTTCGACAGGTCATAACCACTAACTATCTGAAATAAATCGGGGTAATCGGCTTTTTTATCCTGATAACAGCTAATTATATCATTGATAGCCCATGCATCAATGAATATCTCCTCTATCAACTCTTTCATTTTTATATCTTTTTATCACAATAAAAATAATACATGGCATAGTTTAATACCAACATTCACATCATTTTTAGAAATTATAAACAATAATTATTTAGTCTTTAGAATATTCAAACAAATGATTAGTCAAAAGTATAATTCTAATAGATATACCTGAAGGGAAAGGCATATTTTAGTATAACATTTATTCTGTTAAACTACATAATAAAGCAAAAAAAAACAGCACCTTAAGGTGCTGCTGAAATATAAAATGGGCTACTACTTTATAACTCTTGGTGTGTTCCTTTCAATAAGTTTCATTAGAATATCAGCGGGATTTTGGAACCTATTGGTAAGCATCATAGCAGCAATAATATATGGTTTGAAACCCGCTTCCTGGTAAGTTTTAATGCGGTAACGCTCAAAGGTTTCCTTACTTACCTCACCCTGAATGCACGATTCGCCCGAAATATCGGCTGGTAGGCAGTGCATGTAAAGAGCATCGGAATTCCTGGTTACCTTGCGAACCTGCTCATTGTACTCCCAATCCTTGTACTTGGCATTGTTAGCCAGGCAAACCTGCTCGAGCTCTTTAAGGCCATTCTTATCGCCATTCATAAGCAGCTGGGTGCGTTGCTGCATGATGTGGAATGGCGCCCAGCTTTTTGGGTAAACAATATCGGCATCGCGCATGGCATCGGTCATGCTGTGGCTAACCTTAAAGCTACCTCCGCTTTGAGTGGCATTTTTTCTGGCAATTTCAACAATTTCAGGAATAAGGTCGTAGCCCTCTGGGTAGGCTAACTCCACATTCATGCCAAAACGGGTCATCAGAGCAATAATACCCTGTGGAACCGATAGTGGTTTGCCATAGCTGGGCGAGTATGCCCAGCTCATCACAATCTTTTTGCCACGCAAAGCATCCAGTGAACCATACTCATTGGCAAGGTGAAGCAGGTCAGCCATTGACTGGGTTGGGTGATCCATATCGCATTGCAGGTTCACAATACCAGGCCTAACAGGCAAAACCCCCTTAGTAAAACCTTCATCGAGTGCTTCGCCAACCTGGCGCATATACTTGTTTCCTTCACCCAGGAACATGTCATCGCGAATACCAATGAAATCGGAAAGGAACGAAATCATGTTAGCGGTTTCACGAACGGTTTCGCCGTGCGAAATCTGCGATTTCTCCTCATCCAACTCCTGAACTGCAAGTCCCAACAGATTTGCAGCCGAGGCAAACGAAAAACGAGTTCTGGTGGACTTATCCCTAAAGTTTGAAATAGCCAGGCCTGAATCGAATATGCGGGGCGAAATGTTTTCCTTACGCATCTCTTTAAGAATGGAAGCAACCTGTAGCACAACCTTAAGGTCGTCGTCGCTCTTCTCCCATGTGAGTAAAAAATCTTTACCGCTAAGGTCTGATTTGTAGTGATTTAACTCCGCTATTTTCTTGATTAAATCCATATTTCAAAGTTTTTATTCGGTTTTAACTATGTTAGCTAATTAGGCGTGGGTAACAAATTTAAAATGAAGTTACAGCATATTTTGTAATACAACAATCGAAAAACCTGAATCAATGTCGTTTGGATAATAAGTCAGACTCTCCCTTTGTCATCCTGAGTGAAACGAAGGATCTCGATTAATCTATTGTTTTGAGATGTTTCGCTCCGCTCAACATGACAATTAACCTTAACTAAACGACTTTGATTCCTGATTCACAATTTAATTTGTGCAATACGAAACCTAAATCTCATATGCGAAGGCGGCATAAAAGGCAGTAGCTGCCACCAAATCGCTAATGGGAACCTTCTCATTGGGAGCATGAGCTAACACCTCATTGCCTGGGCCAAAACCAATTGTAGGAATTTTATAGGTTCCACAGGTCATGATACCATTTGTGGAAAAGGTCCACTTATCAACCTTTGGAGCATTGCCAAAAAGCTTCTGGTAGGTGCTTACGCCTTTCTGCACAATCTCACTATCCTCGGGCATTTTCCACGTTGGGTAGTATTTTTCCATGCCGTATTCCAGTCCTGTATAGGCCTTCTCGCTATAGTTTAGCACTTCCACCTTGGCATTCATGCCTTTAATCAGCTCTTCAATCTCGGCAACAGCGCTCTCCTTGGTTTCGCCCCAGGTAAGGCGACGGTCTAGATGAATGCGGGCATAGTCGGAAACTGCGCATAGCGAAGGACTACTGGAGGTGAACTCCGTAACAGTGATGCTTCCTTTTCCCAGAAACTCATCGAATTTTAGTCGTTCGTTTAGTTTTTCTACCTCCAAGGCCACCTTTGAGGCCATGTAAATGGCATTTTTCCCTCTTTCGGGTGCTGAGCCATGAGCAGAAACACCGTAAAAATGAACCTGCATTTCCATTCTACCGCGGTGACCCCTGTATATATTGAGGTTTGTAGGCTCAGTGCTTATAACAAAATCGGGTCTTATTTTATCCTCCTCCACAATGTACTTCCAGCAAAGTCCGTCGCAATCCTCTTCCATTACGCTACCTACAAAGTATATGGTTAAATCCCTGTTAAAACCAAGTTCCTTAAGTATTTTGCCAGCCGTCACAAATGCAGCAGGGCCGCCTTCCTGGTCAACTGTTCCGCGTCCATGTACATACCCATCGCGAATTTCGCCTCCCAGGGGATCGAACTCCCAGTTATCCTTATTGCCAATATCAACCGTATCCATGTGGCCATCGATGGCAAGAATACGTTTTCCATTTCCAATACGACCAATTACATTCCCAAGCCCATCGATAAAAACCTCGTCAAAGCCAGCCTCTTCCATTTGCCTCTTTAGCTCCAGCTGCACGTCGCGCTCCTGCGCACTCAAGGATTTAATCTGAACCAATCGGGACAGATTACGTGCAGTATAATCGGCATATTTCTCCGATAACTCCTTTATCTTACTATATACGTCGCTCATTTTATGTAGATTTTAGTACTCAAAATTATTTATAATTCTACACATTAAAGCAATGAGTATTGATAATTTTTGTGATACCATTTAAATATAGATATTTTTTCTATATATTACAATATTATTATGTCTTTAATCTTCGTTATGACTAAATAGAAAGATATTTTTGCCTAAAAAAATCCTTAGAGAATATCTTAATAAATTTACAAAAAATTAAACATGGGTATGATTTGGCAATTTATAAGTTCAAAAATTGAGCAGAATATTGACGTTTACCTAATTACCGTTGCCGAAACACAGGGTAGTAGCCCTGGCAAGGTTGGGTTTAAAATGGCTGTTGCCGCCGATGGTAGCCTTTACGGCTCAATAGGTGGAGGTGTAATGGAGTTTAACCTGGTAGAAATGGCACGCAAGAACCTGGCAGAAGGATATAAGCAAAACTTCTTGAAGCGGCAGGTTCACTCACACGATGCAGCTGAAGATAAATCGGGGATGATATGTTCCGGCGAGCAAACACAAATCTTCAGCCTTTTTTCAAAAGCCGATTCAGAGGTTTTAGCTAAAGTTATTGAGCTTGAAAGTGAAAACCGTCTGGGAAAAATTGTTTTATCAACCAGTGGCGCGGAGGTATACGAGGGTGAATCGCATATTAGCATTAAAGGAATTGAGTTTCAAAAGAGCGATTCAAGCTTCCGCTACAGCGAGCCTTTAGGGGTAAAAGAAACTGTTTACATATTTGGTGCCGGTCATATAAGCGTTCCGCTTTCGCAAATTCTCGGTCTGCTTGACTTTAGGGTTGAATTGTTCGATAACAGGCAGGGTTTAAGCACCTTTGAGGGTAATGTCTGGGCCCACAAAAAACAGATTGTTGACTACAAGCAGGTATCACACCTTTTACCTGGAAACGATAGAAGTTACGTTGTGATAATGACCTTTGGGCATAAGTTCGATGAGATAGTACTAAAGCAGCTAATCGGTAAACCTTTGAAGTACATTGGTATGATAGGCAGCAAAAGCAAGGTGAAAACCATATTTGAGAGCCTTATTGCGGAAGGTTATGGCAAGGAGAATGTGGAAAGGGTTTGCTCACCCATTGGATTACCCATTGGTGGACAAACCCCTGCTGAGATTGCCGTGAGCATTGCTGCCCAAATAGTTGAATGGCGCAATAAACGTTAAATTTACTGCTCAATAATGGTGGCGCCAACCAGTGTTTTAATCTTTTTCTGTTCAGGACTTCCGGTATAGGTTAGGCTACCACCGGTACTAACATTAGCTTCAAGAACCTTTGATGCGTAAACCTTAGCGCTAGCACCTGTATTTACTTTTACGTATGTTTTGGGAGCAATTAGGTCAATTGCCGTTAAAACTCCTCCGGTGTTAACTTTTGCCTCATAGCTGCTTACACTGCCCCTTATGCGGAGGGTTGAGCCCTGTCCAACAGCTAAATCGGCAGTCTCAGCCAATACTGCGCCATCAAACTCGGAGCTGGTATTAATGTTAATTGAAATATTAGTTGCTTTGAGGGTATCCTGAAGGCTTACTGCAGCCGCTGCCGATACCGATATCTCTCTTAATTCCCTGTAGGTTATGTAAACAGTGGCGCTTACCCTATCATAAAGTTTTCCCTTGAGCTTTACCTCAAGTGTATTGCCATTTACATCTAGCGCAATGTCCGATGCAGGAATGCTTTGTGTTTCAACCTTGGCATTAAGGGAATCGCCTTTAACCAGAAATACCTTAAATTCACCCCAGACCCGAAGTTTATCGAACTCCTTTAACGAGTAAACTGCGGTTTGCTGTGCATAACCTATTGCCGATACCAGTGAAACACTCAGGGCTAGAATTATTTTTTTCATAGTTATTTGTTTTAATCCATATTGTCAAAAATAGCAATCAAATTCCATTCCAAATAGCAATTAACCTTTTTTATCGGTCGAACAAAAGGAGACTATTTATTGTTTTTACCAAAAGACTAAACAAAGTGAAAACTTACATATCAATATTGATTACAGTAATCTCATTAAGCGCTTGCGCTCAAAACATTAAGGATAGTACTATGAAAAGTGATGATTTACGTAATAGGTTAACCGATATACAGTTTTACGTAACCCAGCAAAAAGGAACTGAAAGGCCATTTACTGGCGAGTACTGGAATCATTTTGAACCGGGTTTGTATGTATGCGTTTGCTGTGGGGCTGAACTTTTCCAGAGCGACACAAAATTTCATTCCAGCTGCGGATGGCCAAGTTTCTTTGATAGCAAGTTTGTAGAAAATATAAAGTTTCAGAAAGATTTAAGCCATGGTATGGTGCGAACCGAAGTGCTTTGCAAAAATTGCGGTGCACACCTGGGGCATGTATTCAACGATGGCCCTGAGCCAACCGGTATTAGGTACTGCATCAACTCGGCTTCGTTAAAATTTATACCTAACAAAAAAGAATAGTTCATGGGCAGCACCACAAAATATATGGCAATGTTTCCACTCCCGGTGTTTCTTTTACCGGGAGAGGAAATTCCGTTGCGTATCTTTGAACCCCGTTACAAGCAGTTGATTAATGAATGCAATGAAACTGGAGACACCTTTGGCATACCATACGTGAGTAACAACAATATTAAATCCTACGGTAGCGAGGTTGAACTGGTTAACATTGTAGCCAAGAATAGTCTAGGTGAGATGGTTATTCTTATTAAGGCAATTGCAAACTTTCACCTTTTAAACCTTAAGGAGAAACTACCCGATAAACTTTATGGTGGTGGAATAATTGAGTATATTGACGATAGGTTCACTACAACCAATCCAGAGCTGGTAGTACTTGTTAAGAAGCTGAACCTTAACCTTGACCCTATAATGGGCTCGCTTATTACTGGGGACTCAGTAAACCTTATGAATGTTGCAAAAGCCATACAACTCGATTCTGACGAAAAATTCGCATTTTACTCCCTACGAAACGAGAAGCAAATGGTTAACTACCTGATAAAAAGGCTAAGGTTCATTGAGCATATCCAATTGCAGGAAAAATTGCTGGAAAATAATTTTAGCCTAAACTAATATTTTCCTTTATCTACATTCAGCAGGTTATGGTCTGGAATGGATTTAATATACTTGTTAAAAATCCTCAAGAAGAACCTATCGACAACATAAGGGAAACGGGCGCCTTTCCAGTGACTCTGATTGGAAGTAAATGTTAAGGTGTAGCCATCGGGGCGCGAAATAACAAGTGCCGATGTGCCTGCCATGGAACCCGAGCGCCATAGCGTTCCATCGTCCCTAACCCAACGCCAACCCAACGGCTGAAACTTCCCATTGTATGTTTTCTTCATGATATCGACAGACTGCTTTGAGAGAATGTCAGGAAAATCGTTTCTGCCATCAACAGCCATTACAAACCGGGTTAGGCTAATAGGTGAAATCACCCATCCTCCGGCTGCACCCAGTGCACGCACATCGTTTCCGCCCCTCGATTTTAGAACACTCTGCTTTGAGCCATCAAAGGAAATAACCTTTTCAGCCTCTGGCACCTCGTAGTATCTAACTTCGTTATCGTACCTTAAACTATCCCAGTTATTGGCCAAATGGGCATCGTAAATATTTAATGGTTTAAAAATCTCGTTCTTTACATAGCTCTCATAATCCATTCCCGAGGCCTTTTCAATTACCCTTTGCAGTATTACAAATCCAATATTACTGTATGAGCTATGACTTCCGGGCTGAAAGTGAAGTCGTTTTGATAGGGCAAATACAATATAGTCATCAACATCCAAAGGTAAATCCTTATGAAGCTCGCGAGCAATAACATCTTTAATAAAAAGGTGATCGCCCCACCGGGGAGTCCAACCGCCTGAGTGGTTTAATAGGTTATGAACGGTTATTTCCTCTACCCTCTTATCCTTATAGTTCAGGAACTTTTCATCGTTTAGAATACCATCTGCGCCAAAAACCCTGTCATTAAGCCTCAGCTTACCCTCCTCAACAAGTTTCATAACGGCTGTAGCCGTTATAAGTTTGGAAACGCTAGCCACACGCATAGTATTATAGGGCTGCATAGCCAGGCCTTCCTCTTTATTGGCCATGCCAAAACCACGTGCGTAAATAATCTTACCCTTATGGGCAATGCAAAAGGTTGCACCAACCAAATCCCATTTGTTCACAAACTGCTCAAACTGGCGATTGATAGATGAATACTCATTGCTGTTAGTAAGAGCATTGTTTACACTCAGCAAATCAACCTTTGCGTATTTTGATGACTCAGCAATATGTAATGCCAGAGTCCTATTATTTTTTTTCAGGTAGATACCAAAGGAAAAAGCTAAGAAACCAATCAGAATTGCCGAAAGTAGGATTATCAATTTCCTTTTGTTAACCATTGCTATTTATATGAAACTTTGCGCTGCGAAGATATAAAAAACATATTAGTTGATGGTTGATGGTTGATGGTTGACAGTTGATAGTTAAAGGTTGAAATTGATAAAAATCAATCCTCATTGCTCATATATAAATGATTACCACATGTTTGGAGTTAGTATAACACGAAACACTATCCCCCCCCTGAACACAGAACACCCGATGCTTTACTATCGCTTAACAGTTCGCATAAGCTCTTCAAGTAGCTCGCAAAACCGGTCAATATCCTGTTCGGTAGTGTCCCATGAGGTCATCCAACGCACCTCGGAACGATCCTCGTCCCAAACATAAAAGAAGTATTCACTTTGAAGGGGATGGATGAGTTCTGGTGGAACGATTGCAAAAACGGCGTTAGCCTGAACAGGCTGAGTGATTGTAACGCCCTGTATAGCCGAAACCTTTTTGGCGAGCAGCTGAGCCATTGCATTAGCATGACGAGCGGTTGAGTCCCACTGACCATCCTCAAGGTAGGCTAAGAACTGGGCCGATATATACCTCATTTTTGAAGCCAACTGAAAGCCCTGCTTGCGGGTGTACATGAAATCATGCGCTAACTGTTGATTGAAAAAGACAATGGCCTCGCCATACATCATGCCATTCTTGGTTCCTCCAAAGGAGAGAACATCAACGCCTGAATCGCGGGTAAATTCCCTGAAACCCCTTCCGAGCGACACAGCAGCATTTGCCAAACGAGCACCATCCATATGCAAAAGCATGTTATGGGAGTGAGCAAAATCGGCCAGGGTCTTTATCTCATCAACGGTATAAACAGTTCCAAGCTCACTAACCTGCGATATAGAAATAACTTTAGGTTGAGAGTGATGTTGAAAACCGAAACCGTGCATATGCTTTTTAATACCGTCAATGGTTAACTTACCGTTTACGGTTGGAACGCTTAACAGCTTACACCCGGTAAACCTTTCAGGTGCACCACACTCATCTACGTTGATATGGGCAGTTTCAGCACAAATTATGGCATTGTGGGGTTGTGTTACAGCCTTTAGTCCAAGAACATTGGCCGCAGAGCCAATAAAAACAAAGAAAACCTCAATATCGTTGCCAAAAATCTGCTTGAATCTATCAATTGCTTTCTGCGTAATTGGATCATCACCATAAGCAATGGTGTGACCATGATTTACATCGTTAATTGCTTCAAGTATTCTAGGGTGTACACCCGAATTATTATCGCTAGCAAATCCTCGTGAAAACATAATGTAGATTTTTTCGGTAAAGTTAACTTTTTTATGGGTTAGCAGCCATTACGATTTGAATTTTCGGATCATTTGGTAATCAATATAGTATAGAATTTTGATGGAAAAACTATTATTCTGTGGACTATTCAAAATCCCTTCAATGTTTTTAAAGTAGAGGTACTGGGGATTATCTAACAGCTCTTCGGCCTGATTTTTCCATGCAAAAACCAGTTCGCTACCAGGTGCAAAGTGCCATTGGTAAAACATATCGATGTTGAAAAGGTTATAGTTGCGGTTTGCCGGATTGGTTATTGAATTGGTTTGCTCTAGCAAGCCGTCATTTTTTAAGGTAAAAAACTCATTGTACTTGAAGTGCTTTATGTAGTGGCGAGCTCTAATGCTTAAAAATGATTTGGCTGTAAAAGCGAGCTGAATATTTAGAGTATTTGTTATTGTAACCATTTTCCTGCTACCAAAAAATATGTTTGAACCATCGTAATCGTAGTATCCAATGTTGTTGCGTTCCGACTGATATGCCCAGCTGTAGATGGTTAAGAGTTTATCGGAAAATCTTATTCGAGGGCTAATGCTATACATGTAACCCTTTTGATTGTACATATCAGCGTACCAAAACGAGAATCTATGATCCAGTGCAACAGTCTTACGATAATCGGGTGAACCCCACCACTGAAGCCATAAAACATGAGGTGTAAGAAATTTGTGCCCCTCAACCCTTGGTTCATAGTAATCATAACCATAACGGGGATTATACGATGCATTAAAGCCTCCGGTAAAGTTGTTGGTGTTCGTAAACTTTGCCTGAAACTCAATTTCTTGGCTTTGGAAAGCTTTAGGAGTATATAACCGACTGTTTGAGAACTCTAGCTGAGCCTCAAAGTTCAAAAGCCTCCAGAATGGCTCAAAAACTTTATAAGCAAGGGCCACGCCCGAGGAGAGCTCATTGGGGCTACGCAGGTAGCCTAAATCATTTGGGTTATAATGCTCACTCTCGATGTTAGCCCAAATATACCCCTGAATATTTCCACTAATTTTTGAAATTGACAGGTTAGTCTTGAATCCATGCTGAACCGAATCGACAAAACGTTGGCTTAGTGCCCCAACCCCACTAATGCCAAAGGATTGTTTTTTATTTTTTAGATTAAACTCCGTAGCAGTAACATTTGCGATAAAGCTATCGACAGGTCGGTAAACATTGGTATTTATTAAGCTTACATACGAGTTATTCGGTAAATTCTGGTCGAGTACAGTAATGTTATAGTTGGTGAAACCCTGCGTTAACAGCTTTCTCCTTTTACCTGAAACAGTATCGAGTATTTCAGCATAGGTATTTTCGGTCATGGCATTGAAAAAACCAAAACCAAGGCCATTGGCAAAACGCCCCGATAGCTTACTGGCATTAACCATTTTGGTCTCAAGTGGATTCTTATCAACAATCTCGTTTGTTTTCAGCGAATCGTAAGCTGCATCGTAAAAGGCAGGGGTTCCGCCTATACGTCGGGAGTAGAAAATGCCTGCCTTCCCAAAAAGTTCAGTTCCCTCAGTAAAGAACTGACGGGCCTCATCGTACTTAACCTCAAAAGGAGTAAGGTTTAGCACCTTATCGTCGGAACGGACCTGGCCAAAATCAGGAATGAGGGTTACATCAAGGGTGAAACTCTGGGCCAAGCCCAACTTTAAGTCCATGCCACCTGATACTCTTGAATCCAATCCCTTTGTACCTGCATACTGGTCAACATAACCGGAGATATAGGGCAAAAACGACAACCGAAGTGGTGGTTTAACTCCCGAAATCCCTTTAAGAATGCCAGACTGGGTTATAAAACCCGCTTGAGCTTTGTCAACAAAGTTCCAGGTGCTCACCTCATTTTTACGCTTGATTAACCGTGAAAAATTGATTCCCCATACCTGATTAACATTCTTTGAGAATCGTAAAGCGCTGTAAGGTATTTTCATCTCCACGATCCAGCCCAAGCTATCGAAACCTACAGCACTTTCCCAAACCGCATTCCAGTTTCTATCGCTTTGGTTTGAGGTAATTTTAATATCGGTTTGAACGCCCGAAGCCGAAACGGTGAACTGTAAATAGTTTACTCCATCGTTATATGTACTCAGGTAAACACTGAAAGCATCGGATCGCAACCTATCGCTGTTATCGCGCTGTCCAAGTTCCCTGAAAATGCTATCGGGGGAGGTATCGAAAAGTCGGGCTCCAATGTATATGGCAAAATCGTCGTATAGTACACTAACCTCTGTCTGTTGCGATGCCTTTTGGCCATTGTATGGCTCATAAATGGTAAAATTGTTGGCAAAATCGGATTTACCCCAAACATTTTCATCGAGCCTACCATTAATATAAATGTGTTCAGTAGCCCTAATGGCATAAATTTCACGTGCAATCCTTAACGAGTCCTTATTACGACCTCCTAAAGCAATATTTCCCACTAAAAAAGAAAGGGAAAAAAGCAAAATCCACCTTTTCATTCGTAAAAAAATCCCAGTTTGTTTCTTACATGTATGAGTTTAAAAGGTAAAAATGGTTTAAGTCATTACTAAAAAAAATACCCCATGATGGGGTATTGCTATTAGGAGTATTATTTTGTAAATGGGTTTTACTTTACTCTGGATGATTCCCTTACAATAAGTTGAGTTTTGAGTATTTCAGTGACAGGAGGTTCAGGTTTTGACTGGGTAATCCTACGGATAAGTTGCTCCATGGCCTTTTTACCCATCTCAAATCCGGGTTGGTTAACGGTGGTAAGAGTGGGCTCAACCATTAGAGAAGTTTGGTCGTCGCCAAATCCAACAACAGCAATATCTGTTGGAATCTTATACCCGTTCCGCAGTAACACCTTCATGGCACCTGCAGCAGTAAAATCGTTTACAGTGAAAATTGAGTCGAACTTTAACCCGCTATCAATAAGCTTTTGGGTTTCAACAAGGGCCGATTGAAAGGTGTCGCATGGAATAATGAGTCGCTCGTCAATAACTACCCCATTGTCGCGCATGGCCTTTAAATAACCGTTAAGGCGGTTTTGACCAATTAACCTGTTTTGCGG
>JAGPEQ010000125.1 GCA_018056955.1 Bacteroidales bacterium | reverse complement strand
TTTATTTACCCTGAGCGAACCATTCTCGTATGAGTAAGTAACTAAATTTCTGTAGGTGCTTTGAATGAATAAACTAGGTTCTATGCCAAATCGTTCAAGATTATAACCGCCTGAAATATAGCATACTTTGTTCAGATTGCCATTGGAATATGAGTAGGTACCATTATTTAAACCAAAGTAAAGCTTGTTACCAATTTGCTTGGTAAACCAACATTGACCTTGCGTTCCGTCAATCACACCCTGGTTCTCAAATTCGCCTCTTGGGTTGAGAGAGTAGGTATATACTCCTTGGTTTGTTGCAAGGAATAGTTTATTCTGTGAAAGGGCTCCAGAGTAGCACGCAAAGCTTTCTTTTTCATTAACATATGTGCTAATTGGTGAGTTAAAGGCCACGTAGCTTATACCCTTGTCTTTTCCTAACCAAAGATTTCCAATTGAGTCGAATTGCATGGAGAGGATTGTATTGTTATGAATTAGCTTCGAGTCTATGTGATGTAATAGTTTCCCCTTGTTATCAAAAATAAAAACACCTTCAAGTATTGTACCTATGGCAAGTTTACTTCCTTGGCTTTGGGCAATGTTTGGATTTGATTTTATAAGTTGAATATCAATGGAGGTTTTCCATGGAGTGAAAGCGTTTCCATCAAACCTAAAAATTCCCATTGTTGAAGTGAGAAAAAGCGTATCGCTATTAAGCACTACAACCGATTTAACCTCGGTGTTTTTGAAAATTTCACTCCCTTTAATCTGTTTGAGGCCTAGTGTATCAACACGGTAAATTGGTCCGTTAATGGCTTGAGTAAAAATATTTTCACCGGCTTGCATTAGCAGAAGAACTGAGAAATCCAGGGGTATTTTACCAATTCTATCCTTTGACAGGTAAAAAATTGTTCCAAAGCTTTGAAAAAAAATAATATCCTTGATAGCTACAATACGCCAGAACTCCTCATTGTGTATACTCGATCTAAAGGGCTTAGCAAGCGAAAAGTAATTGCCAACACTATTGTTCAATATTTCATAGTAGCCAAAGTCCTCAAAGCTTCCCGCGTAAATTCTATTTTTAGCTGTCAAAACAGAGCGTATTGTTGTATTGTTCGGATGAGGTTTAATCTTCCAACTAGCACCATCAAAGCAAAGCAGTCCATTATTGTTACCAAACAGAATATGATTTTGCATGCCAAGGCAGATAGACCAGTTCTGATTTCCTGCCCGATAGTCCTTTTTCTCAAAGTTATTTATAAGAAGCGAACTTTGACAGTAAGGATAACTACTTAATGTCAGCAAAATATTTACTATCAGGAAACTAAACTGACGGTTCAAGGCTTTTACTATTAGGTTGTGGTAATCCTTGAACAAATATATCAAATATCGTCAAATATTCAACCACTATTTCGCTATTACACCAGAACCAATCAGCTCATCGTCAATGTACCATGCTGCAAATTGCCCTGCTGTTACTCCTCGTTGAGGGGTATCAAAAATCAGGTAGTATGCATTATTGGTGTGATGTAGGGTGGCTTGCTGCAGGGGTTGGCGGTATCGTATTCGAGCCAGAACCTGCAACGATTGCCCTGCAGACAATGCTAAATCGGGGCGGACCCAATGAACCTCATTGGGGTTCATGGAAAGTCCGGAGCGGTATAGCCCCTGGTGGCTTTGCCCCATACCAACGTAAACAATGTTATTCTCAATATCAGTTGCTATAACAAATAGGGGTTCGGCTTTACCGCCAACATTCAAGCCTTTCCTCTGACCAATAGTAAAAAAGTGAGCGCCCTGATGCTCGCCAACTACCTTTCCGTTGGAAAGCTTATAGGTGTATGGTTTTGAAAGCGATGCTAAATCGTTACTATTAATACTCGACAACTGGGTGTAAAAATCGGCAGGTATTTCAACTATTTTCCCCTTTTTAGCTTTAAGCTTTTGTTGCAGGAACACTGGTAAATCAACCTTCCCTACAAAGCATATTCCCTGCGAATCCTTCCGCTCTGCCGTTGCTAGGCCAAGTTCAGCTGCAATTTTCCTAACCTCGGGCTTATGCAAATGACCAATCGGAAAGAGCGATTTACTCAGCTGTTGCTGGTTTAGCTGGCACAGAAAGTAACTTTGATCCTTATTGGGATCAACTCCGGCAAGTAAGCGGTACAGAGTAGTGTTATCTTTTGTGATAGTTTCTTTTCTGCAGTAATGCCCGGTTGCCACATACTTTGCACCAAGTTTTATGGCTGCTTCCAAAAAAGCATCAAACTTTATTTCCCTGTTGCAAAGTACATCGGGGTTTGGTGTGCGACCCTTGGAATACTCGCTGAACATGTAGTCTACTACGCGCTGGCGGTACTGGTCGCTGAGGTCAACAAACTTAAAAGGGATATTAAGTTTACGGGCAACCATCTCAGCAAATTGTTTATCATCGTCAAAAGGGCAATCGCCCTTAAGTACACCCGTGGTATCGTGCCAGTTTTTCATGAACATCCCAATAACCTCGTAGCCTTGCTGCTTTAATAGATAAGCAGCAACGCTTGAATCTACACCACCCGAAAGGCCTACTACAACTCTTTCCATTTCCTTAGTTTAGTGCTGCAAATTTAGCAATTACTATTTTTTAGTCAGATTTTTATGTAAGTAATAGGAATAAATTCTTCAATTTCATAAATTTAATGGATTAAATTTTAAGCCTATCATTTAATGCGTTTTACAATAGTTTTATCTCTACTCAGCCTGTCGGTTGTGTCGTTTGCACAGCGATACAATATTGAAATCATTGGTCTAAAAAATGGCTTGCTGCATTCCTTGGTTACTGGTATTGATCAGGATACCCAGGGGAAAGTATGGTTGTCAACCGGAGGAGGTCTTTGTAACTACAATGGATTTGAGTTTAAATACCTGACTACAAGGGACGGGCTCAACTATACCCGCTTAACCGATGTTGCTGTTGATGCCGAAGGCAATATCTGGGCAAGCTCATCGTTGGGATTAAACATGGTTAGGGGTAATAGAATTTTAACAATTCCCAAAGATACAATTGGCGAAGTTGCCTCACTTGGTAAATCAAGCAATGGGGTTTGGGTTTTAAGCAATAGGGGTGTGTTCAGGGTTGCTTTTAGCAAGGAAAAATTTGATATTATTCAGTACTCACTACCGGTCAACTTAAACGTTGCATTAAGTCCTATCTTTCAGGACAGGCCTTTAACCGATTTTGTTTTTCAATCCACTTTAAACAAGGTATATGTAGGGCATAAGGGAACTCTTTACAAGTTGAGTAACGAATCCTTCAGCCCTTTAACGTTTGAACCCTCGGTTTATGTTAATGCATGTAGTGAAAATGCAAATGGCGAT
>JAGPEQ010000124.1 GCA_018056955.1 Bacteroidales bacterium | reverse complement strand
GGGGCTGACGTGGTTTTGACAGCAAGTAGAATGGGTTTGTAAGCATGCCGAGCGTCGTGAGGCCGGCTCGTTAATCCCGGGCACAAACCAATAAACGGCGAAACTAACTACGCTCTCGCTGCCTAATAACTCCAGGAGTTAAGGCTTAATCCCTACGCCAAGGATGCGTGGGGACGAGATGTCCCGCCGGGAATTACGCCCTGTTGTTTCCGGCATATGGGGCACCGATCAAACGGGGATAGTCGGGGCGACACCTTTAAACCCCGATGAAACAAACAAAGGTTAAGGATTGGTTCGGTTGCCTTTCACCTGGCCATTCCCGACAATCAAGAAAGGCTAAGCATGTAGAAAGCAAGCTGGTTCCTTGTTTGGACGAGGGTTCGATTCCCTCCAGCTCCACTTTAACGCATTCATTCGAATTCAAAACGCCCTAAAATGTAGATTTTTAGGGCGTTTTTGTTTATGAACTATTTGATATTTTAATATTTTACCTTGGCATAAACAACAGTTCTATAGTTTGTATTTCTGTATCTTAAACATTTGTTTAATCAAAGTTTTTATAAACAATCCAAATTAGTTTGAATCATTTTGTATACTTTTGGAATAAAATTCAGTTTTATGTCAAATTTTATTACCAATAGTAATGCAAAAGACCTTAAGGAAAGGCTTTCGGAAATAATAGGTGTTAGCAAAGAACTTAAATTTTTGGTGGGGTTCTTTTACTTTTCAGGCATTAGTGAACTATATGATTCGCTAAAAGCAAATCCCGATGTGGAACTTAAAATTCTGGTAGGGCTCGATGTAGATTTTCTGAATCGGGATTTGGTGGAGTATGCATATGGGAGCAACCAATCCGACGAGGCAAAACTTAACGGCTTTTTCAACTCCATTAGAAAGTCCATTAACAGCGACAGCTTCGATAGCAAGGAGTTTTATGAGCAGGTTAGATTTTTTATAAATCTCATTCAGAACGACAAGCTTTTAATTAGAAAAACATTCAATCCCAATCACTCAAAGCTTTATCTATTTAAGTTTAATAACCACCAGATTATTCGGAAAAACCTTTTCATTACTGGAAGCAGCAATTTAACCCGTAGGGGGATTAGCACCCAGGAAGAGTTTAATGTTGAGATTTCCGATTACGGATTTAGCGATGCCGAAAAGTACTTTGATGAGCTATGGGAAAGGGCAGTCAAAATCAATGAGGTTGAACTGGCCAAGAAAAAACTTATTGAGATTATTGAGAACGAAACGCTCATAAAAGAGATTACCCCTTTTGAGGCATACTGTCTTATTCTTAAAAGTTTTCTCGACACCTTTGAGCATAAAAGTTTGAAAACATACGTTATTGAACTTCTTAAGAAAAATGGGTACAAGCAGTATAGGTATCAAACCGATGCTGTTAGCCAGGCATTAGCAATCATCGAAAACCATAATGGCGTTCTTATTGCCGATGTGGTAGGGCTTGGGAAAACCATTATTGCCTGTACCATTGCCAAACAGTTAGGTAAACGAGGCGTGGTTATTTGTCCTCCGGGCTTAATGGGCGACAAAAACAAGACCGAAGGATGGACAAAATACTTGGAACAGTTTGAACTGTACGACTGGGAGGTACGCTCTGTTGGTGATTTGGAGTCGACCCTTGAACTGGTGAAAGGTAACCCCGATTTTGAGGTTATTATTGTGGACGAGGCCCACAGGTTCAGGAATCAGGATACCCAGAACTATGAATTACTGATGAACATCTGTAGGGGCAGAAAGGTCATACTGCTTACGGCCACTCCATATAACAATAAGCCCGGCGATGTATTGGCCCTGCTAAAACTCTTTATAACTCCCAAAAAATCAGGAATTACACTTGACAATAACCTGGAAGATAAATTTCAAGAAATCGAAATCGTATTTAAAAAGCTTGGCTATATCAGGAAACACTATAATTCTAATGACATAGATAAAAGAAAAAGGGCCGAATACTACTACAAGCAAATTTTTAAGCAACTCCCCATAGACCTGTCAAAGGTTAAGGCTAAAGCTCATATGCTTGCCAGGCAAATTCGTGAAATTATTGAACCGGTAACCATAAGGCGCAACAGGCTCGATTTGATTAAGAACGTCAATTACCGTAACGAGGTTAATGAACTCTCAAAGGTGGAAAATCCCATGGAGTGGTTCTATGGCTTAACCCCTGATCAGTTAACATTTTACGATACTGTTGTAAACTACTTCTTTGCACCCCCTGACGAGGGAGGATTCTTTAAGGGTGCTATTTACCAACCCTACCGTTACGAAAAAAAAACGGACATACACCTTGATGAGGAGCAACAAACTTTAGAAAGCCACCGTGAGCAAATCCAGCAGCAAAACCTATACGATATTATGCGCCGTATGCTGGTGAAGCGTTTCGAGAGTTCATTTGGCGCATTTAGTAAAAGTATTGATAATTTCATTTCAATTACCGAGAAGGTGCTGGAGTTCATATATAAAACTGGCCAGAACGATCCCCTTAAGGGTGAGTATATACTTGACCGCGACCTGATGGAAAAGCTACTCGAACTATCCGATGACGAAGTGGAAGAAAAACTTATTGAGTATGAGACCCAAATTGCCCTAGGGGTTTACCCGCGCAAGCACAAGCGATACCGAATACAAAGCTTTGCAAGGGGTAGGGAGTTCATTGAGGATATTATGTCCGATTTGGAGCTATTCAAGCGTATTAGTCAGAAACTCAACCACCTTAAGTTAGTTGAAAACGATCCCAAGGCCGAGTGCCTAATTGAGGAAATATCAAAAATTATTAATGATAAACCAAGTCCTAAAGAGCCTAAACGGAAAGTAATAATTTTTTCAGAGTACGCCGATACCGTTAAGCATCTGGAAGAACGATTAGGGAAGATAAACCCAACCCTTGCCGAACGCACCCTTGTAGTTTCTGGAAATTTGCCCGAAAACACTATTTCTGTCATTAATAAGAATTTTGATGCATCGGCTAAAATTCAGGTCAACGATTACGACATTCTAATATGTACCGATAAGCTTAGCGAAGGCTTTAACCTGAATCGGGCAGGCATGATTGTAAACTACGATATACCATGGAATCCGGTTCGCGTTATTCAGCGTTTGGGACGTATAAACCGCATCAGTAAAAAGGTTTTTGAAAAGCTTTACATTGTAAACTTTTTCCCCACTGAGAAGGGTGCCGAGTATGTCCGTTCGCGTGAAATTGCCCAGGGCAAAATGTTTATTATCCACAATACCCTTGGCGAGGATGCCAAAATCTTTGATATCGACGAGGAACCTACCCCATCGGGGCTTTACGATAAGCTCACCCAAAACCCCGAGAATACCGATGA
>JAGPEQ010000123.1 GCA_018056955.1 Bacteroidales bacterium | reverse complement strand
TTAAAGATAACGCGAAGGCCGAAGTCCAGGAGGTTCCTTATGAAACAACGCTTGGCAAAGAGGAGCATGGGGTGTACCGGGTTGAGCATATTCACCTGAAGTATAAAAAGGATAACCAGGAAAAGACGCTTTGCCTTAGACTGGTTTAATACCGGGACGAGAAGGGGCGAAGCTACAAGTTCATCACCAATAGTTGGGGTATAGCAGCGGAGGAAGTCGCCTTGATTTATAGGTATCGATGGACTATAGAAACGACCTTCAAAAAAATAAAACAGAATTTTCAGCTGCATTTTTAGCTGGCATTAATTGAAATCAAGCATAAAGTTCCTTGTAAGTCACAAAAACTTCCGCCTAAAAAAAATTATTGCTTCAATACTAATTGTTCCAATACTCCCAGTTTCGCCTGCCCAATAAACCCAAGTAGCACTTGGTTGCTTACGCTCAGATGTTGGGTGGCTTTGGGTAGTTTAGATAAATCAATGGTTTTTAATATACCCGGGCAGGACTTGCAGTTACCATTCAATCAATACTCTATACTGGCATTCATGTAGCTTGGTGCAAAATGACTTATCCCGAGTTACTACAGCCTATCCATATCTATAGTAATGGGAATGCATAGAGTTGTTCTTCTTCAATGGTTTTGGCACTTACCAATATGAGGAAAATTTGAAAATAAATATTATATGTTACAACAAATAATTATCTGAGTTGTTACTATTGATGAAACAAGCATTAATAGTGAATGCATTGTATGGATAAAGTTATATGCTCGGGATTACTGGAAATTGGAGAATAGGGTATGTTTGGTAAAGAGAAACTAGTGCACACGTATGTTTTACTAAAATACCTCACTAAAATTTCAAATAACCCACATGCTGAGTAGTCAACAACGGTTGGTGAACAAACAAGGTCGAACCTTGACAAGGTAAATACTCTTAATGCTCCTTAAATATGAGGTTGATCAAGGTTGGATGGAATAAAAAGCCTGAATGGATTGACAAATAACTTGTTGACTAGGTTATAGGGTAAAAAAAAGGATTGAATGATGTTTAACTTAAAATAGGAGGGCGTTTGTATGGAATCAAAAAAAGCATTTTCAGGAATTCTTTCCCCTTTTGCCATTAAGGGTGTGGAGTTGAAGAATCGAGTGGTGTTTTTGCCCCATGAGATGTATTATGGCTCAGAAGAACATCTTCCAACCAAGAAACAGAGGTTTTACTACGAGGAACGTGCCAAAGGTGGAGTTGGACTCATTATTGTACCTAGCATAGGGGTGCACCCTACCGGTTTCTATTCTTGCCAGGTTGCCGCCAAAAAGGAGAGCATTCCCGGGCTAAGGGAAATTACTGAGGCGGTTCACAAGCATGGCTCAAAAATTTTTGCTCAGATGACCCACTATGGGAATCAAACTAAAAGTGTGGAAACCCTGCAGGCTACATGGGCACCTTCGGCAATTCCTGATATGACAGTGAGGGAAGTTCCGAAGGAAATGACCATTGATGAGATACATACTTTAGTAAAAGCTTTTGGGGATTCAGCTAAGCTGCTACTTGATGCCGATTTTGACGGGTTTGAGATTAAGGTAGCACACGATGGCATTCTGAGACAGTTTCTGTCTCCGGCTACCAATGTCAGAACGGATGAGTATGGCGGAACTCTTCTGAAAAGAGCAAGAGTAGTGGTAGAGGTACTCCAGGAAATAAGAAAGTATATTGGGGAAAAGCCTCTGGGTATAAGGCTTTGCATTGATGAATTTACACCAAAGGGCTATACCATTGACGACGGGATTGAGTATGCCAAAATTTTTAACCCCTATGTCGAATACATTAATACTGATTACGGCAACTGGGAAAGCATGGATCGCACCTTGCCATCGTTGAACTATGAACAGGGATTGCATCTTAAGGCTATAGCCCGGATAAAAAAGGCTGTAAGTGTGCCGGTGATTGCTAGCGGAAGAATTATACATCCGGAAATGGCCGAAGGAGTTCTGAAAGATGGAACAGCCGATTTGATTGGGATGGCAAGGGAATTAATTGCCGAGCCTTACTGGGTAAAAAAGATAGAAGCTGGCGATCCTGACGAAATTGTTGAATGTATTGGCTGTAACCAGAAGTGTATCGGCCGACTTTTGCAAAATCGCGCAATTAGTTGTGTTGTTAATCCTGCTGCCGGTTTTGAGGAAGATTTTTCTAATGATAAGCTCTTTAGTAAATCAGGTAAATGGAAAAAGGTTGTTGTTGTGGGCGGGGGGCCTTCCGGAATGAAAGCCGCTGAAATTGCAGCAAAAAAAGGCCACAAGGTTGTCCTTTTCGAGAAAAGCAGCGAGCTGGGCGGTAGGGTAAAGTTGGAAAGCGCCCTTCCTCATAAAGAGGAGTTGGCTGGTACTTCGCGATATCTTAAATATGCGTTGAAGAAGTTGAACGTTGATGTAAGGCTCAACAAAATTGCTACCAAAGAGGATATACTTGCTGAAAATCCAGATATTACTGTTGTTGCTACCGGAGCTAATTTGGTAAATGGAGAGGGAACCTATTCTGTGGAGGATGTCATTGGCAACAAGGTAAAGGGTGAAAACGTTCTTGTTATGGATTTTGATGCCAATATCGAGGGTACAGGTGCTGTTGAACACCTGGCCAACCAGGGTAAAACAGTTCATTGGGTAACACCTGTATTCTTCAACGGACAGGACAACGAGGTTTCTACGGTCCTGCTTCCAATTTATCGTAGGCTGGGTGAAAAAAAGGTGATTCTACACCCCATGTCGGTAATGATAAATTTTGATAACGGGAAGGCAACCCTCTTGAACCCATTTTTTAACACAACAGAAACGCTTGAGGGTATTGATGCCATTGTAATGGCCGGAACAAAGGCAGCTAATAATTCGCTTTACAACGAAATACGAAGCAGCCTACAGAATGTATATGTTATCGGCGATGCTGCTGCTCCGCGAAACACAGGGGCGGCAATAGCCGATGCCATGAGCTTAAGCGTTAATTTTTAAATTCTAATCATAGGAAACCCCTTTCCGTTAGAGGGGTTTCCCTTAACATTTTTTGTTCTGACTAAAACAAAAAAACAAAATAATGAGCAAACTACTTGAAAACAAAACCGTACTGGTAACCGGCGGGGGTTCAGGGATAGGTAGAGCTGCTGCTTTGGGATTGGCCAGAGAAGGTGCAAGGGTGGTTGTTGTGGATGTTAATGAAAATGGTGGAAATGAAACCGTTCGCTTGATAGAGAATGCTGAAGGCAAGGCCGTTTTTATCAAGGCCAATATATCGGAAGAGGTCGAGGTGATGAACCTCATCAGTAAGGTGGTTGATCTGTACGGACACCTTGATGGTGCTTTTAACAATGCGGCAATTTC
>JAGPEQ010000056.1 GCA_018056955.1 Bacteroidales bacterium | reverse complement strand
TTCCTTGTAAATAATAACCGGGAACTCTACGAGGCCAAGCGTCGTGCCTACGATAACGAGAGCCTTGCCGACCTGGCAACAAAAACCTTTGAAAAGAACAAGATTGTGCAATACGGCGATGAGCTGGTTCAGCAGTACGATCCCGTTTACCGCGACCCAATCCCAAGACATTACCTCGATTTTCGTTCACATTTCTTAGCTCCCCGCAAGCATTTTCTTGGCATGTATTTTGATACTTTCTGGTTTAACCTGGTAATCATTTGGCTTATGACCATAGCGCTATACATAACCCTTTACTACGAGTCGCTAAAAAAATTGCTCGATTTTTTGGGGAAAATTAAAATTCCAACTCTAAAAAAATAAAATTTTGTATCTTTACTTTTCGAAACAGGATATTAAAATGAAAAAACTGCGTTTTATATACTACCTATCGCTGTTTGCAATACTTTCACAAGTTATTACCGCTTGCAACTCGTGTAGCAAACAAGGGGTTGATGTGACACAGGATTTATATGTTCCTGACTCAGTGATTGAGGTTGCACCGCCCCAGGTAAGCAAAGCGGTTACTGAGCAAATGATGCAAAATATTTCGTCGCCAGTTGAAACAGCAGCCCTTATTAAAGGGTTAAAAATACCTTTTAATAAGAACTTTCTGGCCAGCACCAAGCAAGCCGAGAAGTTCAACACAAACTTTGAGAAAGCATTTGCCCTTGGGCTTTATGGTTGCGATTTGGGTTACCTCAACATGTATGAGAAAACCTCGTTTGTGGTCGATTACATCTCAACCATTAAGCGTTTAGCCGATGATATTCAGGTAGGTCAATTCTTTGACTTTAATACCCTGAAGCGACTGGCCACCAATAATGAAAACCTGGACTCACTAATCCTTATCTCACAGCAAAGCTTCAACCGTATTGATAACTACTTGGCTGAAACAAACCGCTCAATGCTTAGCGCTGTAATTGTAGCCGGTGTTTGGGTTGAGGGGGCTTACCTTTCGAGCCGCGTGGCTCAAATTAGCAATCATCCCAGGATTAGGGAAACCATTGGAGAACAAAAAACCATTCTTAACTTCCTACTTGCCCTCCTAAAGGTTTACGATAAAGATCCCAGCATGGCAAAGCTTATAACCGATTTTGAAAACATCAAAAAGATATACGATGAGGTAAAAATTACTTACGAAGTAGGAGAACCTGAAATGGTGGAGGAAAACGGAGTTTTAACCTTCAAGCAAACCGATAAGCAAATAATTCAGATGGACGATGAACTCTACCAAAGGTTGATTGTGGGTATACAGGAATTACGTAACAATTTATTAAAACTGTAAGAAATTTTCAGCTATGAAAAAGATATTATTCTTGTTATTGGTGGTGTTGATGGGTGTTACCTATTTTAACAAAGTAAATGCCCAATCGGAAGAGGAGTTGGTGCAAATCTGCACCATGGTAGCCGGCGATGCCGAATACCTAAAGGATTTCCGCATTAAGCTCGATGCTGGTGACCCTCCCCCTGTACAACGATTTCCAATTCTCCTGAAAAAGGATATCAAGTATCGCTTTACGGTTTGCAACTCCAAGGACTATGAAGGAAAGGTAATTCTGCAGCTTTTTGACAATAACAGGCAGTTGGCTACAACCTATATAGTTGCCACGGGTAAGGATTACCCATATATAGATTGGGTTTGTACCAAAACAGGAGCTTACCATTTGGTTTACTCCTTCAGGGATGGGAAAGCGGGACTGGCCGTTGGCTTGCTCTCCATGGTAGGAACAATGTAAGAAATACACTATATATTCAATAAAAAAAACCGCCTTTTAGGCGGTTTTTTTATTGACTACTAATTTCCTCAAAAATGTTTCAGTATCAACATTTTATTAGCCCAAATTATTTTGTTAGTTCATGGAACTTGAGTTTCACTTTTCACTTTTCACAATTCTTCTAACTTCCTCTAACTTCCTTTAACTTCATCATATTCTGTTTATTCCGACTCATTACTGCTTAAAATCACACATTTAACTTTTAACGGTTCACGGTTCACGTTTAACGGACTAAAACTTCCTCTAACTTCCTCTAACTTCCTCTAACTACTTCATATTCCCATTCATTCCGACCCATTCCTTAAAAATCATGGCACTTGTGCTAATTTTTCTCTACCTCCAGTACAAGATCTTTTACCTTACTCCAGCGTGTACCATCCATTTTTGGACCAAGCACCTCAATAACATGCCCGGATAGAATGGCCCCAATTTCACCACACTTAAGGAGTGAAAGGCCTTTTGATAATCCGTAAAGGAACCCTGCTGCGTACAAATCGCCAGCTCCGGTGGTGTCGATACTTGAAACTTCAATTACTCCAACCTCATAGGTTGTTTCACCTTGCTTAATGATAGAACCATCGGCCCCCAGCTTTACAACAGCAATATCGGCCAACTTTCCAAGCTCATTCAATGCCTCAACGGGCATTTTACCCGTAAATGCTTTTGCCTCTTCCTCGTTGGCAAATACAATATCGACATAGTTTTCAACTATTTCGCGTAGAAAATCAAGGTTCTCCTCAACTACATTATAGCTTGCCAAATCCAGCGAAATGCTGCAACCACTCTGTTTGGCAAGTTCCACTGCTTTCCTTACAAGACTATGGTTTTGCACCAGGTAACCCTCAATATGAAAATGGGTGTACCCACTAAATAGTGAGGGGTTAAGGTCGTTAGGGGTCATTTCAATGGCTGCACCTAGGTAAACAGCAAAGGTGCGCTCGGAATCGGGGGTGATAAAGGCCAATGCCCTACCCGACTCGGCGTTTCCCTTAAGCATTATGGGAGTTATCCCATTCTGCGTCATATCGTTAGCAAAAGCCTGACCAAACGAGTCGTCGCCCACCTTGCCAATGAAAGCAGTACTCATGCCAAGATTTGCCAAGCCGTGAATGGTGTTAGCAGCGCTTCCGCCTGCGGCAAGGGTACGGGGGAGCCCCTCGGTCTGGGCCAGTATGCTTTGCATGCGCTCAGCATCAACTAGCTGCATGCTTCCTTTGGATAAATTCAGCTCAAAGAGTTTTGCATCGTTTGGTAGCTGCACAAGGATATCAACCAATGCATTCCCAAGTCCAAGAAACTTTGCCATAATCTATCAGCAGTTTAATCAGATGGTAAATATACAAAAAAATAAAACCCCGATTTTCATCGGGGTTTGCTCCTCATCTAGGACTTGAACCTAGGACCCCCTGATTAACAGTCAGGTGCTCTAACCAACTGAGCTAATGAGGAGTGCTGTTCTGTTATTGCGGTGCAAAAATAATATTTTTTGAGAATACGAACCAAATTTTTTAAAAAAATTTTTATCCAAATCGCCCAATACCACTAAACTACAACATTCTGAGGGTTTTGCAAAATCCACTTTTGGATATTGTCCAGAACAATACTTGCCCGCTTGCCTATTGCCTCGTGGGTGGCGTAAGCAACGTGGGGTAGTAAAATAGTATTGGGGGCTTTAAGTAATGGGTGATCGGCCTCAATGGGTGGCTCATGCTCATATACATCAATAGCAGCCCCGGCTATCTGCCCTTGCTGAAGGGCTGTGCTTAAAGCCATACAATCGACAATACTGCCCCTGGCGGTGTTAATAATCACCGCCGTTGGCTTCATCAGGCTTATCAGCGACTTATTAACTAAACCCACCGTTTGTTGCGTTGCAGGTAGATGGAACGATAAAATATCGGAGTCACTGAACAACTTTTCAAGCTCCACAAAGGAAACTCCGGGAGTGGGCTTGGGTGTACGGGTATGAGTTATAACCTTACATCCGTAAGCTAATGCCAGGTTAGCCACTCGCTGACCAATTGCACCAAACCCAAGTATTCCGAATGTTTTGCCAGCCAGTTCGCCACCTAAGAAACCACTACGGGTGCCCCCGTTACGGGTTAAAGCATCAAAAGGAACAATATTGCGGAGTAATGAAACCGCTAGGGCTAACGTTAACTCAGCCACTGCTGTTGTACTATATCCTGCTGCATTACACACGGTAATTGAGTGTTTCCTACAGTAATCGAGCGGGACATGGTCGACCCCGGTAAATGCTACCGAAATTAGCTTAAGCGTGGGGCACGACTGTAGGGTTGATGCTGCAATGGGATGGTTTGAGATAACGAGCACTTCAGCACCCTGAATGCGCTGCTGCAAATCGGACTGTGAGGCTGGAACGGTATCGAAATACACCACTTCATAGTCATGTTTAAGCATTTCTGCTGTAAACGCTTCTGCCGTTGTCCTGTTAAGCCCTATGGGCTCAGCAAATACTATTCTTTTACTCATTGCTAAACTTTTTTATCAATACTGCTGGTAATGAATACAAACTATGTGCTCAGAAGAAACCGCCATGGTACCTTTGACCAGTATGGCCCGGCATAGTCAATTCCAATGCGGGGCGTGGTTATGAAACTAGGTGTAACTCCGTTATCCTCTAGCCATAGGCGGTTTGAGGTCACCAAATCCTCACCATAAAAGGACTTGTCAATGGCAAGCAAGCGGGTAAGCTTTCCTGGGCCATCGGCTCCTGTTACCCCCCTTACAAGTACGGCCTGTGGATTGTTTTCAACCGAGGTAACCACATTGAACATCCAGTACATCCCGTAGATAAGGTAAACGTAAACCAGCCCACCCCGTGCGTACATCACCCTGTTACGCTCGGTCATGCCTTTGCTGGCATGGCAACCCAAATCATCGGTTCCGCGATAGGCCTCAACCTCGGTGATGGTTACCCGTAACTCGTCCCCGCTTTCGAATTTTCGAACCAGTGTTTTGCCCAGCAGGTCTGGGGCCACCTCAAGAACATCGCGCTGGTAGAACTGACTATCGAGCCGCATAATCTTCTTTCTTTACTACTGGGAAACTATGCCCAAAAAGGAAAAGCGCACTGAACACCGCTACAAACGATATGCCTGTATGGGTAAGCATGGTATCCTCAAAAAGCATCGAAATCAGAATCATTACCCAAAAATAGAGTACTGGCATTGCCTTTAGATTCGACGAAAATAAAAAGGGTAGAGCTAGCGAGAGCAGGAAAACTGCTAACCCGATAATTCCTGCCGAAGCCCAAATTGTTAAGTACTGATTGTGTGGCATAAACCGGTAACTCTGTGGTAAATCAACCTTATAAATATCATAGAATTGGTTCATGGCAGTAGGCAAATCGCCGTAACCAACACCAAGTATTGGGCTCCCCTTAATAACGTGCCATGCCGCACGGGCATAAATCAAACGGCGAAGAACAGAACCTCCTGTTAGTGTGCCTGATTGCCTGAACTTATTAAACTCATAGAAAAACTCGTAGAGTCGGCTCTCAAAACCTGTTGCCCTCTTTTTGAAAATTGTATTTGTATACCCCAGCTCAACTAAAGCGATATCGGCCGAATCGAGGCGACTTAATCCGACAGAGTCCTTTGTAAGCCCTGCCGATGTTAAATAGCGTATTAAGGTGCTCCTTAAGGGTTGACCCTTTTTATCGGTTCCATCGTACGATAGATTGCTCCGTTTAAGCCACTCGTTCCGTAGTTCATCTTCGCAAATGTTGATATTTACAAGAAACCCATTCTCCGTTTCCTTGGATAACACATCGTGTTGGTAGGGATTTCCATTTACTGTAGTAGTTTTTGGGCTATTTTCCGGGATTAGCCTAATAGTATTCATGCTATCATACTTGTGCAATAAGTACGATAACATAAGTAAAATCAATGTTGATAAACCAGTAATAGTAACAAAGCGAGCAACAGAGCCAAGCCCAAACAGATACTTGATAGCAATTAGCACTATCAAAAGAACTAGCATTAAAATGCCGGTAAACGAAGCCAAGAGAAAGAGGAAAAACAGAAACCATATCAAAACAAAGAGATGAAGCAGTATGGCAAGGGTTTTCGTTGGCGGTTGATGCGCAATAAAGTAAACCATGATGGCAAGGGCAAGATTTACCATCAGTGCAAGCCTAATATGCGATATGAACGGCGATATTTTTCTAATATCGGCTGTATCGCCAGCAAGGTAATTGTAGGTACCTAGTATTGTAACTATTAAAGTGGAAAAAATAAAAAGCCAGAGTAAAAACCTAAACTCCTTACCGGTTAATTCCTGGGAAGCAGCAATAATTGGTGGTATCAGTAGAACAGGCAGCCAAAGGCGGACAATCTCAAAGCCTAAACGATGATTACTGGAAAGCAATCCGCTAAGCAGGATAGGTAAATACATTGCCATGAAGACCAAAACCATTGGTTGGGACTTCAGCCGCTGTAACTTTATGGCCCAGCTGCCGCTCAAAAGAAAGTTAATAACCAAGGCAATTGTTCCAATGCTTACCCCAATAATTGAGGATGGTAAACTGCAAAGAATTACGGCCAAAGCAGCAAGGAATACATTCCGATGGAACTTCTCACCAAACATCAAGGTCAAATTTTTACAAATATAGCTATTTGTAGAGTGGACGAGCAGCCTATATGTTACCAGTAGTTAAACGAATCCAGGAGAGGGGCTGGGGATGAGGTCGCTTTTACCATCAACCATCAACTTTACTTGTCTGTTAAATTTGATTATAAAAAAATAAGATTCCTTTTGATGATGTAAAATATTTTTTTTAGTTATTGCAAATAGTCCATCAAATAACAAACCTTTACACCCAAATAAGATGTATAAAGATAATTTTTTTAACTATTTATGTGTAATGATTAATAAAATGTAGACGAGATTTTCCAACTAAAATATTTGAGTTTTTTAGTACCTTTGCGAGAAAGATTTAAACACTTATGGCTGATATTAAAGATGTTAACATTGATTTTATAAGTGATTGTTGCGTTGAAAAAACAACAAGAAATTCTTTGAGTAAAGCAATTTTAACTCATTATCTTCATAATTTTGAGAATGGGATATCGAAGCATTATGAAAAGGATGCCTTTAATATTATTGACCAATATATTTCTCACGTTAAAAAAGAACACAATATCAGTATAGATAAATCAATATTATTCAACAAGCTTATAAAAGAAGTTTCTGAAGTTCCTTTCCCTCCACCAAAAAAGCATTCATTTACTTTTATTGACCTATTTGCAGGGCTTGGTGGGTTCAGAATTGCAATGCAAGAACTGAATGGAAAATGTGTTTTTAGTAGTGAATGGGATAAAGATGCGCAAAAAACATACAAAGAGAATTTTGGAGAGTATCCATTTGGTGACATAACAAAACAAGAAGTAAAGAACTTTATTCCAGATAGTTTTGATTTACTTTGTGCAGGTTTTCCTTGCCAACCTTTCTCAAAAGGTGGTTTTCAGAATGGTTTTGAAGATACTAGAGGTACTCTATTTTTTGATATTTGTGAAATAATAGAAAAGCATAAACCTAAGTATTTACTATTAGAAAACGTTGCAAATTTAGCAAGCCATGATAATGGAAATACTTACAGAGTAATTACAAAAAATTTAGATAAACTTGGCTACTATTTCCCCGACAAACCATTAATAATATCGCCTGATAGTTTTGGAATACCAATTTTACGCCCACGTGTTTATATACCGTGTATAAGAAAGGAATTTGCAAAAGGCAAAGAGAGTTTAATAAAGAATTTCAGGGAAGAGATTGAGAAACATTTTGTTAATACCACTTTCACTATTGACAAAATAATAGACCCTGAAATTGAAGAAAGAATAAGCCCCTATGAGGAAAAGGTTCTGAAAATGTGGGATGATTTTTACAAGGGAATTGACATAAAAGTGATTGGTTTCCCTATTTGGATGGAATATTTTAAATTCGATGGGGATTTGAATCAGTTTCCACTTTGGAAAGCTAAAATCATTTCAAAAAACATAAACCTTTATCAAAAGAATAAAAAATTCATTGACGATTGGCTTAAAAAATATGACAACCTTGATTGGTGTGTAAAAACACACCGAAAAATGGAGTGGCAGGCTGGAGATAAATATGAAAGTGTTTTTGATTGCTTAATTCAATTTAGACCGTCAGGCGTAAGAATTAAAAAGCCAGATAAGTTCTCAACGTTAGTAGCAATGAACCATCGTCAAATCATTGGAAAACTCAAGAGAAAAATATCGGTTGAAGAAGCTAAACTTTTGCAATCATTCCCAAAGGAGTACAAACTTGTTGGTACACCAAATACTATTTTTAAACAACTTGGCAATTCAGTCAATGTAACTGTAGTCAAAGTAATTTTCAATATACTTTCTAAATACTATTAATTCTTTATCATAAATAAATGATTGAGAAGTTAAAACAAAACAACAAAATAATAATCAACTCTGATATTGATGGAGTTATTAGCGGTTTGTTGTTAACCAATTTCTGCAACTGTGAAGTTGTTGGTTTTTCAAATAGTGCGGATAGAGTTTGGCTTGACACTTCAAAATGTAACTCTATATATGATGGTGTATACATAGATATGTACGTTCCTAACAAAAGTACAATTACAATTGACCAGCACATTGTTGCTATTAACAATGAACATTTGGAAAAAATTAAAATCAACAATAACAAGATTAACCCCAATATATATAATCCAAGATTTTTATCTC
The DNA here is from genome assembly GCA_018056955.1 of Bacteroidales bacterium. Taxonomy (GTDB): domain Bacteria; phylum Bacteroidota; class Bacteroidia; order Bacteroidales; family Tenuifilaceae; genus Tenuifilum; species Tenuifilum osseticum. The sequence goes on along the minus strand of JAGPEQ010000056.1, from coordinate 6,669 downwards.
CAACTAACTCATACATAAAAAAATATCCATTTGGCACATGTCATTTTATCATTTCAATGCTATGTAAGAATGGTATTAACTTGTCAAGCATTTGTCTTAATAATTCATCAGATGAATTGATGTTCATAGACTATCTTCTAAGAGCTGATGATGCTATGAACACTTCAATTTCTAGATATAAGATTAATGCTCAAGAATGGTGGAATTGGCTTTTAGAGTATTCTAACAAATCTGAGACAATTAAATCTCTTACATCTTACTTATATTCGATTGACATAGAACATGCTACTAAAATTAAAACTAAGATTACCGAAAGATTAATTAATCAATTTAAATGCGAAAGACCTGATGGTGGTTTCATTCAGATAATGAACGAAAATGGTAGGTTAAAGCAAAATTTAATTGATTATATTCTGTTTATTTCGGACTTGAGTAACCTGAAATGCTTTGATTTAAATATTTCTTTTAAAGAGTTTAGAGGTGTTCACATAAGAACTAAACTTTCCAAAGATCAGCAAGATGAGTTAATGAATCATAATTCAGTAAATGGGGAAAAAGTCTTTTCTTACGCATTTGTAAGGTCTATTGATAAAGCGGAAAATTTTAGTTATACAGTAATGGTAAATCAATGAAAAAAATAGAACAAATATTAGAACACAATATAGTAAATGATTTTGATGAAAGGTTAACACCAAATGAAATCAGAGACATATTAAAGGCGGACCTTGAAATACTAAACAAATCAAATCCATATACTTGTATCGTTAATCAAAAAGAAATAAAAATATATGTAAAACAAATAACTTATTTAGGGCATCCTCACTTAGCGTTCAAAAAAAGAATTCAGATTTCTAGAGGTTGGCAAATAGGGTTAAAAGAAGAAAATGCCTATTTAATGGGTGTTTATAAGTATAAAGAAACAATACTTTATGCAATTTTTGATAAAAAGAATTTTGTAACACGTGTTACCAATAATTCTTCTGCTCACGTCTCAACTTTCGACCTTTTAAACGCCCAACAAAAAGGGATTTTCACAAAAAAAGACATTCGAGGAAACGTAATAACCTGCGTAAGAAAAGATTTAATAAAAATTGTTTTTTCCAAAATTGTTAGCAATGAAAGTGTTCTATGCCAAGAAATTTTGTTATTTGAAAATTTTAAACTTTCTCTAAACTCAATCTACCATGGTATTGAATGCTATACTGAACTAATATCAAATAATTATCGAAATAAATTTCAACCAGAATGGTTTGGTTTCTTTATTGAATTCAAATTTGAAAAATTTTTAGAGGAAAACTCTAACTACAAATCTATTTGTTGGTATCAATCTAAAAAATCAAAAAATGACATTGACTTAGATTTGAATTTTAACAATAAATTTCTTGGCGACTTAAAAACACATTCTAATGAATCAAGTGCAATTTTAGGTAATAATATAAAGAATATAAACATGGCGCTCGAAAAATATGGTAAATTATGGTATATTGTTTTTAATCACAATACATTCCGTGATTCTGAAAACAACTTTGAAGTAACCATTTTTTGGAATGAACAACAAAAGAAAGATAACTTAATGAGTTATTCAAAGAAAATGAAGAATAGAATTGAATTAACTGATTTTATGATACTTGAAATAAATGAGTATAATAAAAAATACTTATCAGTTTTTAATCAAGGGATTAACTCTAATAAATTACCAAGAGAACCGAAAATAAAAATCGATAAGAAAATGATTAACAACTTTTTAATATACAGTTCAAAGTTCTAAAACATAGAACATAACAAGTGTTGCATTGCATGTTAGGAATCTGCTAGATATGATTTTTTTGCTTCAAACCATTTTTCTTAACATTGTACGACTTGGTTCAAAACACCAGCCCGCAAACGTTTCGGTGCAACCGAAAAAGACAAAAAACATTAACATATGGCATATTACATTAACTTATTCTCACCCGACACGTATCAAAAGTTTTCGGACTCTGATAAAAGTATTTCAGGAGTTTCAGACAAACTAAAAGATGTTGCTTCAACTATCAAACCAGGCGATAAACTAATTTGTTATGTGACAAAATTATCACGCTGGGTTGGAGTTTTAGAGGTAACGAGTAACTATTTTATAAATGACTCACCAATTTTCACCCAAACGGCCGACCCTTATGTTGTAAGATTTAATGTAAAACCGATAATCTGGCTACCATTGGAAAATGCTATACCAGTTCATGAAGATATAATTTGGAATAATATATCATTTACTAAGGGTATAGAAAAAAAGAGTACCAAATGGACTTACATGGTTAAAAGAAGTTTGTGTAAACTGAATGACGGAGACGGGCAATTCCTTGAAAGTGTTTTATTAAATCAAATAGAAAAACCTACTCTATATCCCTTAGGTGAAGCTGAGCAAAAAAAGTTAAAGACGCTGACAGTAAAGACGCAAAACAGTAAACAGGTAACCGTTTCAATACCCGAAAACGAAGATGTTCCCACTATAACCGTAAATCAACAACAATCAACCCAACGTGATTCCATTAAAATACAAGCACTACTTGCGGAAATTGGCGAACGGATGAATTTTAAAATTTGGGTACCACGTAGTGACAGACAAAGAGTTTTGGAAGTTTGGCATCCTAAAACACAATGTTTACTTGAGCAACTTCCGTTAAATTATGACGATGCCACTTTGAAAACGATTGAAAACATTGATGTTTTGTGGATTAAAGGGCGTTCAATTGTTCGTGCTTTTGAAGTTGAACATACAACATCAATTTATTCAGGAATTTTAAGAATGGCTGACCTAATGGCCTTACAGCCAAATTTAAATATTAGGGCTCACATTGTGGCTCCTGCCGAAAGAAAAGAAAAAGTCTTACAAGAAATATCAAGGCCAGTTTTTGCATTTTTAGAAAAGGGTCCTTTATCTGAATCGTGTACATTTATATCTTATGAGTCAATTCAAGAACTTTCCAATGAAAAGAGTTTAGAATATATGAATGACAATGTTCTTGAAAAATTTGAGGAATATGCTGAAGAAGCAGACATATAGACAAAAACGGAAGCCTTTAATAAAACTGTAATTTTTAATCCTGTTAAAATTACATTCATGCTTATTTGAGCAGAACCGATGCTAAATCGCACAACTTCATATTTCTTAGCCATTTGGGCAGATTGCTTATCATGACAATGTTTGGAAGTTAATTTAATCGCTACATTATTGCAATCATCTTGTAACCAACAGCCCTCATCTACTTCAACCGCAACGAGCTGGTAGCTTAATGAACCAAGGATGTTCGTAAACAAAAAGAAATTGTGCCTCTTTTTAAGTAAACCCATTCACCCAATTAGGTTTTACAGAATAGAATGAATAAATTCGCGTATCCAAGCGATACAAGATGGAACAGAAAAAGAAAGAGGAGAAAAGTGCACTTATAGTAAATCCGGGCATTGAACAGCCACCCATGGTGAATGAGGATGCCATTAGGCGATTCAAGGCAAAAAAGCGCAAGCTCCTGAGCATTGAGGAGTACATGGATGGTATCAAGAATGGCAATATTCCCATACTCAGCCAGGCAATTACCCTTATTGAGAGTTCGCTTCAGCAACATCAGGAGTTGGCAAGGGAACTGGTTGAGCAATGCCTCCCCCTTTCGGGCCGTTCGGTTAGGATTGGTATAACCGGTGTTCCCGGAGTTGGTAAAAGCACTTTCATTGAGGCGCTGGGAAGCACCATAACCGCTCAGGGACACAGGCTAGCCGTGCTGGCAGTTGACCCAAGCAGCGAGCGGAGCAAGGGAAGCATACTTGGCGATAAAACCCGCATGGAAACCCTTAGCGCCGATCCCAATGCATTCATCAGGCCTTCGCCCTCGGCGGGTTCACTGGGCGGGGTTGCCCGCAAAACGCGCGAGACCATTATTCTTTGTGAAGCTGCCGGTTTCGATACAATATTTATTGAAACGGTTGGTGTTGGGCAAAGCGAGGTGGCGGTTCATTCCATGGTCGATTTCTTCCTGCTGCTTATGCTTGCCGGCGCCGGTGATGAACTTCAGGGAATTAAGCGCGGCATAATGGAAATGGCCGATATGATTGCCATTACCAAAGCCGATGGAAGCAACATCCAAAAGGCAAAGCTTGCCCAGGCCGAGTACCAGAACGCCTTACACCTTTTCCCTGCCACTGAATCGGGATGGGTGCCCCAAGCGGTTACATGCTCATCGGTTAACAAAACAGGTATATTGGAGATTTGGAATACCATAAACCAGTACATGGCTTTTACCAAGGCAAATGGCTACTTTAGCCACAGGCGAAGCCAGCAGGCAAAGTACTGGATGTACGAAACCATTAACGAGGAACTGAAAAACCGTTTTTACCACAGCACACAGGTGAGTACCATGATTAAATGGATTGAGCACGAGGTTACTCATAACAAACTTAGCTCATTTGCAGCCGCACAAAAACTAATCGATGTGTATTTTGAACAGAATGGCAATAAGTAGAATTGTATGACCTTTGATGAGATAAAACAACGCTTAAAGCACTACACGGTTGGCATTGCCGGTGCAGGTGGACTTGGCAGTAATGTAGCCATGCACCTCACGCGGGTTGGCATTGGAAAGCTGATAGTTGCCGACTTTGATGTGGTTCAGGAAAGCAACCTGAACAGGCAGTTCTACTTCAGGCACCAGCTTGGCGCCAAAAAGGTTGAGGCGCTAAAAACAAACCTTTTAGCCATAAACCCGGAACTTAACATAGTAATACACAGCATTAAGCTCGATGCCCTAAGCATCAGGGAAATTTTTAATGATGTTGATATTATGGTTGAGGCCTTTGACAGGGCCGAAATGAAAGAGGTAATTGCCGAGGTTTTCCAAACCGAATACCCCAACATTCCCCTGGTAATGGGCAATGGTATGGCCGGTTGGGGTAAATCGAACGAAATGCGGGTTAACCGGTTTGGCAACCTTTACATCTGCGGCGATGGAGTATCGGAGATTGCCGATGAGCTGCCTCCCCTCTCGCCCAGGGTGGGTATCTGTGCAGCCATGCAGGCCAATGTGGTTTTGGAATTGCTGTTGGGTAGCAAGTAGTTTAACTCAAGTCCTACAGCTTCATAAAGAAGCGATAGCCTTTTAATACTAAATCTGTTTGAAGCAAAATCAATTTATACTATATCTTTGCATCAAAAGTAAAAATCAAACTTTATGTTTTCAGGAATAGTTGAGGAACCGGCAAAAGTGGTTGCGTTGGAGCGGGAAAAGGAGAACCTACATATCACTCTAACCTGCTCGTTTGTAAATGATTTAAAGATTGACCAGAGCGTTTCGCACAACGGCGTTTGTTTAACTGTAGTGAAAAAGGACAACTCTACTTACACTGTTACCGCCATTAAGGAAACCCTTGAGAAATCGAACCTAGGGCAACTCAAGGTAGGCGATAAGGTTAACGTGGAACGCAGCATGAAAATCGATAGCCTGCTCGATGGGCATATGGTACAAGGCCATGTTGACCAAACTGCCGTTTGCACCGATGTTCAGGAAGCCGATGGTAGCTGGTACTACACTTTTGAGTACGACCCCTCCAAGGGAAATATTACCGTTGAAAAGGGTTCAATTGCCGTAAACGGCGTAAGCTTAACGGTGGTTAACTCCCGTGAGAACTCGTTTCAGGTGGCTATAATCCCATATACATACGAGCATACCAACTTTCATGAAATTAAGAAAGGAACCGTTGTAAACCTGGAGTTCGATATTGTTGGTAAATACATCACCAAAATACTTAAGCAGTACCTGGAATCGGGCCAGCTTAACAGGCTTACCGGCAAGTAAAACACATGACGGTAAAAAAAATCTTTGAATCGCCACGTTCCCTCTCGTTAACTATTGCATCTATAGTTAGCGTACTGGCTGCAATATTTTTTCTGTTTATCGTCAACTTTACGCAGGGGCAACAGCTGCTTAAGCTTGTTGCTTTTACGCTTTCTGTTTTTACAATAACCTTTCTGAGTAGCCTTTTACTGGTCAACCTATTTGTGTCAAAAAGGATTAAGCCTCTATACAAGGCTTTATACAGCATTGATAAGGCCAACGCCGACCTTGTTGACGAGCTTGACCAGAACAACCTGCTACAGCGGCTCGAGTACGACTTAAGGGTATGGGCCGAAGCAAAAACTGACGAAATAGACCGGTTAAAGCAGATGGAGCGTTACCGTAAGGAGTTCCTGGGAAACGTATCGCACGAGCTTAAAACCCCCATTTTTAATATTCAGGGATATGTGCTCACCCTGCTGGATGGCGGACTGGAGGACCCAAGTATTAATCGGCGTTACCTGGAACGTACCGAGAAAAGCATAAACCGCTTAATTGGTATTGTTGAGGATCTGGAGCTAATCACAAAGCTTGAGGCTGGTGAACTGCAGCTCAACCTGGAACGCTTCAACATTATTAGCCTGATTGAGGAAACATTTGAGGCTTTAGAGCAACGGGCAAAACATAAATCAATCACCCTTGAGCTCGATAAAGAATACAGCAAACCAATATGGGTTTATGCCGATAAAAAAAGAATCTCGCAGGTACTTTATAATCTTATTATCAACTCCATTTTTTATGGGAAGGAGAACGGGGTAACCACTGTATCGGTTTCCGATATTGGAACAAGGGTACAGGTTGAAGTAAA
>JAGPEQ010000055.1 GCA_018056955.1 Bacteroidales bacterium | reverse complement strand
GGATTTTTGCCGTAGTTGTATAGCTCAATCCAGTCGGAGTAGTTGCCATACTCATCCGGATAGGTGGATTGGTTGGATGTCATCACCTCGTTAATGCAAATGGGTATTGCAATTTGATTGAATTTTATTGAATACTCACCGTTGAGTGGCTCGCGGGTTGTTTTACCGCCCTTATCGGTGCATTCAAAATAGAAGCTGATAGCTTTAACAGGTTTGCTCCATGGCCCCAAAGTGGAAATGTAGTGGTTGCGGTTGGTGTTTTGCATTTCAATGCTTTGCCAATTGCTATCATCAGCTTTGAAGTATAGTTTTAGGTTAGCCTTCTCTTCATCGTCAACATCGGCAAAAACTGTAACTGGAGCTTTGTAACCGTAAGCTAACCAGCTAACATTGGAAACAATTGGCGGAATATCACCGATACTAAACTGAGAGTTTGCGTATTGTATGCGCTTGGTTACGTAAGGGATTAAACCGTACTTAACGTGCCCGCCAAGTGCATTGAAGTAGGAACTATAGAAATCGGAACTACTCCATCCGTAATCGAGCGGTCGGAAAGGATCGATAGTGGCGTAGGCTTCAATTTTTGATCGTAGAGCAATAGCCTTGGACTGAATGGAATTAGTTGAAAAGGCTCCGTTTATTAGCTGCTTTAGGTAAAAGTAGTAGCGCTTGCGGTAAACATCAACTGCAAGTATGTTTTTTGTTAAAGGTCGCGCCTGGCTGCTTACCCATGTGGTTACGTTGCGTGTTGCCCAGTCAATATTGAACCAGTCAATTCCAAAAGTGTTATCGGTATCGTAGGGTATGAACTCAAAGCGTCCGGTGGCTGTATTTCTGTAAAGGTAAAAGTTGTTCTTGTTGTATGAGTATCCATCCCAGTTTCCTGTTAACGCCTCAACTGCTAGGTATTTCAAGAAGTTATTAACATCAAATATTGGCTCAAGTTTAGCTGGCAAATCCGATATGGATGTGCGGTTAATAATATCAATAAGTTGTGCAAGGTCGGAATAGTTGTCCTGTTCGGTATTGGTTTTTAGATCATATACACGGTATCCGTTTTGAACAAATTTATAGGCATTAGGGTCACTGCTCCGGTATGTTAAATCGGCCGGATATAGACATTTATAAAGATTTCCATCATTGTTGCCAAACCGTGCTTTCACAAAATTCTCATCTATATGTTCAACGTTGATGTATAGCCCGTAATACTGATTGTTAATATAAAGCCTAACATGGTTTGCACGTGGAGCGGGTAAACCAATTTCACCCATTAAATCCCAAACTAGCTTGGAGCGAACAATCGATGGGTCGTTATGTTCACCGTTTAGGTTCAATTTTTCAATACCCTTCAACTTCTTTCCGGGTTCAAAGGTATTAAACGATACCTTAAACGATTTCTTTTGGGCGTAGCGCGAGGTATTACCCCTTAACCTGAAACCAGCATTCTCCACTACGGCCGTAAATTTCGATGAAGTGAAGCTGAAAGTGGCAGGGTATTCAGTGTTACTCTCTTCATTTCCAGCCTGCAGTATACTTTGTAAGTATGTAGGATTAATTGTGATATCGATACGTGCAACCTCACTATCATCGAACAGCGGATTGTTCTCAACTACTCCTTGTGCGTACCCAGTCAGTACTAAAAGCGGTAACCCTAATAGGAAAAAAAATCTTTTAAACACTGCAATTAACAATTTCATAAGATAGCAAAGGTATTATTAACGGTAGATTTATGAAGAATTTCAAATAGATTTGAGGTAAAAGCCATGCAATCGATTGCTGAACTTTACATTGGTAATACGCCCCTACGGGGCTGGAGACGTAGTTCGTTGTTTGTTGCTCGTGGAAAATGACCTCACCCCAAACCCCTCTCCTGGCAGGAGAGGGGATCACCGTTAAAGTCTCCCCTTTCAGGGGAGATTTAGAGGGGTCGTCTAGGTTAAATTTAGAAAACGGCTTTACCCCAGTCCTTTCCCCTGAGAGGGAATGGAGAGGAAGAAGCAGGCAATGGCATAAAAGCCAGACCCGCTAATGGGTCGGGAGTGGAACGTGGCGATGGGTCTAGTAAGCGATACCACATGAGCCACGCCGCAGGCGTGGCGAATAGTATCGCGTGGCAGTCCCACCCGCGGGGCACCCATCGGGTCGGGCTTTTCAGCCTTGATTTTCTTTGGTTCTTTCTTGTATCAAGACAAGAAAGAACATGTAAACCGCTCTTTGCCATGCTTTTCTGTTGCGATGCAACGGTTCACCCTTGCTCTTTGGATTATGAATTGCGTGCATCGCTGTACATACGGAAGTTTCATTTAGTTACAAATGTTCCGCCCCTACGGGGCTGAGAACGTTATTCGTTGTTCGTGAATCGTTGTTCGTTGTCCGTGAATGTCATGTCATTTACTCTGTGAAACACTGTATTACATTGTGTAACTCTGTGTTACTTGTTTTTGATCAGTTCCCAAAACTATTGTCATGTTGAGCGGTAGCGAAACATCTCATTTGGCAGGTCAGAGCTCCTTCGCTCCCCGCTAGGGCGGGACAGGCCGCTCAGGATGACAAGCGGAGTTGACAGTTGATGGTTGATAGTTGATAGTTGATAGTGAACAAAACATTTCACGAAACACTACAAACCAAACACTAAACACCAAACACCAAACACTAAAAACCCCTGTACACTGCACACTAATCAAAAGATCCTTCGCTACGCTCAGGATGACAAAAGGAGAGTCTGTTTGGCTATCTAATCGAAATTGATTATTATTTTGCAAATGTTTAGAATGATTCCAAATTGCATTTACGGCTGAATTGTATACTAAAGAAAATTATTTTTGTGGTTGATTTCAAACGTTTTCCGTAGATGTCTTTAAAACCCAATGTTATTGAGCATTTAGGACGTGTTGAGGCAATAACTGCAACCGATATTCGGGTAACAATAATCAGCCAGTCCGCTTGCGCCAGCTGTCAAGCTAAAGGGGCCTGTTCAGCAGCCGATGTTGCCGAGAAACAGGTAGTAGTATCAAAGCCATACCATAATTACACCGTAGGCGAAACCGTTAAGGTTACCATGCAGCAATCGCTTGGTTTCAAGGCTTTATTTTTGGGATACATCCTTCCGTTAATCGTTCTTGTTGTTTCCCTTTTTGTGTTCAACGCCTTGGGGTTTAGCGAGTCAGTATCGGGTTTGCTCTCGTTAGCTGTTCTTGTACCCTACTACCTTATGCTTTACTTATTTAGGAAAAGTATTGAGAAACAGTTTCATTTTGATATTGAGAAATTATAAGTAAAACCAACCTAATCTATGAATTCTATCATTATTACAGCAGTTTTAGTTCTTAGCCTTTTAGGTGTGGCGCTTGCCATAGTGTTATACCTTGTGGCTCAGAAATTTAAGGTAATTGAGGATCCGCGTATCGATTTGGTTGAGGCCGTACTGCCCGGGGCTAACTGTGGCGGGTGTGGATATCCCGGTTGCCGGGGCTTTGCCGAGGCATTCGTTAAAACCGACGATATTGGATCGATGTTTTGCCCTGTGGGTGGTAACGATACTATGGCTAAGGCTGCCGAGGTTCTTGGCCAGACCGCCGAGGCAAAGGATCCCATGATTGCCGTTGTACGATGCTCAGGTAGCCCAGAGCAACGGAAACGCCTTGTGGAATACGATGGCGCATCATCGTGTAAGCTGGCCACAGCCCTATATGGTGGCGATACAGGTTGCCAGTATGGTTGCCTTGGCTTAGGCGATTGCGTAGCCGTTTGTAAGTTCGATGCCATTTATATCGATCCGGTAACCCTTTTACCCGTGGTTGATGAGGAGAAGTGTACCGCTTGCGGTGCTTGCGTTAAGGCGTGTCCAAAGTTCATCATTGAGCTTCGCAAAAAGGGGCCCAAGGGTAAGCGCATCTTTGTATCGTGTATTAACAAAGATAAGGGTGGCCCAGCCCGTAAGGCTTGCCAGGTGGCATGCATTGGCTGTGGTAAGTGTGTTAAGGTTTGCCCCCACGATGCCATCACCCTTGAAAATAACCTTGCCTATATCGATTACAACAAGTGTAAGCTTTGCCGTAAGTGCGTGGAGGAGTGTCCTACTGGTGCAATCCTTGAAATAAACTTCCCACCACGTAAGCAAAAGGTCGAAGGGCAAGCTGAGAATGTAGAAAATAATTAATTGTAACACCTAACATAACCATATAGTAATGTTGAAGACATTTGCTAAAGGAGGCGTTCATCCGCCTGAGAATAAATTTTCGGCCGATAGGCCCATTGAGGTGTTGCCGCTACCTGCAAAGGTAAGCATTCCTGTATCGCAGCACATTGGAGCGCCTGCAACTATAGTGGTTGCTAAGGGCGATAAAGTTAAGGTTGGTCAGCTTATTGCTCAAAGCGCAGGATTTGTCTCGGCCAATATTCATTCATCGGTGTCGGGTACAGTTGAATCGGTTGATCCAGTTCTCGACAGTTCTGGCTACAAGCGTCAGGCTGTAACAATTGTAGTTGAGGGCGATGAGTGGGAACCCACAATTGATAGATCGCCTGAGCTAAAGCGCACAATCGATGCCGATGCGCAAACCATCATCAAGAAAATAGCCGAGGCTGGTATTGTAGGTCTTGGCGGAGCAACATTCCCATCGCATGTTAAACTTTCGGTTCCAACCGGCAAAAAAGCGGATGTGCTCATAATTAACGGTGTTGAGTGTGAACCATACCTCACATCGGATCACCGCTTGATGCTCGAAAAGGGGCATGAGCTGATGGTGGGTATTCAGTTACTCATGAGGGCCTTAGGTGTCGACAAGGCAATGATTGGCATTGAGAATAACAAGCCCGATGCCATTAAATATCTTTCCGATATTTCAAAGGATTACCAAGGCATTAGCGTTCATGCGCTAAAGGTAAAATACCCTCAAGGGGGTGAAAAGCAGCTTATCAAAGCGCTCATCAACCGCGAGGTTCCATCGGGTGGCTTACCTATAGATATAGGTGCAGTTGTACACAATGTGGGTACAGCTTTTGCGGTTTACGAGGCAGTTCAAAAGAATAAGCCCCTTTTTGAGCGCGTGGTTACCGTAACCGGGAAGAACTTAGCCAAACCATCAAACTTTTTAGTTCGAATTGGGACACCGGTTTCTGACCTGATAGCTGCTGCCGGTGGTTTACCCGACGATACTGCTAAGGTGGTTAACGGCGGCCCCATGATGGGTAAAGCGGTAACCGATATTTCTGTTCCGGTTACCAAGGGTACATCGGGTATAATCGTTTTCCCTGCAAACGAATCGAGACGTAAGGCTGATAGCGTATGTATACGCTGCGCCAAGTGTGTTACAGCCTGTCCCATGGGGCTTGAACCATACTTACTCATTCGTATGAGCCAGCGTATGATGTTCGACAAAATGGAGCATGAGCGTGTGCTCGATTGTATGGAGTGCGGATCGTGCAGCTTTGAGTGCCCAGCAAACCTACCTTTGCTCGATTACATCAGGCTAGGTAAGAGCGAAGTGAATAAAATCATCAGGGCTCGAAAGAACTAATTTGACATAACCAGCCAAACTTAAAAAGATAATGGATAGTAAACTTGTAGTTTCACCATCACCCCACGTGCATAGCGGCGAATCGACCAGCCGACTTATGTTCAACGTGGTATTGGCGCTTATGCCCGCCTTTGCGGTTTCACTTTACTACTTTGGCGTAGGTGCCCTAATAGTTACATTACTCTCGGTACTCTCATGTGTTCTGTTTGAATATCTTATTCAAAAGTTCATCCTTAAGGTTCAGCCTACCATTACCGATGGTTCAGCCATTGTTACAGGTTTGCTGCTTGCCTTTAACGTTCCAAGCAACTTGCCCTGGTACATTGTTGTAATTGGTAGCTTATTTGCCATTGGAGTTGCCAAAATGAGCTTTGGTGGGTTGGGAAGCAATCCGTTCAACCCCGCTTTAGCGGCTCGCGTTTTCATGCTGATATCCTTCCCGGTTCAGATGACCAGTTGGCCACTGCCAATTGAATCGCGTTTAAAGTATATCGATGCTATTACAGGCCCAACACCCCTGGCCATACTGAAGGAAGGGTTAAAAAAGGGTGATACCATTTCGCAAATTGCTGACCAAATTCCCTCGCACCTTCAGCTTTTCATGGGGGTTATGGGTGGTTCGCTTGGCGAAATATCAGCCTTGGCTCTACTCATAGGTTTTGCGTGGTTACTCTATAAAAAGGTGATAACCTGGCATATTCCAATATCTATTTTCACAACCATTTTTGTTTTCACGGGTATCCTATGGCTAATAAACCCTGAACAGAATGCCGACCCAATTTTCCACTTGGTTACAGGAGGTGTAATGATTGGTGCCATATACATGGCAACCGATTATGTTACCTCACCCATGCACCCAAAAGGAATGCTGATTTTTGGTATTGGTATAGGGTTGTTAACAGTGATTATTAGGGTATGGGGAGCATACCCAGAGGGCGTTTCGTTTGCCATTCTAATCATGAACGCTTTTGTGCCATTAATTAACCGATATGTTAAACCTAAACGTTTTGGAGAGGAGGTAAAGCGCAATGGCTAAGGTGGAATCGAATTTCAAGAATATGACGGCTACCCTGCTGGTTATTACCCTGGTAGCCTCTGCGGCGCTTGGCCTTGTTTATCAGTCAACCAAGGAGCCAATTGCCCTTGCGCAGCAGGCAAAAATAAATAATGCCATTAAAGCTGTACTCCCCGAGTTTGATAATCAACCCGGAAACGAGGCTTACACTGTTGCTGTTGATGGTGGCGAACTTACCTTTTATCCGGCTACAAAGGAAGGGCAACCTGTAGGAACGGCAGTAAAAACCTTTAGCAACAATGGTTTTGCAGGTCGAATTGAACTCATGGTTGGTTTCCTTCCCGATGGAACCATTAATAAGATTGCTGTTATCTCACACAAGGAAACTCCCGGTTTAGGCGATAAGATGGACCCCAAAAAATCAAATTTTAGCCTTCAGTTTGAGGGGAAAAACCCCGAAACATTTAAGCTTAAGGTTAAAAAGGATGGGGGAGATGTTGATGCTATTACTGCTTCAACCATTTCGAGCCGCGCCTACTGCGATGCAGTAATCCGTGCATATAACGCTTTAAAGGAAGGAGGTAAGCATGAGTAAGCTATATAACCTGACTAAAGGGATAATAAAGGAAAATCCCATATTTGTAATTGTTCTTGGGATGTGTCCTACCCTGGCTACCACGTCCTCAGCCATGAATGGATTGGGGATGGGACTTGCAACAACCTTTGTCTTGCTAGGTTCCAATACGGTAATCTCGCTTATTGCACGCTTTATTCCCGATAAAGTGCGTATTCCTTCGTACATAGTAGTAATTGCTACATTTGTAACCATTGTCGATTTGGTTATGCAGGCCTACACCCAGTCGCTTTACGAGAAACTTGGTATTTTCATCCCTCTTATTGTTGTAAACTGCATAGTTCTTGGTCGTGCCGAGGCTTTTGCCAACAAAAACAGCGTATTTGACTCAATACTCGATGGTATTGGTATGGGGCTGGGCTTTACATTTGCCTTAACTCTTTTAGGCTCTGTAAGGGAAATCCTAGGTGCAGGCTCACTGTTTGACCATAAGTTTATATCGGGCGATGCAATTCTTGTATTTATCCTTTCGCCGGGTGCATTTATTGCCCTTGCCTACCTGATTGCCATTTTTAACCGTCTCAAGAAATAGGAGGAAACAGTATGGAATATCTAATAATTATAATTGCCGCCATATTTGTAAACAACGTTGTTCTATCGCAATTCCTTGGTATTTGTCCTTTCTTGGGTGTATCAAATAAGATAGACACATCTATTGGTATGGCGGGTGCCGTTACCTTTGTAATTGTACTGGCAACAATGGTTACTTTCCTCATTCAGCATTACGTACTGAATCCTTTGGGAGTTGGTTTTATGCAAACCATTGTGTTCATTCTGGTAATTGCTGCTCTGGTGCAAATGGTGGAGATTATGCTGAAGAAGTTGAGCCCTGCATTATACCAGGCCCTAGGTATTTTTCTTCCCCTTATCACTACAAACTGTGCTGTTCTTGGTGTAGCCATTCTGGTTATCAAAAAGAACTATAACCTGCTTGAAGGGGTTGTTTTTGGAGGTGCAACAGCAATTGGTTTTGGACTAGCACTTGTAATAATGGCTGGAATCCGTGAACAGCTCGATTTAGCAAACGTTCCTAAAGGGATGAAGGGGGTTCCCATTGCTCTACTCACCGCAGGTATTCTTGCTCTGGCCTTTATGGGCTTTGCAGGCATTGTTAAGTAGAATCGTTTAGTTTTTTGACAATAAATTAAAGGCTGCCTTATTTGGGGCAGCCTTTATGATTTCTACTTTATTGCTTCCTTAGCTTTTACTATCGCTTTGTCCAATCCATCGGGGTTTTTACCTCCAGCTGTGGCAAAGAATGGTTGTCCGCCACCGCCCCCTTGGATTTCCTTAGCGGCTTCCTTAACAATAGCAGCTGCATTTAGGCCATGCTTCTCAACAAGCGTTTCGTTTATCATAATGGTAAGTAGCGCTTTGCCATCGGCTTCAGTGCCCAATACCAGGAAAAGGTTTGGCACCTCATTTTTCAGCTGGAATGCTAAATCCTTTATGGCATCGGCATTACCTATGCTTATGCGCTCGCAAATCAGGTTGATACCATTACGCTCGGTAGCCTTTGCTTTAAGTTCAGCTTTAACCGCTTTTAGTTTTTCGGCTTGTAGGGTATTTAGCTGATCTTTTAGCAGGTTGTTTTCATCAACCAGTTTGGATACAGCCTGAATAACGTTTGGTGGATTGCCAAGAGTTGACTTTACCTGGTTGATTGTATCAATCTGTGAGTAAACAAACTCTTCGGCTTTTTCGCCGGTAATTGCTTCAATACGGCGTACCCCGGCTGCAATGGCGCCCTCCGAAACTATTTTGAAGTAACCAATGTTACCGGTTGCCTTGGTGTGGGTTCCACCGCAAAGTTCAACCGACTCGCCAAACTTAATAACCCTTACATTTTCGCCATACTTTTCGCCAAATAGGGCAATGGCTCCCATTTTTTGAGCCTGCTCCATGGGAACACTTCGGTGTTCATCGAGCTGTATGTTTTGTCGGATAAGCTTGTTTACCCGTTGTTCTACCTTACGGATCTCCTCATCGGTCATTTTTTGGAAGTGTGAGAAGTCGAAACGCAAGTAATCGGGGTGAACCAATGAACCTTTTTGCTCCACATGGGTGCCCAGAATTGCGCGTAGCGCATTGTGTAGCAGGTGTGTGGCTGAGTGGTTATTAGCAGTTCGAATTCGTTTTTCGTAATCAACTGTGGCAAAGAACGGCGAGTTGGGGTTTTGAGGCAATCTATCTACAAGATGTATGATAAGGTTGTTCTCCTTAAAGGTGTTAATCACCTTAATGGATTCCGAGTCGCTCTCAAGTAATCCCGAATCGCCTACTTGACCGCCCGATTCAGCGTAAAAAGGAGTGCGGTCGAGCACAACGTGGTACTGCTCTTTCCCCTTGGTTTTAACCGTTCGCATACGGATAATGCGGGTGTCGGTTTTAAGAGTGTCATACCCAACAAACTCTACCTTTTCCGCATTGGTCACGTTAATCCAATCGTCAGCTTCAACTGCAGCGTCAGCTCTGGAGCGCTCCTTTTGGGTAGCCATCTCGGCATCGAACTCTGAGCGGTTAACGCTCAGGTTATGCTCACGCAAAATGAGTTCAGTAAGGTCGAGCGGAAAACCGTAGGTATCGTAGAGCACAAAGGCATCCTTACCCGATATCTCGGTTCTGTTTTCCTTTGCAGCCTTTTCAATAAGCTGCTCAAGCAGCTTGATACCCGTTTCAAGAGTGCGCAGGAATGTTGCCTCCTCCTTGTTGATTACATTGGTGATGAGGGTTTGCTGAGCCTTAAGTTCAGGGTAGTGGTCGCCCATTTGTTCAACCAGAACGGCCACAAGGCTATCGATAAACGGTTCGCGGAAGTTCAGGAATGTGTAACCGTATCGAACCGCCCTACGGAGAATGCGGCGTATTACATACCCAGCCTTGACGTTGGATGGTAGTTGCCCATCGGCAATAGAAAAACTGATTGCCCTGAGGTGGTCAGCAATAACGCGCATGGCCACATCTGCCTTAGGATCAGTCCCATAGGGTATTCCGCACATTTGCGATATACGGTCAATAATTGGCGTGAATACATCTGTATCGTAGTTGCTCTTTTTGCCCTGAACCACCATGGCCAAACGTTCAAAGCCCATACCCGTATCAACATGCTTGGCCGGAAGTGGCTCTAATGAACCATTGGCTTTACGGTTGAATTGGATGAATACAAGGTTCCAGATTTCAATTACCTGGGGATGCCCCTTATTAACCATTTGCTCACCGGGTATAGCCTTACGCTCATCATCATCGCGTAAATCAATATGAATCTCGGTACAGGGTCCGCAAGGTCCTGTATCGCCCATTTCCCAGAAATTATCCTTTTTATTTCCAAGAAGGATTCTGCCTTCGGGCAGGTGTTTCTTCCAGCACTCAAAAGCCTCAAGGTCGCGCTCAATTCCTTCGTCAGGGCTACCCTCAAATATTGTTGCGTAAAGCCTGTTCTTATCTATTTTAAGCACATCAACCAGAAACTCCCAGGCCCAATCAATGGCTTCGCGTTTAAAGTAATCGCCAAACGACCAGTTCCCAAGCATCTCAAACATGGTGTGGTGGTAGGTATCATGACCAACCTCCTCCAAATCGTTATGCTTGCCCGATACCCTGAGGCATTTCTGCGAGTTGGCCACTCGGGGATACTTAACCGGTGCATTACCAAGGAAAATATCCTTAAACTGGTTCATGCCTGCATTGGTGAACATCAGAGTTGGGTCATCCTTAATTACCATTGGTGCCGAAGGCACAATTTGGTGCGACTTGCCAGCAAAAAAGTCTAAAAATTTCTGACGCAATTCCTTTGAAGTCATAAAAAGTTAGTATTGAAAATGTTAATATTCTCTATTTAACTATTTAAAGTAAAAAAATTGTTCTTTTTACTTGTGTAAAAAATATTTTTACCATAGTTTTGTTGCAGTTTGTCAAAAGTGTGTTACATTGTAACAGTTTGTGTTAAAGGACATGGCAAAATTTAAATACCAGTTTAACCCCCATACACTCAAATTCGATGTTATTCGAATACCTCTTTACAAACAGTTTGCAAAGATACTAATTCATTTGGGATTTTATGCAGGTGTTTTTTTGGGGTTAGGCTATGCTTTTTCTGTTATATACGATACTCCGGTTGAGCAGTCGCTTAAAAGGGCTAATGCTGAGTACGTACTTAAATATGAGTTGGCTCAAAAGCAAATATTTGAGCTGAGCAATGCTTTGGCGGTACTTGAAGCCAAGGACAATAATATTTACCGGGCTATTTTTGAGGCCGATACCATTCCTAACACCATTCGTAGGGGTGGTTATGGCGGTGTGGATAAGTATGCTAACCTACGTTCAGCCACCAACTCATTAACCCTTATAAAGACTCTAAGGGCGCTCGATGAGCTTACCTGGCGAGCCTACGTTCAATCGCGCTCTTTTGATGATGTTGCTGAAATGGCCAAGAATAAGGAAAAAATGATTTTATGCGTTCCTGCCATTCAGCCCATCAACACAAAGGATCTGATTAGGGTTTCAAGCTTGTACGGTTTCCGTCGCGATCCCATAAACGGGGCTGTTACCATGCATGCGGGAATTGATTTTGTGGGCTCGGTTGGTACTCCTATCTATTCCACCGGCGACGGTATTGTAGTTGAAGCCGGTTACTCCTTCAACGGCTATGGTAACGAGGTTATAGTTGACCATGGCTTTGGCTATAAAACACGCTATGCCCACCTGAGTAAGGTGCTGACAAAGGTTGGACAACGGGTTAAACGGGCAGAGAAGATAGGATTACTGGGTAGTTCAGGTAAAAGCACTGGCCCACACCTCCATTACGAGGTTATTCTCCGTGGTAAACCCGTGAATCCAATCAACTACTTTAACGACATGACCGAGGACGACTACCAAAATATGCTCAAGAAGTATTCAAGTCAATTTTTGGATTAAGGCTATATGGTAAAGCATAAGTATAAATTTCATCCGGAACAGCTGATCTTTGTCAGGGAAAGGAAAACCATAAGAGATCACCTTTTCCGTGCTGCAAAATACCTACTGGCCACCTTTGTAATTGGTTTTATTTCCTACTTAGTTTTCCCAATATTTATCGATACCCCTGAGGTTCGTAAGCTAAAGCGCGAAAATCAGGAGCTGCTTACTAACTACGAGCTTATAACCCGTCGTATTGAACAGCTAAACTCCGTAATCAACAATTTACAGCGTCGCGATGAGGGTATCTACCGTATCATTTTTGAGGCCGAACCCATTCCTGCCTCAATTCGCGAGGCCGGTATAGGTGGTGTAAACCGTTATGCTGAGCTGGAGAAGCTATCCAATAGCAAGCTGATTATTGAAACCACCAAGAAGGTTGATGCCCTAACCAAAAAAGCATACATCCAAAGCCGCTCATTCGATGAGATAACCGATTTGGCAAAACGCAAGGACGAGATGCTGCGCAGCATCCCTGCCATTATGCCTATTCGCGATAAGGAGCTAACCCGTGTGGCCTCATCGTTTGGCATGCGCATTCATCCTTTCTATAAGGTGCTTAAAATGCATAACGGTATGGACTTTACCGCCCCAACAGGAACCGAAATATTTGCTACTGGCGATGGGGTAGTGGTTGATATTGTTTATGCTCAGCGTGGCTATGGCAATCATGTTATTATTGACCACGGCTTTGGTTATTCAACCCTTTACGCTCACATGAGCAAGGTTGCCGTACGAAAGGGGCAGCGTGTTAGGCGCGGTATGGTTATTGGATATGTTGGCAACACTGGAACATCGGTGGCTCCCCATTTACACTACGAGGTGCACCGGAATGGCCAGCCCGTTAACCCCATTCACTACTACTTCAACGATTTAACACCCGAGCAATACGAGAAACTGGTTGATATTGCCTCGCAACCCACACAAAGTTTCGATTAGCCAATCCTTACTAAAATGCCATACAAAGAGAAAAAAATTGAAAAGTACTACTACTCCATTGGCGAAGTGGCCGAGATGTTGGGCGTAAACACCTCGTTAATCCGCTTCTGGGAAAAAAATTTTGATGTAATAAAGCCCCACAAGAACAAAAAAGGCAATCGCTACTTTACCAAGAACGATATCGAAAACCTGAAACTGATTTACCATCTGGTTAAAGAACAGGGAATGACCCTTGAAGGTGCCCGTAAAAAGCTTTCCGCTCAAAAGGAGGAACTTACCGATAATTACAAGATTGTGGAGTGCCTCACCGAGATCAAGGGCATGCTCATTGAAATTCGCGATTTGCTCGATTAAGCGTTTATGACTGTTAGAGAAGTAACCTCAATCCTGGAATCGTTTGCTCCGCTTGCTTTTCAGGAAGATTACGATAACTCCGGCCTTATTGTTGGCGATGCTAACATGGAGGTGACTGGTGTTTTGCTTACAATTGATGTTACACCCCAAGTAGTTGCTGAGGCTGTTGCAGGAGGGGCAAACCTGATAGTGGCCCATCACCCTGTAATTTTTAAGGGGCTTAAGCGCATAACTGGCAAAAGTTACGTTGAACAGGTTGTGGTTAATGCCATAAAAAACAATATTGCCATTTACGCCGCTCACACTAATATCGACAGCGTGCAGGGTGGTGTTAGCTTCAAAATGGCTGAAGTTTTAGGCTTAACCAGCACCCACGTGTTAAGCCCGCTTACCGGTCAACTCGTAAAGCTGGTTACCTTTGTTCCTACTGAGTACGCTGAGGCTGTTCGGCAGGCTATGTTCAATGCTGGCGCAGGGGTTATTGGAAACTACGATTCTTGCTCATTCAACATTCAAGGGCAGGGTTCCTTCAGGGCTGGCGATGGCACAAATCCGTTCGTTGGCGAAAAGGGCACAATACACTTTGAGCCCGAGTTTAGGGTTGAGACCGTTGTGCCCCGTTATAAACTTAACGCGGTAATTAATGCCATGGTTGAGGCTCACCCCTACGAGGAGGTTGCCTACGATGTTTACCCCCTCGATTTACCCTATAAAAAGGCTGGATTGGGAGTGGTGGGCGACTTGCCTGAGCCAATGAATACTATCGATTTCGTTAAGCATGTAAAGCAACTATTCAGAGTCCCTTGCGTTAGGTACACAAATCCTGTTAAGGATTTTATTTCCAGAGTTGCCATTTGCGGGGGTAGCGCTATTTCGCTTTTAAATGATGCTATTGCTGCCAATGCCGATGTTTTTATAACCGCCGATGTCAAATACCATCAGTTTTTTGATGCCGAAAATCGGATTGTAATCATTGATATCGGACATTTTGAAAGCGAACAATTTACCGTTGATATTTTTTATGATTTACTCTCAAAAAAAATATCTAATTTTGCAGTCTTAAAATCCAAAGTACGAACTAATCCTATTAACTACATATAGATTATGGCTAAAGAGAAGATCAAACCGGCTGATCAGGGCATTGAACTGTCCATTGAGGAAAAACTCCGTTTCCTTTACAAGCTTCAGCAGGTAGATTCCAAAATTGATAAGATTAAATTGCTACGCGGGGAGCTACCCCTTGAGGTTCAGGATCTGGAAGATGAAATTGTGGGTCTTACTACCCGTATCGATAACTACAAGAAAGAGATCCAAGATTTGGAGACCCAAATCAACCAGAAAAAAATTGAAATCAAGGATGCTGAGGCTCTTATCAAGAAGTACCAGGAGCAGCAGAAAAACGTTCGCAACAACAGGGAGTACGACTCACTTACCAAGGAGATTGAATATCAAACCCTTGAAATTGAGCTTTGCAACAAGCGCATCAAGGAGTACACCCAACAGATAAAGGATAAAAAGCAACTGGTTGAGCAAACCGAGAAAACCGTTGAAGAGCGTACACACGATTTGAACGGTAAGAAACAGGAACTCGAGAATATCACCCAGGAAACCCAGAAAGAGGAGGATGAACTTTACCGCCTGAGCGAAGAGTATGCCATGAACATTGAACCCCGATTGCTCACTGCCTACAAACGTATCAGGGGCAATGCCCGTAATGGCCTTGCTGTGGTTACTGTTCAGCGCGACGCCTGCGGCGGTTGCTTCAATAAGATTCCTCCCCAGCGCCAGCTCGATATCAAAATGCACAAAAAAGTCATTGTTTGCGAGTACTGCGGCCGTATTCTGGTTGATGATTCACTGCTCGAATAAGCTAATTAATTATCATCAATACCATTAACGCCCTGCAATGGGCGTTTTATTTATTCATTAAGTTTACCTTATCGGATTAATGCGGCATTTCAACATA
>JAGPEQ010000054.1:4466-15645 GCA_018056955.1 Bacteroidales bacterium | reverse complement strand
TGCCATAGGTTTCAATCCGTGGATGGTACTTGGGAACGCGAGTTCCGCCTATCAGCGATGTTGAGCCCTTATCGCCTGTTTTTGTGTAAATTTTCATACAATAATTGTTGCGTTGCAATATAGTTTAACATTCTTGTTTAAACAAGAAACAAGTTTTAAATCAACGCAAACATTATCTTATTGTTCAGCAATAACAACTTTTTGCCTGAGTATAGGATTTTTATTGGGTTCGTCGGACTCAATTAAACCATCGCGAAGCCTAACAATTCGTCGAGCATGACGGGCAATGTCCTCCTCATGGGTAACCAAAATTATAGTGTTGCCCTGCTCGTAAATATCCTCAAACAGGTTCATGATATCAATAGATGTTTTTGAATCGAGGTTACCGGTAGGCTCATCGGCAAGTATAATTGACGGATTGTTAACCAGGGCTCGTGCCACAGCCACTCGCTGGCGCTGGCCCCCCGAAAGCTCATTGGGTTTATGCTCCATCCTATCGTCGAGCCCAACATTCTTAAGGGCCATCTTGGCCATCTCGATGCGCTCATGCTTTGGGATACCAGCATAAATTAGGGGTAGCATTACATTGTCGAGGGCAGTGTAGCGTGGTAAAAGGTTAAAGGTTTGAAAAACAAATCCAATTTCCTTATTACGGATCTCGGCTAACCGGTCGTCGGACAACTTGCTTACATCTGTTCCATTGAGTATATAGGTACCATCGGTAGGCGTATCCAGGCAACCCAGGATATTCATCAATGTTGATTTTCCTGAGCCCGAAGGTCCCATAATTGCTACATACTCATTTCGTTTTATGGTTATATCGATACCTTTTAAGGCTTTCACAACAACACTTCCTACCTGGTAGTACTTTTTAATGTTTGTAATGTTGATTAAGTAATGATCACTCATAAACTTGGTTATTTTACTATTAAAATGGTCCGTATCGAAGTATAAAATTTTGTTTGGTTATGCCATGCCTGAAAAAAAGCACTCCACACCTAAACAGGTCAATGGAAACTGACACTTGCCGGTTAGCCTTGAGTTCCCTCCAGGCATCCTCCATATCGTTGCTCCAGCGAATATCGTCAACCACTACTATTGAATTTTCATTTAACTTTGGAAGTATGACGTTAAAATACTGCAAAAGTTTAGTCCCGTTATGGTCACCATCAATAAAAACAAAATCAAAACTACTCACTTCATTGGCCAAATGAGGCAATTCGGTTTCAAAAGTACCACAAATAGGTTTAATATTAGCTAAGTTCATTGCTTGGAATCGCTTTTGGGCTATGCCAAAAACGGCCTCATCGCCCTCAATGGTGTAAAGTGTCCCATTAGGATTGGCCTGTGCCATGTACATGGAGCTAATGCCTACGGATGTGCCAAGTTCTAACATCACTTGGGGTTGAAAATGTTTTACCAATCGGTAAAGTAATCTGCCTAAATGCGGGGGCACTGAAACCGTTCGGGCTATTCGGCTTAATTTTACCAGCTCACCCCTAAATCCCCCATTAAGACTTTCGGCAACCGATTTGCGAATAATTCCTATATCGCAACCCAACATCTCCTTGCGGTATGCCTCAATACTTTCAAATATCTTCTCCTTTGTATCGCCAGCAATTACGTTGGTGTACAATTCAAAAACAAAAGGAGAATGTATTCCGTACCCCCCCTTTGGCAAACATTTCTTCCGGAATTGAAGAAAACTCTTTAATATACCCCAAACTCCCCTTCTCATTTCGTAATATTCAAAGAATGCTAAGGTAAGCCCCAAGGTAAATTAAAGCATAACCAATTGTGTTAAAAAAAGTTTACGGGCAACAATATTATCATACATTAACATCGTTACAATTTGAGCCTAACTCATTTTGCTTTGAACCCAATTTTACCCTATACTTTTTACCATAACATACTTTGATAACCCAATATGTTACAGCCAAAGCAACCAGCATGGCGGCAAGCGAAAACATCTCCTGCGACGAGTTTTTTGAAATGCCCCAAACTATAACCTTACGGGAAATGGCAATTATGGCAACCAGCACAACAAGCTCAACGTGAACTATCTCATCTTTTAAAAAAACCTTAATGGTTTCCAAAAGCTCAATGCCAATAATTATAACCAAAAACAAATCGATAAGCTGAGGGTATTGCAATTCGATAAAATCACGAAAGGGATAGCTTACAAGCCCGTCATAGAGTTTAATAAAAACATCAACCAGGGCAAGAATTAGTAAAAGGGATATAATGAAAAGGGTAAAATAAACAATAACCCTTTGTAGTGTTTTCAGATAGCGTTCCATAATCATATGTTTTGGTAAAATTAAAAAAAAGGAGGACATGTTGATGCCCTCCCAGAACAAAATGTGTGATAAAATATGTGCTAGTTGTTAAGAATTTTCTGAACTGATTTAATGTTCGCGTCATTCACCAAGTTTTTGCCGTTAGGAGTGTACATGAATTCCAGGCGGCTCTCATAAAGTTTTTCAACTTTTCCTCTCACTACTTTCATGGTGCTATTAACCAAACCATTCTGCTCAGTGAAGGGCTCGTCAAGAATGGCAAAGGTTGTAGGGAGCCATCGTTCAGGAAACATATGGCCGAACTCACCGCCTGGCTTAAAACGGGCTATTTCGGCATTGATGATCGCTATGGCCTCTTTGGCAGCTTCCTGCGATTCGGGGTCGAGTCCTTTGCCGGCAATGGCCTTTTTCAGGGCATCCCTTGAGGGAACAATTAGGGCTGTGGTGTAAGGCTTTTGGTTGTTGTGAAGCACAACGCTATCAATAAACTTGGAGTGCTGAACCAACGACTCTTCAATTCCTTCGGGGCTATACTTTTCGCCATCGCTGGCAATAAGCAAGCTTTTGAATCTTCCTAAAACGTAAAGGAAGCCATCCTTGTCCATGTATCCCATATCGCCAGTGTAAAGCCATCCATCGCGCACCGTTTCGGCGGTTGCCTTCTCGTTCTTCCAGTAACCCACCATTACGTTCTCGCCCTTGACAACAATTTCGCCTTTTTCCCCTACTGGTAGTTCATTGCCATTCTCATCGCAAATTTTAAGTTCAAGGTATTTAACCAGGTGACCCGATGAACCCAGTTTATGGCGTTTTAATGAGTTTGAACTGATAATGGGAGTTGCTTCCGATAATCCATAGCCCTGTAGCATTGGAATTCCAATGGCATAGTAAAAGCGTTGTAGCTCAATATCAAGTAATGCCCCACCACCAATGAAAAAATCGAGCTCGCCACCAAAAACCTCACGTATTTTGCTGAACAAAATTTTATCGTAAAGCCAGATAAGGGGCTTATAAATGAAAGTAAAACCGGTTCCCTTATTCCAACCCTCCTTATTGTACTTGTATGAGATTTTTAAGGCATGGTTAAAAAGCATCTCAGTAAATTTTCCCTTAGCTCTAATGCCGTTTTCAATATTCTTTTTGAAGTTCTTGGCTAAAGCGGGCACGCTGAGTAAAAGGTTTGGTTTTAGTTCCTTGATATTTATGGGGATATTCTTTAAAGTATCCATTGGGGTCTTTCCAACCTGAACGGTAGCTATACTTGCTCCCTTCGCCATAAATGAGTATAAACCGGCCACATGCGCAAAGCAGTGATCGAGCGGTAAAATTAGCAACGTTTTATAATGAACAGGTATATCCATAAGGGTTAAGGCCTGCTCAACGTTCGCAGTGTAGTTCCTGTGCGAAAGAATTATGCCTTTTGGGTCGGCTGTGGTGCCTGATGTATAGCTGATATTGGCATAATCGGCAGGTTTAATGCTTTTTGAAACCTCCTCAACTTTTCCAGGATTATTCTTAAGAAATTCATTGCCTAGCTTAAAAACATCGCCAATAAACAGATCGTCGCCCTCTAACTTTTCCGGCTGATCGAGGTATATTACCCTTTTAACGTTAGGTAGCTGAGAGCGTAACTTTTCAACCTTTGATGCTTGCTGTCCCGATACAAAAATCATAGATGTTTCGGAATGAACCAATCGGAATAGTAAGTCATTACCATCTAGCTTTACCGAAAGAGGAACATTTACAGCACCAGTATAGAGTATCCCCAATTCACTTATTACCCAAAGCTTGCGTCCTTCGCTCAGTAACGCAATCTTGTCGTCTTTCTTTACTCCAAGGCTTAATAGCCCTGCAGCTAAGCGGTAAACCTCAGTCCGTGTTTGGGCATACGATGTTGGTTCGTACCTATCGGTTACTTTCTCCCAAATGTAAGGGTTGTCGGAAAACTTACTTACGCTCTCCTCAAAAAGATCGATTATTGTTTTCATCATTTCAAAATTTTCACCATTAGCATAGACAAAACTATAAAATTTTGTTTTGCAACTCACCTAATCATATCTAAAAGTAGTAGGTTTAGTATTTTTGTGGCATGGATGAAAATAAAATCTTTGATTTAAGCTGCTGCACCCTCTGCCCCCATGAATGTGGCATTGATAGGTATGCTCATACCGGTTTCTGTAATGTTGGGGTAAATCCAGTTGTATCATCAATTTTTCCTCACAAAGGTGAGGAGCCAGTTATATCAGGGGAAAAAGGAATATGTAATGTTTTTTTTGCGCATTGTAACCTGCAATGCATTTACTGCCAAAACCACCAAATAAGTAGGAATACCAAGCATAGCAAAAAATGGTTAACCGATAATAAGGTAATTGTAGATGAGATAAAAAGCATACTCAACACTGGTATTGGAATGGTTGGCTTTGTTTCACCGTCGCACCAAGTTGCCCAGATGGTTGATATTGTAAATTCCTTGAATAAATCGGGCTATAAGCCAATTATTGTATACAACTCCAATGGATACGATAAGGTTGAAACCCTACAAATGCTTGAGGGTATAGTTGACGTTTACTTACCCGATTTAAAATATTACGACAGCATATTAGCGCAAAGGTTTTCAGGGGTATCGGATTATTTTCAGTTAGCCTCAAAAGCCATTAAGGAAATGTATAGGCAAAAGGGGTCAACCCTAATCCTAAACAACGAGGGTTTAGCAGAGTTTGGAATGATTATCAGGCATTTAGTTCTGCCAGGTCATGCCAACGACAGCATTAAACTTCTCAACTTTCTTGCCGAAGAGGTTTCAACAAAACTATACATCTCACTCATGTCACAGTATTATCCCCCTGCAGAGCTTACACTGCCCAATGAATTAAACCAGCATGTGGGTATTGATGAGTATAAAAAAGTTATTGAAGTATTGGAAAATCATGGCTTCAGGGGTTGGGTTCAAGACCTGGTAAGCAGCCATTTTTACCGTCCCGATTTTGAAAGTAACAATCCCTTTTCAGAATAAGATACCTGAAAGGGATAAAATCAGCACGGTTGCTTGAACTTTTAGCATTAAATTTTGATTTATTGAAAATTTGTATATATATTGCACTGAAATTAAACCTTAACCGAGAAACCCTATGAAAAGAATTATACTGTTTATAGTACTGGCAGCATTTGTTGGCACGGGTTGCAAGTACTTTAAAAAAGACAAAAAGGTTGACCCCATTGCCCTGCAAAAAGCCAAAGAGGACAGCATAGCAAAAGCAAAAGCTTTTGAGGAAGAACAAAAAAGAATAGCCGAAGAGCAAGCCCGCCAAGAGGAATTGCGCAAACAGCAAGAGTATGAAGCCACTTACCGTTTTCATGTGATTATTGGTAGTTTTAAAGTGCCTTCAAATGCCACAGCATGGGAGGAAGAAGTTCATAAATTGGGTTTTAACAAAACAAAAATACTTGACTCACCCAATGGTTTTAAGTTGGTTTCAATTGGTCAGTACGATACGTATAGCAAAGCTTTTAATGAAATTGAGCGTATTAACTCCGAGCGACCCGACGAACCCATGGAAATGTGGGTATACGAAAACAAGTAAATTACGATTAAGCGATAGTAAAACCGCCAATTTTTAGGCGGTTTTTTATTTTGTTGACAAAAAATGTATTTGGTTTGAGCTATTTTGATTTTATTTGCTGCACAAAACAAACTAAACCTAATTTTTAAACTAAATGGAAAAGATTCGACAAACACTGCGCGATCATGCCTGGGCACGTTGGACAGCCCTGGCAGTTGTAGCTTTTACCATGCTAACCGGTTACTACTTAACCGATGTGATGGCCCCGCTCAAAGGACTTTTAGAACAACAACTCTCATGGGATAGTTCAGAATACGGACTTTTTACCAGCGCCTACGGGTGGTTTAATGTATTTCTTTTCATGCTAATCATTGGCGGTATTATCCTCGACAAAATGGGTGTTCGGTTTACCGGCCTAATGGCTGCCACCATAATGGTTATTGGTACATCCATTAAGTTCTGGGCTGTTTCCACCCATATGCTCGATGGGCAGGTATGGAATATTCTATGGATTTTCCCCATTAAAGCACAAGTGTTTATGGCTGCATTGGGGTATGCCATTTTTGGTGTAGGTGTTGAAGTGGCCGGTATTACCGTTTCAAAAATCATTGTAAAATGGTTCAAGGGCAAGGAGCTAGCGCTTGCTATGGGTTTGGAAATGGCTACTGCCCGTTTGGGGACTGCACTTGCTCTGGCTACATCGGTACCCATTGCTAAGGCTTTTGGCCATGTTTCAAAGCCCATCCTTTTCTGCTTGATTCTTCTCGTAATTGGCTTAATTTCATTTATCATTTACACTTTTATGGATAAGAAGCTCGATGCTTCCCAAGCCGAATACGACAAGAGTAACAATGTGACCAACGAGGAGGAAGCATTTAAGATATCGGATATTTTCAATATCATTACCAACAAGGGTTGGTGGTATATTGCCATACTTTGTGTGCTATTCTACTCAGCCGTTTTCCCATTCCTTAAGTATGCCGCCGACTTAATGGTAAACAAGTTTGGTGTTGATGAATCGCTTGCCGGTACAATACCTGCCATGTTACCCTTTGGTACCATACTGCTTACTCCCTTTTTCGGAAATATTTACGACAGGAAAGGCAAAGGGGCAACTATCATGCTGATTGGCTCACTTCTGCTTATCTTTGTGCACACCATGTTCTCAATCCCATTCCTTAACCATTGGATTATTGCAATTGTACTTATTATTATTTTGGGTATTGGATTCTCATTGGTTCCCTCGGCAATGTGGCCTTCAGTTCCAAAAATTATCCCGGAGAATCAGCTTGGAACTGCTTACTCATTAATTTTCTGGGTACAAAACTGGGGCTTAATGGGTGTTCCTGCCCTTATTGGTTGGGTGCTCGATAAGTACTGTGTAACCGGTCAAAAAGTGGTTGAAGGCGTAACAGTTAATACCTACAACTACACTATACCAATGATAATTTTCACTTCGCTTGGAATACTTGCCCTAGTTTTTGCATTACTGCTTAAGGCTGAAGATAAGAAAAAGGGTTATGGACTTGAACTGCCAAATATTCAAAAGTAATTTTTCATTTTTAAAGAGGATGTCCGCATCGCGGATGTCCTCTTTATTTGCATTTGCCTGTTTATTAACTTTTTCACAACAAAGTTTCTCTCAAGAAGTTTTTGGTACACAAATAGAGATTGATAGGTTTGCAATGGAGATGCAAACCGTAGATGAGAGCACAACACTTATTTCAACAATAGTCTCGTTTACAGCTATTCAAGATCAGATATCCAATACACTATCCATTAACTTCCCAAAAGCGCAGGAAGTTATTATAAATAGAAGTAAAGCAAGAATTACCGACTCAAAGGGTAATGTTATTTGGAAAGGTAGCCTTGAGAAAAAAGTTACATCGGAAAACACGCTTAACTTTAAGTTTGGTAAAGACTGGCTGAATAAAAAAGGTGCTCAACCATACACCATTGAGTGGGAAACGAATGTTTTGGTAAGTTCGCCTACCGGAATCTATGTTTGGCCTGCCTGCCTTTCAGGAAACATTAACTCAGTAAAGTACCTCGGATTACGAGTTTTTGCCGACAACGAGTTTAGAGAAAAAATTGAAACCAACCTTGAGGTAAGCTCAAGGTTAATGGATCAATCCTCAGGTCTTAGCGGTGTAGTTTGGGAGTTGAGCAACTATCGTACAAAAAAGGCCTGGCAATATACCAAGCCTATTGAAAATCCCTTTGTAAAAATATCTTTCTAACTGTTTTTCATTCCCTTACAATTGTTTCGTCCCTGTTTGGTCCAACAGAAATAATCCTAACCGGAACGCCTGTTTCCTGCTCAATAAACTGGATGTAAGCCATTAGCTCGTCAGGCAAATCACTATCAGATTTGAAGCCTGAAATATCGGTCATCCAACCCTTAAACTCCTTGTAAACTGGCTCAATGGGCGTATTAATATCGTAGGGCAACCTATCGGTTTCAATACCGTTTACCTTGTATGCTACCGCAACCTTGATGGTTTCAAAGGAATCAAGCACATCGGGTTTAGTCATTATTAGCTGGGTTACACCATTGAGCATAATGGCATACTTCAATGCAACTAGGTCGAGCCAACCACAACGACGCGGCCTACCAGTGGTGGCACCAAACTCAACGCCTATCTTTCGCATCTTTTCGCCAATCTCGTTATCAAGCTCGGTGGGGAATGGTCCAGAGCCTACTCGGGTACAGTATGCCTTGAATATGCCATAAACCTCACCCACCGCATGGGGAGCAATACCCAACCCCGTGCAAGCGCCGGCACAAATGGTGTTCGATGAGGTTACGAACGGGTAAGAACCAAAATCGATATCGAGCAATGATCCCTGAGCACCTTCCGCAAGCACCCGTTTTCCCTGTTTGATGTAGCTATTTATTTCGTACTCAGAGTCGATAAGGTCGTACTGACGTAGAAGCTCTATGCCCTTAAACCACTCCTCCTCATGCTGCTCAATGTTGCTTGAATAGTTATATTGCCTTAATATTTCCTTGTGTTTGTTCTTTAGGAAATTGTATCTATCCTTAAAATCGGGTAAGAGGATATCGCCCACACGTAGCCCATTACGTCCGGTTTTATCCATGTAGGTAGGGCCAATTCCTTTCAGGGTTGAACCTATCTTTCCTTTTCCCTTTGCTGCCTCCGATGCTGCATCGAGCTCACGGTGCGAGGGTAAAATGAGGTGAGCCTTTTTGGAAATTTTGAGCGATTTTTTCAGGTTTACCCCAAGCTTCTCAAGCGAGTGTATTTCCTCAGCCAGGATAATTGGGTCAATTACTACACCATTGCCAATTAAGTTTAAGCATCCAGGATGGAATACCCCTGAAGGAATGGTATGCAACACATGTTTAATGTTATTAAACTCCAAGGAATGACCTGCGTTTGGACCACCTTGGAATCGTGCAATTACACTGTAATTGGGAGTTAGAACATCAACAACTTTCCCTTTACCTTCGTCGCCCCACTGGAGGCCTAATAGAATATCAACTTTACTCATCTCCTTTAATAATTATGCTGCTTTTGGCAAATAAAATCCTTAGCGAAACCAATTGTTCACACAAATTTTAAGGCCAAAAAGCATATAAAGGTAATGCTTTTAGCACAATTTTGAAAAGGAAGATATTAACAATCTAAAGGGAAAGATCAACCTTATCTATTTCGGTTTGACAATCTTTACAAAGGCCATAAAGGTAAAGCGAGTGATGCGAAATAGTGAATCCACTATTCTTTTGGGCGGAGTTAATTATTTCCTGTATTCGGGGGTCGCAAAACTCAATTACTTTACCACAGCGACTACAAATAAGGTGATCGTGTTGCTTACATTCATAAGCTTTCTCGTATAGCGATGAATTTTTACCAAACTGGTGTTTTATTACTAGCCCACACTCCAGTAGCAAGTCGATAGTGTTGTAGAGCGTCGCCCTACTTACCTGGTAGTTTTTATTTTTCATTTTGATATAGAGCGTTTCTATATCAAAGTGCGACTCCTGAGAGTAAATCTCGTCAAGAATGGCGAAACGTTCGGGAGTTTTCCTGTGCCCTTTACGCTCCAGGTAATCGGTGAGTATGCGTTTTACTACAAGTTTAGTATCGCTGCAGGTCATAGCTTAAATTTAGACTTACTTTAAATAGCAAAAATAGGATAAAATTTTTGTTATACAACATCTAACAGTAAAACATAGAAAAAGTTTATCCGAAGTGCCATGAATTAACCGGGCTCATTTCTTGAAGAATGAATCGGAATGAGACGGAATAGGCGGAAGTTAGAGGAAGTTCTAGTCCGTTAAACGTGAACCGTTAAGAACGCGTGACTTTGAGTCGGAATGAGTCGGAATAGATGGAATATGATGGAGTTAGAGGAAGTTAGAACTAGTTAAAAGTTAAAAGTTAAAAGAATAGTTTCACGAACAACGACTTAAGCCCCGTAGGGGCGTAATATTTGTAACACCATGATTATTCCCACATGTATAGCGATGCACGCAATACATTTTCCAAAGAGTAACACAGAAACGTTGCATCGCAAAAGAAAAGTATGGTAAATAGCGATTTCCAAAAAAACAAGGATTAAAGGTAAGGAGATGCTTGGGTTAGCTCAGCATGATAAGGATGGTTATTCGTTGAAAACTACTTGTAATAATGCTGTCATGTTGAGCGCTAGCGAAACATCTCATTGAGGTCTATTAGAGATCCTTCACTCCGCTGGGGATGACAATGGTAGTAGTTGTTTGTTAATAATAGGCCTTGCCTAAAATTTTAACATTAATTATAGCTATCATTTTGGGCATATGCTTACATTTGTGAAAAATATTTTGAGCATATGCCAAGAAGCAAGTGTCCACGAAGAATCTGCCATTCCCCTGATATTCATTTATTCAAGCCTGCAGGTAAACCTTTACACTTGATGGAAATTGTTGTTTTAGAAGCTGATGAGCTTGAGGCAATAAGGCTTGCCGACGGTATAGGTTTGTATCACGAAGAAGCGGCAAAACAAATGGGGGTATCAAGGCAAACCTTTGGGCGGATACTTGAGCAGGCAAGGAGTAAGGTGGCAAAAGCGCTAACAAACGGTATGGCTCTTAGAATCAACAAAAGCCAAACTGAAATATTCTGCGATCAGCAAAATAACCAGAATTCAGAACACATTTGATATAGAGAATAAGTGGTTTACTAACAAAAAAAATGATTATGAAAATTGCAGTACCAACCAGACATGGCCATGTTGATGAACATTTTGGTCATTGTGAGTTCTACACGGTTTACACCATTGAGAACGGCAAAGTAACAGCAAAGGAAACACTTG
>JAGPEQ010000054.1:2032-4366 GCA_018056955.1 Bacteroidales bacterium | reverse complement strand
AAAAAAATGATTATGAAAATTGCAGTACCAACCAGACATGGCCATGTTGATGAACATTTTGGTCATTGTGAGTTCTACACGGTTTACACCATTGAGAACGGCAAAGTAACAGCAAAGGAAACACTTGGATCGCCCCAGGGCTGTGGCTGTAAATCGAACATTGCATTTGATTTACAACAAATGGGTGTTGAAATAATGCTTGCCGGAGGAATAGGTTCAGGAGCTATTAATGTGCTTGCAGCTCATGGCATTCAGGTAGTTAGGGGTTGCTCAGGAAATACCGATGAGGTTGTTGACCTCTACATCAACGGAGAGTTAACGGACTCAGGAGAAAGCTGTAGCCATCATGAACATCATCATGGCTCACACCAAGGCGAACATGGTCACTCGTGTAACCATTAACACGCTTTGAATAAACTCATTGCGGTTGATTAATAGAAATACCTGAGGAATAAACATTAACCCGGGTTGCACATTGCAATGGTGTGTAATCCGGGTTTAATCATCAAACTTGTCCATTCGCCGAACGTTCTCCATTCCCTTAACCTTCATAATATTTAGTATCAGGTTGTTAAGGTGAGTAACATCATGCACGTATAGGTCAATAAAGCCCTCAAAAATGCCATCGTGGCTTTCGATATGGAATTTGCGAATGTTCACCATTAGCTCATCGGAAATCACTTTGGTAAGCTCACTGATAATCCCGATTCGGTCCATTCCGTTAACCTCAACACGGGCAAGGAACGATAGGGCTTTCTGGGTGGTCCACTTTGCAGCAACAATCTTATCGCCATGTTGAGCCATGAGCCTAACAGCCTCAGCACAGGTTGCCTTGTGAATAATTACAATATCATCGGGCGAGAGGTACCCAATAACCTCGTCGCCTGGAATTGGGTTGCAGCAATTTGCTACAAGATATGACGGGTTGTCGGAGTCAGTGTCCGCGCCCAGCACTATGGGCTTTTTTAAGTCGTACTTTATTTG
This sequence comes from Bacteroidales bacterium, assembly GCA_018056955.1. Taxonomy (GTDB): domain Bacteria; phylum Bacteroidota; class Bacteroidia; order Bacteroidales; family Tenuifilaceae; genus Tenuifilum; species Tenuifilum osseticum. The sequence continues at coordinate 3,382 of JAGPEQ010000054.1, read as the reverse complement.
GATTTCGCTTTCGGGCTCTACCTTTTTAGCGCCAAAGCCTAGCTGCAACTTCCAGTACTTAATCCACTTGCTTTGGGTATTTTTTTTCAGAATCTTTTTCAGGTTATCGAGGTTGATAAGCCCTGAACCAATTTTGGCATAAAGCTCATCCTTTGATGAAACCTCATAAGCTGGTAGAATTTTCTTGAATACACGCGATGAGGGTTGAATACCCATCTCTAAAAGTTTTTCCTCAAGCAATTGCTGCCCCTTCTCTATCCTATTCTTTACTTCACCTTTAAGGGCGTTTTTAATGGCTGCTTTAGCTTTGGCCGTAGTAGCAAAATTGAGCAATTCCCATGTTGGTTTTTGTGAGGCTGCAGTGATTATTTCTACCTGGTCGCCCGTGTTGAGCTGGTAGCTTAATGGAACCAGCCTATGGTTAACCTTGGCACCTATAGCTCTATTCCCAACCTCAGTATGAATTTCGTAGGCAAAATCGAGGGCGGTTGCTCCCTTAGGCAAGCTACGGGTTTCGCCTTTTGGAGTAAATACAATAATCTCGGAGGTAAACAGGTTTAGCTTAAACTCGTCGAGGAACTCAAGTGCATTTTCTTGTGGATTTTCCAGCATCTCCCTAACGCGTCGAATCCATTTATCGAGTTCATTTTCCTGGCTGGTGGCATCCATTTCCTTGTACCGCCAGTGCGCAGCAAAACCTCGTTCTGCATTTTCGTCCATTCGGCGTGAGCGAATTTGGACCTCAACCCACTTCCCGTCAGGTCCCATCACGGTACAGTGCAGGGCTTCGTACCCGTTAGCCTTTGGGGTGCTAACCCAATCGCGCAACCTGTCGGGCTTTGGCTTGTAAATATCAGTAATCAGCGAGTAAATGTGCCAGCACTGGGTTTTTTCAGGTATATGTGGATAGGGATTAAAAACTATGCGGACTGCAAGTAAATCGTATATCTCCTCGAACGAAACGTTCTTGGTTTGCATTTTTTTCCAAACGGAGTAAACTGATTTTGGTCTTCCACTGATCTCAAAATCGATGTTATTCTCTTCAAGTTTCTGAATAATTGGTAACGAGAAGTGATTGATAAGTTGCACCCTTCGCTTCTCGTTGTCGGCAATTTTACTCCTTATCTCTTCGTATACTTGAGGGTAACGATACTTTAAACTTAGGTCCTCAAGTTCTGTTTTAATGGCGTAGAGTCCTAAACGGTGAGCCAATGGTGCATAAAGGTAGATGGTCTCGCTCGCAATTTTCATTTGCTTGGTAGCCGGCAGCGACTCAAGAGTTCGCATGTTATGTAACCTATCGGCCAGCTTAATAAGTATTACCCGAATATCGTCGGCAAGGGTTAAAAG
>JAGPEQ010000054.1:0-1932 GCA_018056955.1 Bacteroidales bacterium | reverse complement strand
GCTTCAAAATCGATAACCGGCTTGAAAAGGCTACGCTCATGGCCATTTTCGCTTCGGGGATCATTCGGGGCAATGGCTGTAGGCATAGTTACCCCGGGTAGAATTTCTGTCGATATTTCACGCGACCGGCTAAGAGTTACCGTATCGTTAGCAGGCGAGAGCTCTAATGCCTCAATGTAGTAGTTGAACCTTATCCGGTAAAGTGGGCTTTGTCCTTTAAACCCTGATAAATCATCGGCATATTCGGTAACCGACAGCCCGTTGGCAATTCGCTCTAAATTGCCTGGGCCAGAAATATCATCGTTAACGGTAAAGGAACGCCTATAGATGGAGTACTCAATCCTATTGCCAGCCCTATCGGGTTTACGTTGGGTATCGAGGATTAAAGGATCCCACTGGATACTGACCACATTGCCCTTGGGGCTTAGGCGAGGTATGATGGTATTGCAGAGATTTGAAACCAAAACGGCATCGTTGCAGCCATTATAGGCATCAACTTTATAGTAAAACGTGCGGGTGCGGGCTGCCCATGTATCGTTGGTATCAATGCTCATGCTTTTGGTGGGAACATCAAACCCTTCAATAGTTTTTGCGCTGAAAATACTCTGAGCCGTATCGGGCTGTTCCCATCGCCAGAGTTTGTAATCGATAACGCGGCTATTGGGATCGATGGAGTAGTAAATTCTATTACCATTGTTGGTTGCTATAACGCTATCGACACTGACATAGGTTGGCCTACGGGCCATTTGGGTATGGATCAGGTATAGGTTGGAGTAACTCTCATAACCTTTATCCATTCGAATTGCTTTGATGTAAAAGTAATAATCCTGGTTTTCCTGAACATTTGTCACGCTGTGCCTGTTGCTATAGCCATCGTAATCGCCAATTTGATTATAGGTATTCCAGTTAAGGTCGTGCCCCATGTAAAGCTGATAGCGGATGTTGCGGTAAGGTGCTGAGGCATTTAAAGGCCAAGCCTCGTAACCAATCCACGATAGGTCGATTTTGGCATTACAGCTATCGTAGCTTGCGGTAATCCAAACCTGCGAGTGTTTAACTGTCATCTGACTGGGTTCAGAGGCTCCGAGCGATGCCACTCGGTAGTAAACCCTTTGTCCATTCCCATTGGCACCAATATGGGTGTACTGGAATGTATTTTGGTCAACAGTATCAATGGGATCCCACCCATCGGCATCGGGGTCAATGGGGTTACGGGGGACGTAAATAATATAACCCAATGGATCGGCAATTTGGGGCTCATGGGGTGGTTTAGTCCAAAATATCGTTACATCCCCATTATCCAGATTGTTAGTGATATAATCGAGCGTTGGAGGATTAGGCTTATTGCTAAACTGCGCCCAAAGTGTTGGCATATAAAAGGTTAAGCCAATCATCAAAATTACTTGTCGTATATTTTTCATACACATTACTCTTTGTACCCTCTAATTCTTTTGCTTCCGGCAATGCTAACTACCATCCTGTCAACATCCAAGTATTTTTTTGCCAGCCCAAGAAGTTGTGTGGGTGTAATTTCATTGATTGTTCTAATCAGATTATTGATATACTCAAAATCAAGGTTGTTATACTGGAAAAGGCTTGCAAGGCTATCGGCTATAGCAAATGGGCCATCGAAAGTTCTAAGTACTTGACCGGTCATGTAGCCCCTAACAAGTTCCAGTTCATCGTTGCTTACTGGTTCTGTCTGCAATTTAATCATCTCTTTAAATACCTCATCTACTGTTTTTTCGGTAAAGGCCGAGCCAACCTCGGTTGAAACAACCAGCGCCGACAGTTCAGCCATTGGAATAATGAACGAGGATATTCCGTATGTAAACCCTTTGTCTTCCCTAATATTGCGCATCAGGCGAGAGCCAAAGTACCCACCCAGTATGGTATTAAGAACAACTAAACCGGGCATATCGGGGTGATTGC
>JAGPEQ010000122.1 GCA_018056955.1 Bacteroidales bacterium | reverse complement strand
ACATGGTCTTCCTGGCCGTTTGAGGAAACAATGGAATCGACCGATGCGGGAGCACAAAGCTGCTTGTTCTGGCTTACCATGGCTGCAGCAGCATACTGTGGTATCATAAAACCGGAGTTTAGTCCGGGATTAGCAACCAGAAATTCAGGTAAACCGCGTAAGCCAAGAATAAGCTGCGCTGTTCGGCGTTCCGAGATGTTGCCAAGCTCTGCAAGGGCAATGGCAAGGAAATCGTATGCTAAGGCCAGCGGCTGCCCATGGAAATTACCACCCGAAATTACCAAATCCTCATCGGGCCAAATGGTTGGGTTATCAGTAACCGAGTTTATCTCGGTTAGCAATACTCCTGCCACATAGTTAATGGCATCCTTTGAGGCTCCGTGCACCTGCGGAATACACCGGAATGAGTAGGGATCCTGAACGTGCTTTTTGGGGCGCTTAATGAGCTCGCTTCCATCAAGTATTTTTCGGAAAGCACGGGCCGTTTCAATTTGTCCCTGATGTGGGCGAACATTCTGGATATTTTGGTGGAATGGGTCAATACGGCCATCGAACGCCTCCAACGATACGGCGCCAATTATATCGGCTAACTTGGCTAATTTAAATGCCTTAACCATGGCATAAACGCCATGAGCGCTCATGAACTGCGTTCCGTTCAGCAGGGCAAGCCCTTCCTTCGATTTAAGTTCAATGGGCTGCCATCCAAATTTTTTCAACACATCGGCAGCCGGCAATATTTGACCATCAAAATGCACCTCACCCATACCAATTAGCGGCAGGAACAGGTTTGAAAGGGGCGCCAAATCGCCCGATGCTCCTAGTGAGCCACGGTCGTAAACAACGGGAATTACATCGTTATTGTAGAAATCGATAATACGCTGAACGGTTTCAACCTGAACACCCGAATGTCCTAACGATAGTGCGTGAGCCTTAAGAAAGAGCATCAGCTTTACAATTTCGGGCTTAACCATATCGCCTGTGCTGCAGGCATGCGACATAACAAGATTTTTCTGCAGCTGTGAGAGTTCATCCTTCGATATGGTTTTGTTGCATAGTGAACCAAAACCAGTGGTAATACCGTAAATAGGGGTCTCCTCATTCTCCATCTTACGGTCAAGGTAATCGCGGCACTTGGCTATAAGCTGGCGCGATTCCTCGGAAAGCTCAAGGGTATGAGGCTCGTCAATCAAATTTTCAATTACATCCCAGCTTAAGGGCTTGGGCGATATGGTATGAACTTTTGCCATGGTTAATGGTGGTTTTTTTATAGGTTCAACTTGATATGTTCTTCAATGCCATCAAAAGGAATGGTAACCTGATTGCCGGTTGCCATGTTTTTAACCGAAAACTGACGGTTTTGAATTTCGGTTTCACCTGCAATTACCACAAAGCGAATGTTGCGCTTGTTTGCATACTCAAACTGCTTTTTCACCTTAGCAGCATCGGGGTAAATCTCAACGCTAATTCCGGCATCGCGGAGCTTACGGGCTGCAGGCATGCAGTATGCAACCTCAGTTGTCCCAAAGTTTGCAAACATTACCTGGGTGGTGGAGGTAAGACTCTCCGGGAAAAGATTTAACTGCTGCATTACATCGTAAATGCGGTCGGCGCCAAACGAAACCCCTACCCCGCTCACATTGGGCAAACCAAAAATACCGGTTAGATCGTCGTACCGGCCACCGCCACAAATGCTACCAATCTCAGCATCCTGGGCTTTTACCTCAAATATGGCACCGGTGTAGTAGTTAAGCCCTCGCGCAAGCGAAAGGTCGAGTTCCACCTGTGTTGATAAGCTCCCCCAAGCCTCAATGTATCGGAAAAGCTCCTCCATTTCATCAATTCCCTTCTGGCCTATGGGGCTGCCCTGCAAAACATTGCGTAAGGTGGAAAGTTTTTGGGCGTTGCTGCCCTGTAACTGAATTATGGGTTGCAATTTCTGAATGGCAACCTCATCGATTCCGCGCTCACGCAATTCGGCGTTAACAGCATCAATACCTATCTTCTCAATCTTATCAATTGCTACAGTAATATCAACCAGCTTATCGGCATGACCAATAACCTCGGCTATTCCGCTTAGTATTTTGCGGTTATTTACCTTGAGCAGGGTGCGCACGTTGAGCTTTCCAAAAACCTCATTGATAATTAGCACCAGCTCAGCCTCATTAAGCAACGAGTTTGAACCAATAACATCAACATCGCACTGGTAGAACTCGCGGTAACGACCCTTTTGTGGCCTGTCGGCACGCCAAACGGGCTGTATTTGGTATCGTTTAAAGGGGAAAGTAATCTCGTTCTGGTACTGCACCACAAATCGGGCAAAAGGAACAGTAAGGTCGTAACGCAAACCCTTTTCGCATATTGCTAGCGATGCGGCATTTGAGTTTCCTGGTTTCAGTAGGCTTGGCTCAACCTTATCGATAAAATCGCCTGAGTTAAGAATTTTGAAAAGAAGCTTGTCGCCTTCGTCGCCATACTTGCCAAGTAGGGTTGAAAGGTTCTCCATGGCAGGCGTTTCGATTGGCGAATAACCATACTTGCTAAAAACTGTACGAATGGTATCGAAAATATAATTCCTCCGAACCATTTGATCAGGACCAAAATCGCGAGTTCCCTTGGGAATGCTTGGTTTTGTCTTTGCCATTGTGTTGCTGTTTGAAACGACTGCAAACCTACAATTTTTTTGGGAGAAAAAGGCAAATGAAGGTTAAAGGAAGTGCATGAATCGTTAACCGTGAGCCGTGAGCCGTTAAACGAGTTTTTTAGAGAATGTCAGGAAGTTAGAGGAGGTTAGAAGAAGTGCATGAATCGTTAACCGTGAACCGTTAAACGGAATCTAATTATTACCTATTGTCATTCCGAGTCCCGATATATCGGGATAGACTATGCCGAGGAATCTCGATTGAGCTAAAACGTTAAACGTGAGCCGTGAACCGTTAAACGAAATCTAATATCACCATTTGTCATTCCGAGTCCCGATATATCGGGATAGACTATGCCGAGGAATCTCGATTGAGCTAAAACGTTAAACGTGAGCCTTTATGCGAAGCAGAACAGCAAACTACAACGCTTGTCATCCTGAGTGGCCCGACCCGCCCTGGCGGGGTGTGAAGGATCTCATTTATAGTGTACCGTGTGCGGTGTGCAGTGTACAGGGGTGTTTAGTGTTTAGTTTTTGTGTTTAGTGTTTGGTTAATTTAACCAGTGTAAATCTAATAAATCAGCGAAATCTGCGTTCTATTAATCTCAATTTCAATCATTAACGAACAATTTCAGGTGTTAGGTAAAATGATTTACAAAAAATTTTAAGTCCATTTGATCATTTGTAAAAATTCTTTAATTTCGCAACTAGTATGATTAAAATCATACATATCCGACCCATTTAGGATATATTGTATGATTTTATCATACTTATAAACGAGTTATTTGTCATTGATCGTATTTTCCAACCATTTAGCTTTGATTTAGCTTCCAACGTGGTTATTACAGCACAGAATAAATAACTAATAATGCTACTCTTTTCGGGGTAACGCTGCATGAAACTCGCT
>JAGPEQ010000121.1 GCA_018056955.1 Bacteroidales bacterium | reverse complement strand
ATTGGGGGGCGAGTGAGTCAACATAACCTTACCGACCAATACTACGTAGAGCCGCGTGTCCAAATGGTGATAAGCCCAACATCAAAGCTCGATTTAAAGTTTGCTGCAGGCTTGTATAACCAATTTATAAACCGTATTTACCTAACTGGCAACGGGGTTCGCTATTTGTGGGTAGCTTCCGACGAAAAGACCTTTCCGGTAGTAAAGTCAAAGCACTTTGTTACCGGTTTGAACTACACAAGCAATGGATTAACATTAGATATTGAAGGATATGCAAAGCAAACCGAGGGCTTATCGTACGTTCAAACTGTGATCCGGCGAACCTCAACCAACCGATTTGTAGAGCAATCCAAAATTTTTTATGTTGATAGTCGTTCATTGGGGGTTGATGTTTTAGTCCGAAAAACATGGCAGAATGCCGAGGGTTGGGTATCCTATTCGCTTAGTAAGGCTTTTAATCAGTCATCAACCCTGAACGGGGGCGATGAGTACTATGCCCTCGACGACCATTTGCATGAGTTAAAGTTAGTTGGTTTATACAAGTGGCGAAAATGGAGAGTTGTTGGAACTTGGATTTTTGGTACTCCTAAACCCTGGGATGAGCTCTTGCTAACTCCAAGCCTTACCCTTTCACCTGATTACGAAAAAAACTCGAGCAGGTTAGAGCCGTACCACAGGTTAGATGCAGGGTTAAGCTACTTGGCAAAGGTTTCAGTTAGTGGTGAACTTGAGGTTGGTGTAAAAGTGTTTAACCTTTATAATAGGGATAATATGCTTGCGCGCCCCTACACGCTTACCGATACACCTATTTCCGATTACCTACAGGGCAAATCAATCATTGAGTATCACGATATTTACGGCTACAGCATTACCCCCACATTCTTTTTTAATATCAAGTTTTAATAAGTTAAGTTTAAAACTATTTCTAACCTGTAGATTTATTTCAGGACTAGACAACCTTTATCTTTTATCCTTTAACCTTTATCCTTTAACCTTTAAACTTTATCCCTATCCTTCACCATTCTCATTATCAGCTTATCGGGTATTGCCACTAACCTGTACACCGATTGGTAAAAACACTGATTGTTATGCATACATGTTACCTGTGCAATATATGTTTTATTGGCTTTTTCTCTGTCGAACCTAATATTGTACTCAATTGTACCTTCAGGATTAAGTTCAGCGTGCTGATTTACCCTAAATATTTCAAGTGTTTGGTAAAAGGGTGATACCTGATCGGGGTTGATGGCTTTGTTTAGCAACCGGTTAATTTCCGTTTCTACCTCGGTTATCGGCTCTCGGATGGCTTTAAAAAGAGCAGCGCTAGCGTATGCTATTGTAAAAAGGAAATCGGAAAGGGTGTTGTTCAAGCTGTTGGTTAGCTCCCTAAAGGTTTCCAGCTGCGTTTTATGGAAAGGCATAGCTCTTACAATGCCATCTAAATCGAGTACCTTGGGCTCGATATTTTTCAGAACTACTGACCTCTCGTTCTTTGTGGAAAACATATCGTGCCCGTTTATGGCATATAGGTAATTTTGATCGCCTTTGGTTTCAAAACCTAAGTCAATAGGCTCGTTGGTACAAATTACGTTGCCAAAAATTAGTTTGTAGTAATTAAAATACTCGTCGGTTTTCCTGTGAAGCAAATTGACAATTGTTGAAAATAAAAGCATGCCGGGAACAACAACTCCCTTGTTCTGGTTGTACATGAACACTGGATCATGAATTGGGTTATCATCAACGGTAACTTTGCAAAAGTTTGCAACAACGGAATCGGTAAACAATACTTTATTTTCCATATCGGGTAAAAAAACAGATGCACAAATTTAAAAAATCAAATTAAATCAAACAACCGTATAATAAAAATCTTCTAAAAATTTATTCTTCGTTTGGTTTACTAAAGCCCCATTAAAATGATTGGCTAAAGCAAAAGGGGCATTATCAAATTTTCAAGTAATACGGTAGGGTATTTTTTAAGGTAGATGTATTAGTAGCAAAACAAATACAGAACAAGTTCAATTATTTTTTTTGTGGATACGGTAGGGTGTTTTGGAATAGGGTTGTATTAATAGCAAAAGGATAACAAAATGACTCGGGACGGGAAAATAGAAAGGCTACCTGAAAACATTGAAAGGCTACTTGATAGCTACAATGTGCCTGCAGGGAAAATGCGTTCCGAAGCCTGGGAAGCGATCTTTGAAAAAATTGACCATAAAAACTTTGAGGAAGACTCAAAGGGAAGAGTAATACAATTGACATTAACTCGTGTTGCAGTAGCAGCATCAGTTTTAGTTGCCCTAATGCTTACCTCATACATCTATTTGTATAGGATGGGAAATGTGCACGTGCAGCTAGCGCGTGGTGAACACGGTGTGGTTTACCTGCCCGATAGTAGCAGGGTTACTCTGAATGCCGAATCGAAAATTACCTATAACAAGAATCGATGGTTTTTCGATAGGAGTGTATCGTTAACTGGCGAGGCGTTGTTTGAGGTTAGCAAGGGGCGTCGTTTTAAAGTGGTAACAACTGGTGCAACCACAACAGTTCTTGGTACTGTATTCAATGTGTTTAGCCGCAATGGACTAGTTAAGGTAACCTGTTTTGAAGGCAAAGTAAAAGTAGTTGCCACAAACAGTAAGTCGCAAACATTGCTAACTAAAGGTATGGAGGCAAAAACAATGGGATATGCTTTAGATGTAAATAAAACACAAACAACAAAAGCGGAGTCTAAACCCGCATGGACTAACAACGAGTTCTTTTTTCAGAATGCTCCTTTAAGTGCTGTGATTGAGGAATTAGAACGTCAATTCAATGTGGATATTTTCCTTAATACTGACACAAGTAGGTTTTATACCGGCTACTTCAAACGTACAAACCTGGACGAAGCTTTAAACCTGGTGTGCATACCGCTTGATTTAAAGTGGGATTACAGTGGTGAAATAATAGTAATTACGAGCAAATAAATGATTTTAAAAACCAATTGTCTAACTTAAATTTTACAGCTATGAAACGTACAAGTTTAATTTTTGCAGCAGGCCTTATGTTAATGGCAGCTTTTACACTCTCCTCATGCCAAAAGGACGAGGAAGTAGATTCAGTGGTTACCCTGGCTAGCGAAGACGCCGATGTGGATACCTACTACGATGATGTAATGACCGAAGTGGATGAAATTACACTTGCTGGTGATTCGAAGGACTCGCAGCTGATGTATGCAACACTCGGTGGTCAAGGTACACGTACTCGTAAAACATCCTGGGACGGAAATTGCCGCATCGACTCTCTAACTTATGAGAACTTTGTGAATGCTAACTCCCGTTTCGAGAGAGTAAAGAACGGGTTAATTGTAATCCGTACCTGTGGTCAGTATAATGGTGCTGAATTTGAGCGTACTGTTACCTTCAAAAATTTTACCATTAACGGTAACCTGATTGAAGGAACAAAACAAATCCGCAAAACTGCTGAGCATGAGTATCAGATTACACTTACTAATGGTAAAATTACCTTTACCGATGGTACCACCTACACCCGTACTGTAGAGCGCACCCGTACTTGGGTTGAAGGTTATGATACTCCGTTC
>JAGPEQ010000011.1 GCA_018056955.1 Bacteroidales bacterium | reverse complement strand
CCCCAGCGCTGGACCGACAACTACCTTGAATGGACTAAGGAACTAGTTACACAAAGAGCAAAAAATATAGTTAAGTGGGGATTAATGCGTTTGAGAGATAGGTAATGGAACGCAGATGACACCGATAATGCAGGTTTTCACTGTGTAACACCGTGTAAACTCTGTGAAAATCAGTGATACTGATTTGGTTGATAGTTGACAGTTGTTGGTTGTTAGTATTAGAACTCTAATCCTTGAACCCTGAACCTTTATTCCCGCATCGCGGGACAGGCTCTTGAACCCTAAACTTTGCACTTTGAACCTTGAACCTTTATCCCTGAACCCGTTCCTGCACACTAACTACTACATTCCTCTCCCCACACCACACGTTTCACATAATCGGTATAGCTTAGGATAATCCGAACCACCTTATCGGATACGTTGGGCATGGAGTAATCGGCAACCGGGCGGAAGTTTCGCTCAGTGCCGATTTTTTGTTGCTGCACCTGAGCCAGTCCCTGCATAATGCGCTCAGGGTTTAGGCCCACCATCATTACTGAGGCCTCCTCCATGGCCTCCGGCCGCTCATGCGCCTCGCGGATATTCAGAGCCCTGAAGTTAAGAATGCTCGATTCCTCCGAGATTGTTCCACTATCCGATAGTACGCAGTAGGCGTTTTGCTGCAGGGCGTTGTAATCGGTAAAGCTAAGCGGCTTAAGGAAGTTTACAAGAGGGTTAACCTGTACCCCTTTGGCCTCAATCATCTTGCGAGTGCGCGGATGAGTACTCACAATTATGGGTAAACCATATGTTTCGGCAATCAGGTTAAGCGTGCGGATAAGGTTACCAAAGTTACGCTCGGAATTTATGTTTTCCTCGCGGTGAGCCGACACCACGAAGTACTCGCCCTTTTTCAGGTTTAACCGTGAAAGAACGTCGGATTGCTGAATGCGGGGTAGGTAGTGGTTCAGCACCTCAAACATGGGCGAACCGGTTTTAATCACCCTATCGGCAGGGAGCCCTTCGCGTAGCAGGTACTCGCGGGCAATGTCGCTGTAGGTGAGGTTGATATCGGCAATGTGGTCAACAATCTTGCGGTTGGTCTCCTCGGGCACCCGCTGGTCGAAGCAACGGTTACCAGCCTCCATGTGGAATATGGGGATGTGCCGTTTTTTGGCAGGGATGGCGCACAGGCAGCTGTTGGTATCGCCCAGCACCAGCATCGCATCGGGCTTGAGGGTCTCGAGCAGGGGGTCAATCTTAATGAGTATCTGGCCAATGGTGGCCGTGGCGCTATCGCCGGCGGCATCGAGGTAGTGGTCGGGTGGGCGAATGCCCATGTCGTCGTAAAAGATTTGGTTCAGCTCGTAGTCGTAGTTCTGCCCGGTATGGACAGTTATATGTTCAATGGCAGGGCTCTGGTCGAGCTTGGCCATTACACGCGACAGGCGGATAATCTCGGGACGCGTACCAACAACGGTAAGGACTTTAAGTTTCTTCATAGTTCTGGTTACACAGTGTTTCACAATGTTTTCACAGTGTTACACAGTGCATTACTCTGTGATACTCTGTGAAACGGCTATTCATTAAACAGTTTCAAAAAACGTATCCGTATCGCTAGGGTCGAAGTGCTCACTGATCCAGAAAATGGTGTAAACATCATCGTTCCCCACGTTTTTGATGTTATGGGTAAACCAAATGGGCATATCCACCACCGATGGGTTTCTATCGCCATCGAGCTCAAAGGTAAGCTTTTTATCGGTTCCAATGCGCCGTAACTCAATTACTGCTTTGCCCTTTATCACGGCAAACCTTTCTGCCTTGCGGGTATGGAAGTGGTTGCCGCGGGTAACGCCGGGCTTGGTGGTGGAGAACGAAACCTGTCCGCCGCTGTTCAGCTTCACGGTCTCCACAAATGAGCCCCTGTCGTCGGTTTTCAGCTCAAGCATACGGGGGAAGAACTTTTCGTGGTCGATGTAGCAAACAAAGGTGTTGAATAGGTTGCGTTCAAAGGGATCGGTTAGGTTGGGGAAAATACCCTTATCGAAGTAGTTGGATTTGAAATCGTTTAGCCTTGCCAAAAGGGCTGAAACCTTGATGGTTGCTGTATGTGGGATTTGAACCGTTTCAACGTGGGACACTGCATTTCTGCTTTGGGCTACGCTATCGATTTTGGTAATAAAATGCTCTACCAGCTCCGAAACGTAAATCAACCTTAACTCGCCATCCACATCAATTTTGGGCTCCTCGTTATGCGTAAGCTGGTGGCAGAATGTTGCCACCACGGAGTTGTAGTAGGGTTTGCCAAAGGGTCCAAACACGTTGGGTATGATAAAGCCGCTGAAGGCAGTATGGTTTCGCCTGGCCCACTGATCAAAAAGCAATCGCCCTTCGCGCTTCGATTTACCGTAGAGGTTATCGCGCTCCTCCTGGGTTGATGAGGAGAAGATGATGTGGGGTTTTGAGCGGGTTGCCTCGCAGGCGTTAATGAGCTTTTGGCAAAGGTTGATGTTGGTTTGGTAAATGACCTGGGGGTCGTTGTGGCGGTTCATGGCGGCCAGGTGTACAATGGCATCGCACGACTGAACAAAGCCGTTGAGCTTAATGGGATCGTCGAAGTAGCTATCCTCAAAGGCGATGCGCTGGAACCTGTCGGGGTATAGTCCCAGGGTGTTGTACAGGTGTGTGCCAATAAAACCTGACTGTCCGGTAATGCCTACTTTGATCATGATGTTTTTTAATAGTTAAGTTCCACAGTGTTCCACAGTGTTAGCACAGAGTTACACGGTGTTTATTACAAAACTAATCGCTTAATTCCATCTTTTAGACTTTTTGTGTTAAAATTAATCAGAAGTCCAATGTGTTTATTAGCAAGTTTAAGGTAGGTTAAAACCTGTGCAATATGTACATCAGTAAATGCATCTACGCTTTTTAGTTCTACAACAACCTGGTTCTCGACCAGCAAGTCGAGTCGATACCCACACTCAAGCTTAATCTCCTCGTAAATTAAGGGAACAGGTTTTTCTATCTCAACCTGAAATCCTTTTTTCTGTAGTTCATAAGCGAGGCAAGCCTGATAGGTAGATTCAAGAAGGCCAGGACCTAAAGTAGAATGCACCTTGTAGGCTGAATCGATTATTTCGTGTGTAATCTGGTTGATTTCCATTTTTACACTGTGCTACACTGTGTTAAACTCAGTGAAACCCTGTGCTACTAATTATATTTAAGGTTCGTATATATGCCCATTGTCCTCGTTCAGTATATCCTTTCGGATAAGGGGTAGTTTTAGCAGCAGTTCCTTCATTCCCTCCACATCCAGCCTTCGGGTGTTGTGCGAGTTGTACTCCTCAATCTGTGTGATATCGGTTTGTCCCTCGCTGAAGTACAGACCATAGTTCAGGTCGCGGTTATCGGCGGGGATGCGGAAGTACTTGCCCATGTCGTAAGCCTTTACCATCTCCTCGCGGGTGAGCAGGGTTTCGTAAAGCTTTTCGCCGTGGCGGGTTCCAATTACCTTAATGGGATTCTTGGCATGGTAAAGCTCCAGCAGAGCCTTTGCCAGGGTCTCGATTGTAGCCGCGGGTGCCTTTTGCACAAAGATATCGCCGGGCTGGCCATGCTCAAAGGCAAACAGTACCAGGTCAACGGCATCGTCGAGGGTCATCATGTAGCGGGTCATGTTGGGGTCGGTAATGGTGAGCGGTTGCCCGGCCTTGATTTGCTCCACAAAGAGTGGGATCACCGACCCGCGCGAGGCCATTACATTGCCGTAACGTGTTCCGCAAAAAACCTGTTTGCTTGGGTCGTTATTCCTGGAACGGGCAATCATAATCTTTTCCATTAGGGCCTTGGTAATGCCCATGGCATTTATGGGGTAAACGGCCTTATCGGTGCTAAGGGTAACCACCCGTTTAACATGGTACTTTTCGGCAGCATCGAGCACGTTGTCGGTGCCAAGCGCATTGGTTTTAAGGGCTTCCACCGGGAAGAACTCGCACGATGGAACCTGCTTAAGCGCGGCAGCATGGAACACAAAATCGACCCCAACCATGGCTGAACGAACACTTCCCTCGTTTCGAACATCTCCTATGTAAAACTTGATACGCTTATCGTTGTAAAAACGGCGCATATCGTCCTGCTTTTTCTCGTCGCGCGAGAAAATACGGATTTCGGAAATATTTGTTTTAAGGAATCGCCTCAGCACCGCGTTACCAAACGATCCGCTACCACCGGTAATTAGCAACGATTTGTTATCGAAAATACTTTTGGGCATATCGGTAGGGTTTATTCATTCAAAGTTAACAATTTTAGTTGATAGTTAATGGTGAATTTAATTGAACACAGATGACGCAGATAAGCTAGTTGTTGGTTGATAGTTGATGGTTGTAAGTGAATTGGAATGGAACACAGATGGCGCAGACTGGGCGGATTTACACTGTGAAACACTGTGTAAACCCTGTAAAACACTGTGATACTTATTTGGTTGAAAGTATTACGAAAAACAAAAACGTCGGGCTTTGGCTCCGACGTTTTTTAATGTTTCTACTTATTCCCTTTTTTAGGCTTTACGTTGTCCTGTGGGATAAAAACCGAAGGTTTAAGGTATGAGTAAATCAAAAATCCAATTCCTGCTGCAATAAAGGGTAAGCTTAGCCACTGCCCCATGTTTAGCATCATGTGTTTTTCAAACTCAACCTGTGGTTCTTTTACGTACTCAATTAGGAATCGTGCGCCAAAGAGCAGGACGAGGAAGATGCCAAAAATGAAACCATTACGCAGCTTGCCATCGGCCTTTAGGTAAAGCCAGTAAAGCAGGATAAATATTGCGGTGTATGATAGCGCCTCGTAAAGCTGTGTGGGGTGTTTTGGGTGTACCTCGCCATTCCGCACAAAAATAAAACCCCAGGGCAGTGTGGTTTCAACCCCGTAGATTTCAGAATTAAACAGGTTTCCTAGGCGAATAAAGGCTCCACCAATTGCTACGGTTATTACAACCCTATCAATAACGTAAATCATGGGGACCTTATGCTTGCGGGCAAAAAGGTAAAGGGCAATTAGTATCCCTATGGCCGCGCCATGGCTGGCCAAGCCTCCGTGCCAGATCTTAAGGATTTCGAGCGGGTTGCTGAGGTAGAATTCCGGTTCGTAGAAAAGGCAATGGCCCAAGCGGGCTCCAATTACTGTGCCTACAATCATGTACATGGTTAGCGAGTCGAGGAAACCCTCGGGCAGGTGCTCACGCTTAACAAAGCGGTTAAAAATGACATAGCCAATGTAAAAGGCCATGGCCCACATTAGGCCGTAGTATCGTACTGAGAACGGGCCAATACTAAATATCTCAGGATTGACATTCCAGGTTATGTATGCAAGCATAGCTTAAAATTTTTGTAAATGTAAGCCAAAAATTGTTTTTGAAGAAAATTTGTCCCTTATATTGATGTATAGTATGGGTTAACAGGTTTAGTTGTAAGGTGATGGTTGATGGTTGATGGTTGACAGTTGATGGTTGTTAGTTAAGGTGTGTTTAGTGTTTTGTGTATAGTGTTTAGTTTGGTAATGGAACGCAGACGACACAGATTAGGCCGATTTTCACTGTGAAACACCTTGAAAACTCTGAGTAACCCTGTGATACCGATTTAGTTGATGGTTGATGGCATAAGAGTTTACCTAAAATCTTGAATCTGAAATCTGAAATTTTAAATCAATGTTGTTTAGTTAAGGTTATTAGTCATGTTGCGCGCGAGCGAAACATCACGCTGTCGTGCTGAGTTCCAATTTATAGGGATAGACTTCGCCGAAGCATCTCATAATACCTTCATCCATTATTTAATGAGATTCCTCGGCTACGCTCGGGAAGACAAAAACCCAATCTTCTCTTCTACTCCTTTGTCATGCTGAGCTTGTCGAAGCATTGCTTTGAACCCTCATTCCCTTTTAAATGAGATTCCTCGACTACGCTCGGGATGACAACATGATGGGCTCCCTCGCTCACTTTGTCATGCTGAGCCCAGCCGAAGCATCTCTTTGTACCTTCATGCCCTAAATGCCTTTTATTGTTCTTCGTCATACTCTTCAGTTGCGATGCAAAGCTTCACCGTTGCTCTTTGGAAAAATATTGCGTGCATCGCAATACACATGGGAGTAGCCATGGAGTTACAAATGTTACGCCCCTACGGGGCTGGAAAGGTTGTTCGTGGAATTGACCTCACCCCAGCCCCTCTCCTGACAGGAGAGGGGAGATGCAATAAGGAAACCTTATTGCAGGGCTAAAGTCTCCCCTCTCAGGGGAGATTTAGAGGGGTCATCTAGGTTGAATGTGGAAAACGGCCTCACCCCAGCACTTTACCCTGAGAAGGAATGGAGCGGAAAAAGCAAGCAGAGGCATAAAAGCCCGACCCGGTAATGGGTCGGGCTTTTATGCCTTGATTTTCTTTGGTTCTTTCTTGTATCAAGACAAGAAAGAACATGTAAAAGGCTCTTTGCAATGATTTACTTTTGCGATGCAACGTTTCAGTTTTATTCTTTGGAGTATCATTGCGTGCATCGCAATACATAGGGGAGTGGCCATGGAGTTACAAATATTCCGCCCCTACGGGGCTGGGAGCGTTGTTCGTTAATTCCATTCTGTGTAACACCGTGTTACACTGTGTAACCTTGTGATACCTATTTAGTTGATGGTTGTTGGTTGACAGTTGATAGTAAATTCAATAGAACACAGATAGCACAGATTGGGGTGATTTACGCAGATTTTCACTAAACACGAAACACCAAAAAACGAAACACTACCCCGCTGTACACTGCATACTGAACACTGCACACTAATAATGATATCCTTTGCTCCCAGCTATGGCGGGACAGGACGCTCAGGATGACAGGTAGCGTTGCTCTAATGAAATTAAATACTACAGTGAACCCCCTTTACAGGTTAAACTCCTTGCGGAGAATATCAACATAGTCGAGCTTTTCCCAGGTAAAGAATTCCACCTCGCGTTTAACCACCTTTTCGCCCTCACAGTTGCCATTCACAATAAATTCCACCTCGCGCTTGTAGTAATCGCGACCAAAATGGCCGTAGGCAGCGGTTTCCTCAAAAATGGGATTCTTAAGGCCCAAACGTTTAACAATGGCACCCGGACGCAAATCGAAGATCTGCTTAATTTTTTCAGCAATCTGGCCATCGGTAAGCTTAACGTGCGAAGTTCCATAGGTATTAACGTAAAGCCCTACGGGCTCGGCAACGCCAATGGCGTATGCTACCTGAATGAGAACCTCATCGGCAATGCCGGCAGCAACCATGTTTTTGGCAATATGGCGGGCTGCGTATGCACCGGAGCGGTCAACCTTGCTGGAATCCTTGCCCGAAAAAGCGCCTCCACCGTGGGCCCCTTTACCGCCATAGGTATCAACAATAATTTTACGTCCGGTTAAGCCGGTATCGCCATGCGGACCGCCTA
The DNA here is from genome assembly GCA_018056955.1 of Bacteroidales bacterium. Lineage (GTDB taxonomy): Bacteria > Bacteroidota > Bacteroidia > Bacteroidales > Tenuifilaceae > Tenuifilum > Tenuifilum osseticum. Next base: position 52,885 of record JAGPEQ010000011.1, on the reverse strand, counting down.
TTACGAACTTACCGGTTGGGTTAACGTGTAAAATGTAATCGTCCTTGAACAGCTTTTGAACTCTTTCAGGGAAACGGGCTTTAGCCCTTGGAATAAGGATAGTGCGAACATCCTCCTTGATCTTGTTCAGCATCCGAACATCGTCGGTATCAAACTCATCGTGCTGGGTGGATACAACAATGGTATGGATTCGGAGAGGCTGGTTATTATCGTCGTACTCAATGGTTACCTGCGACTTGGCATCGGGACGGAGGTAGGCCATCTGCTTACCCTCCCTGCGGATTTTAGCAAGCTCCATGAGCAACACGTGCGAAAGCACAAGGGCAAGTGGCATATAGTCGTCGGTTTCGCGGCAGGCATAGCCAAACATCATACCCTGATCGCCCGCACCCTGTGAGAACTCATCGCCACGTTCAACACCACGGTTAATATCGGGCGATTGTTCATGGATTGATGAGATAACGCCGCACGACTCGGCATCGAACCTCAGCTCGTGCTTGGTGTAACCAATCCGGCGGATAACCCGGCGGGCAATCTCCTGAACATCAACATATGCATGGGTTTTAACCTCGCCACTTAACACAACCAAACCGGTAGTAACCAGTGTTTCGCATGCCACCTTTGAGTTGGGGTCGCGACGTAAAAACTCATCGAGCAGAGCATCGGAAATTTGATCGGCCAGCTTATCGGGATGCCCTTCCGATACGCTCTCCGAAGTAAATAAATATCCCATAGTAAAAAACTTTTAGGTTAAACAAATATCTATGGGGAAGGTTTGATCGATTGCTGGAATAATCGCTGTTTTAGCATTTATTTTTGTGGTTGCAATCAGCCAAATCTTTCCACATTCAGCTCACAAATGTATACTTTTAACGTGTATGTAACAACTTTCAATGCTGTAAATTGGAATTTTCTACGCCAATGGCTTGCGCTGCTTAATGTAGAGGTAAACCATCGATACAATACCTGCAATAACCACCATTATGGTTTGCGATTCGTGCGAGATGATTGCAAATATCAACCCGTTCTCGTAAGTGATTCCAAAAATGCCAAGGGCCGAGGCAGTAATAATGTGGTAAGCCCCAAAACCGCCCTGTACTGGAACAGTCATGCCATAGGAACCAATAACCATGATAAACAGGGCATCCCAGCCAGTAAGGTTCGATGTAATTGGGGTAGAGCAAAGTAAAGCCCAGGTCATTAGCCAGTAGCTTACCCAAATTAAAACCGTGAGCAGTGCGAATTGGATTACCCTGGGTGTTCGGTAAATACTCTTTAGTCCATCGATAACACCTATTACAGCACTTTTGATTTTCCCGTTCAGCTTCTGGCCCAGGAAATCGCTTTTTAAAATGAAACGGATAAGGAGTAAAAATGCGATTGCCATCACCAGTAGAATAACAATCTTGTATCCCTCAATATGTATGGCCTTTTGCTCAATGGGATGAACAATTTTTGTGTAGATATACTGGCCAAAGGAATCGATTTTGACAAGAACCACAATAACAGTTGCAATCAGGAGCATTGCAAGGTCGGCAGCGCGCTCAACCACAACGGTTCCAACAAGCGACTCAAAACGGATTCGGGAAACCCTACTTACGCTACCACATTTTGCCACCTCGCCAAAGCGGGGGAGGGCTAAGTTAGCCAGGTAACCGAACATTACTGCTGCAAACAAGTTGCTGAAAGGAGGTTTGTGGCCAAGGGATTCCATAAGGTAACCCCAGCGAATAGCCCTAAGAGCATGGGCAATAAGGGCAATTAAAAGCGAAATGGCTATCCAGAAATAGTTTACCTCCCTAAAACCCTGAGCAATATGGGTAAAATCGACACTCCTGAAAGCGTAGTAGAGCAGTACAATGGCAAGAGAAAAGAATACGGCAAAGTTAAATAGCCTTGATTTCACTATGCTTTTCAATGCAGTAAACGGGTTTGTTATACAAGCTTGTTGGTGGCGGTGTCGGGGAAAATTACGGTGGGCTTAAACTTTTTGGCCTCCTCAAAATCCATGGTAGCATAGGAAATGATAATTACCACATCGCCCACCACGCACTTGCGTGCAGCAGGTCCATTGAGGCAAACCTGACCACTACCACGCTCACCCTTTATCACGTAGGTTTCAAGGCGTTCGCCGTTGTTTATATTGACAATCTGAACCTTTTCGTTTTCAATAATGTTTGCTGCATCCATCAGGTCCTCGTCAATGGTAATGCTACCAATGTAGTTAAGGTTAGCCTCGGTGATAGTAACCCTGTGGATTTTCGACTTGCAAACTTCAATCATCATCGCCTTATACTGTTTTCGGAACTATTTAAACATCATGTTATCGATAAGCCTTATATTACCAGCCCAAACCGCAATGCAACCAACAATTCCGTTGGGGTGATCCCAGCCCTGAACAGGCAGCAGGGAATCGGCATCGGCCAGCTCAAAGTACTCAACCTTTAGATTTGGGTCAGAGTTGATTCTATTTACAACCCAATCAATCATATCTTTAACGGAAAACTCATTGGTTTTGTTTCGTGCTTCAGCTAATGTTTGGTAAATGAGCGGGGCGCTTTTCCTATGCTCAGGGGTAAGCAGCAGGTTACGGCTGCTCATGGCCAACCCATCGGGTTCACGCACAATAGGGCAGCCAACTATTTCAATCCGGTAGCCCAGCATACGAACCATTGCCCTAATAATGGCCAGCTGCTGGTAATCCTTTTGGCCAAAGTATGCCCGGTGAGGTTCAACAATATCGAAAAGCTTGCTTACCACCTGGGCAACGCCGTTGAAGTGTCCCGGACGGAACTTCCCCTCCATCACCTTGTCGAGCATCCCAAAATCGAACACACGGGTATCGGGCTCAGGATAAATCTCGCTCTCGGTGGGCATGAAAACTACATTAACCCCTGCGGCCTCCAGCATGGCAATGTCCTTTTCGGGCATTCGGGGATAGTTCTTTAGGTCGTTTTTATCGTTGAATTGTGTGGGATTTACAAAAATGCTCACAACCGTGATATCGTTCTCAGCAACACTGCGCTCAACCAGCGAGACATGACCTTTATGCAATGCTCCCATGGTTGGAACAAAGCCAATGCTTTTGCCCTCGCTCCTGAAGCCCTGAAGCATCGTTTTTAGATCCGATATCTTATCAACAACCACACACATAGGTAATTATAGTTTACTGAGGTATCGACTTTGAACTTGCAAAGGTTGTAAATTTTTGAATAACATGTATGTTGATTTTTACTGTTGATGCCCTAAAACATATCAAAAAGCTATATAATTAACTTTAAATGGACACCGATAACAACTTAAATTTGACATGTATACTGGTATTCAATTACATAACAAATTAATCAATATCAAGAAAAAAGTTGTAACTTTGTAGCCTATTATAAAAATGCGCCTTGGTGATTGATGTTTTAGCTATTTAATCAAATTCGGCAAAAGGATAATCCAAAATGAAAGAAAAAAAGGCGAAGATACTCTTTATCTCTCAGGAGATACTTCCATACCTGCCTGAGAGTGAGGTTTCAAAAATCAGTAGGTTTTTACCTCAAGGGATACAGGAAAAGGGTCGAGAGATAAGAACATTTATGCCAAGGTATGGATGTGTGAATGAACGCCGAAACCAGCTACACGAGGTGATACGCCTTTCGGGGATGAACCTAATCATCAACGACATGGATCACCCCCTTATCATAAAAGTGGCATCCATTCAAAGTGCACGTATGCAGGTGTACTTCATTGATAACGAGGACTACTTCCAAAGGAAATCCACCTTAACCGATGAAAACGGCGAAACCTTCGACGATAACGACGAAAGGGCTATCTTTTTCAGCAAGGGAGTAATTGAAACCGTTAAAAAGCTACGCTGGTCGCCCGATTTAATCCACTGCCATGGCTGGTTCACCGCTTTTGCCCCACTGATGATCAAAAAGGCCTACGCCGACGACCCTCTGTTTGCCCACTCTAAGGTTGTTTTCTCTGTGTATAACGATGGTTTTAGCAAACCCTTGAACGAGAATGCCAGGAAAAAAGTGTTAATGGAGGGTATATCTAAGAAAGATGTTGAGATTTTGCGAGAACCAACCTACGAAAACCTTCTGAAGCTTGCCGTAAACTTTTCCGATGGGGTTATTTTGGGTAGCCCTACTGTTAACGGTCAGGTGCTTGAACACATAAATACAGCTAAAAAACCTTTACTCCCCTACCAGGATAGTGAAAATTATATTGATATTTACGACGAATTTTATAACCAGATACTAAATGGCAATTCAAATGTTTCAAAAAAGAAGTAGTATTGGAATCAGGCATTTGGGTGTTTTAATTTCAGGCCTTTTTCTTTCGATATTTTCGCTTACGTCATGCTATAATGAACCCGGTTTTTTAGGCAACAATCTTTTACCCGACGAGGATATTTACAAGGTAAAGATAGATTCCTCGTTCAAGGTTAGCGCTTTTACCCTTACAAAGGATTCGCTAAACTCATTCCTTGCCTCCGAGGGAGTAATGGGGTATGTTAACAGTGAGATTTTTGGATCGACCAAGGGAAGCTTTGTTGGTCGCTACCTCCCCGGAAAATCAACCGATGGTTATGGCGGGCCCACTGCAACTGCCGATTCAATATTTTTCTACTTTACAGCCAGCGGTTTTTACGGCGATTCCACCACTGAACTTAACCTGAGGATACACGAGATTACCGACACCTCACTATTCTGGGACAAGCAGAACGCCCTCAGCCCTATTAATGTTAATACATACAACCCAACCCCTTTTGTTACCGCAACCCTCAAAGGGAAAGGAAGTCTGAAACTACCACTCCCACTTGCATTTGGTCAATCGTTAATGGACTCGCTGGCGTTAACCGATTCAAAAATATTTTACACCAAGTTTAAAGGGTTTTATGTAACCTTCGACGAGTTGCCTGGTTATGGCGGTGTAGCCTATAACGTATCAACCTCAAACATGTACCTTAGGCTATACTACCACTACGTTAAACAGATTAACGGTAAGGACTCAACCATTAAAACCAGCAAGACCTATACTTTTGGTTCAAGGTTTTACGAGTACCTGCATGATTACACAAAGGCCGATCCTGCCCAAAAAATACAACACCTTAACGATACCATTACTCAGGATACTATTTTCTATACCCAGAGCCTTGGCGGCGTTTATGGGAAAATAACTTTCCCCGACCTGACACAATGGCGCGACTCCATGCCCATTGTAATACATCGTGCTGAGCTCATAATTGGTAAGGCCGATGCCACCACATCGCTACCCGACTCAACCATTAGTCAGCTCCTATTTTACTACAAGGATGGTAACGAGTGGATTGGACTGATCAAGGATCAGATAACTAGCACAAATACCCTTAGCTCAAACGGCTCGTACCGGACATTCAGGAATGGTTACAGTGTCAATATAACCTACCATTTCCAAAGAATGCTAAAGGGTGAGTATAGCGACAATAGCCTGTATGTATTCCCAAACTCGAATACTACCATTAGGCATGGGGTGCTTAAAAGCGGACAGAACAGTACCCCAATTAAACTAAAAATTACATACACCAAGCTCAATTAGTATGTGCGGAATTGTTGGATATATTGGGTATAGGCAAGCTTTTCCTATTGTGATAAACGGTTTAAAACGCCTGGAGTACCGGGGATACGATTCGGCCGGTATTTGTATTGTTAATGGCGATCCGTTTCTTGCAAAACAGAAGGGAAAGGTAAGCGATCTGGAAGCCTTTATTGGCGATAGACCACTCCCCGGCACAATTGGAATAGGCCATACCCGCTGGGCTACCCACGGCGAGCCTAACGACATAAATGCCCACCCCCATGAGTCGATGAACGGCAAGTTCATCCTTATCCATAATGGGATTATTGAAAACTACAGCCTACTCCGTAGCAAGCTGGAGAAGAGGGGTTACATCTTTAAGTCGGAAACCGATACTGAGGTTCTGGTTAACCTAATTGAGTACATCTACCTGAAAGGAAATGTTACCCCCGAAATTGCAGTCCGCTTAGCGCTGACAAAGGTTGTAGGAGCGTACGGTATAGTTGTAATTAACCGCGATGAACCCGATAAGCTGATTGCAGCCCGCAAGGGCAGCCCGCTGGTAATAGGGGTTGGCGAAGGCGAGTACTTTATTGCTTCCGATGCCACTCCAATTGTTGAGTTTACCAAAAGTGTAATTTTCCTTAACGATAACGATGTTGCTGTACTCCAGCGCAATCAAATGGTTCTGAAAACCATTTACAACCAAGCGCTTGAACCCAACATCCAGCAGATCGATATTGATATTGAGGCAATAGAGAAAGGCGGTTACGAGCACTTCATGCTCAAAGAGATATTCGAGCAACCGCGTAGCATACACGACACCTATCGTGGCCGTATCTCGAGCGACCCATTTGAAATTCACCTTGGCGGCCTGTATAGCGTACTACCAAACCTTACAGAAGCCAAACGTATAATTCTAATAGGCTGTGGTACATCGTGGCACGCTGCGCTTGTGGGTGAGTACCTGATTGAGGATTTGGCCCGCATACCCGTAGAGGTTGAGTACGCCTCGGAGTTCCGCTACCGCAACCCCATTATCAATAAGGATGATGTGGTGATAGCCATTAGCCAGAGCGGCGAAACCGCCGATACCCTGGCAGCAATAAGACTTGCCAAGGAAGCCGGAGCGCTTGCGCTAGGAATTTGTAATGTGGTTGGATCAAGTATCCCCCGCGAAACACACGCCGGCGTTTATACCCATGCAGGCCCTGAAATTGGGGTTGCATCTACCAAAGCATTTACCGCTCAGGTAACCGTTCTAATCATGATGGCCATACTGCTTGGCCGCAGGCGTGGTACACTTACCGAGGAGCGTTACCGCGAACTTATTCGCGAGGTTACCCTTGTACCGGATAAAATTGAGAAAATACTACAAAGCGAGGAGCTAGTCAAAGTTATTTCAGAGCGTTTTAAGGATTCACGTAACTTCCTTTACCTTGGTAGGGGCTACTATTTCCCGGTTGCGCTTGAGGGCGCACTTAAACTCAAGGAGATATCGTATATCCACGCTGAAGGTTATCCCGCTGCCGAGATGAAACATGGGCCCATTGCCCTGATTGATGATACCATGCCGGTAGTGGTTATTGCAATTAAGGACAGCAGCTACGAGAAAATTGTAAGCAACGTTCAGGAGGTGAAAGCACGCAAGGGTGTTGTAATTGCCGTTGTAACCGAAGGCGATACCACCATTAAGGAAATGGCCGACTATACCATTGAGATACCCGAAGCAGGCGAGATTGTTGGTGCTTTGCTTACCGTTATCCCATTACAGCTACTGGCTTACCACATAGCCGTTATGCGTGGATGCAACGTTGATCAGCCACGAAACTTAGCAAAATCGGTTACAGTGGAGTAAATCAAGCATATTCTATAAATAAAAAAAGCGCGTTTAACGCGCTTTTTTTATTTATACTTAGCAAGTTTATACCAGTAATCGGCCTTTTGCTTATTCTCAAAACGGGTATAGATGTTACCCAGGTAACGGGCATACCTTTTATCGGGCTTCAGCCTGTAAAGGGTTTCAAAGTAATCGCGCGAGATTTTATAATCGGCATTCACCTTCTTTAAAGCCTCGGTAAGCTGCTTATACTGTTTGGTGGTCTTGTTCTTCTCGTAAGCGTTCATTTCGCTCACGTAAAGCTCATCGGCCCGGTTAAAGTGATACTCTCCAAGGAATTCCAGAGCTTCGGTATTATTTTTATCGTGCTTTAGTAACTCCTTTGCAAGCATTTCCGCTTTCTGGTTGTTTTTCAGCTTTCGGTTAACAATCAGGTAGCCTGTTTTAAGGTTTACATCGGACTGATACTGTGGGGCTAATGCATTCCATAATGAATCGGCCAAGTTCCAGTTCTCGCTCCTTATGTATGCATCAAAAAGCGTAGCCCTTGCCTGAGATAGCAATTCCGGTTGGTTAAGGTCAACGCAAAGTTTAAGGTTAACAATCTCACGCGAAAGATTATCAATTTTACGGTAGGCCTTTGCAAGTGCAAATAAGCCCTGAGCATCGGCACTGTTTTCCTTCTTGGCTTTTTCCAGGTAATCAATTGCCTTTTCGGTTTGTCCAACCTCCCATGCGGCAATACCGGCTTTGTTCCAAACGTCACCGGTAACACCTTTACCTGTCGCAATTAGCTGTTCATACGAAGCCAATGCAGCCTGATAGTCGTTCATTTCAAAAGCTCGCTTGGCCTCATCGGATAGCTGCTTATTTTTTTTCGAAACCGCACAAGAAAGTACTAGCGTTCCTATTAGGACAAATGTTAGCGGGAATTTTAGTTGTTTTATCATTATAGGCTATTTTAATCGCTGCAAATGTAACAATAAGGTAACAAATTTGTTACCCAAAACAAATCAAGTAGCTAAGTTCACACTTAAACCCAAATGAAAATATTGGGTTAATGTTGTAACTTTACTAAAAAAATTGACGCCACAATGAAGAAACTAATAATTGCAATTGCAATAACACTTGCTTCGCCCTATTTGTATGCACAGGAAACATATCACCATATCTCAAATATCGGTATCTACGAGTTTATTGATGAGCTAAATACGCTTGGCATTGTAAATGTAAATACCAGCGTTAAGCCTTACAGTCGTGATTTTATCAAAACGTTACTAACACAGGCAAACGAACAGAAAGAAAAGCTGAATAACCGTCAAAGGAAGGAGCTTGAATTTTACTTGGCCGATTTTGATAAGGATAATGCTGCTAAGGGGAAAAAACGATTTGATATCCTGTATCGATCCGACTCACTTTACAGTATTACAATAAATCCCTTGCTGGGTGTAAACACCATTAAAAATGATAGTGCATTTGCCTATAACCGTTGGGTTGGAGCAGAGGTGCATGGGCATGCCGGAAGATTTGGTTTTTATGCAAGTCTCCGCGATTATGCCCAGAATTATAGGCTTGCGATGCCAACCTATTTGACCCGAGAGCAAGGCGGTAACTACAAGGTAGATGGAGATGGGGGTGAATTTAGCGAAATGAGAGGCGGTATAACCTATGGATGGAAATGGGGCAGCATAGGAATGATTAAGGATCATGTTCAGTGGGGCTCCGGTTATAACGGCACAAATATTCTGGGGGGGCGCACACCATCGTTTGCCATGCTAAAACTTAATGTAAAACCTGCTAGGTGGATAGAGCTGAACTACATTCACGGTTGGCTTGTATCGCAGGTAATTGATTCCGCAAGAACATACATAAGCTTTGGAGAAACCCGAAAGGTTTACCACAACAAGTACATCGCCGCTAACCTTATAACCTTTAAACCCTACAGGGGGTTAAACCTTTCCGTGGGGAACTCAATCGTTTACTCTGACCTTGAGGTTCAACCCGCCTACCTTATACCATTTTTCTTTTACAAATCAATTGACCATCACCTGAATGGCATGAGCAACCAGGTTGGGCAAAACTCGCAGATGTTTTTTGATATCTCATCGTACAACGTTAAGCACCTTCACCTTTACGCCACTCTTTTCCTGGATGAGCTTTCGATGAAAAATATGTTTAACCCCGATAAGCACAGCAATTTTTACAGCCTGAAAGCGGGCTTCAGGGTGTGGGACCTCCCTTTGAGCAATTTATCATTAACCTTTGAGTACACCCGTACTAATCCGCTAGCATTTAAGCATATTATTGAAACAACCACATACGAGAGTAACAGGTTTAACCTAGGCCATTACCTTACCGATAATGCCGATGAAATACATTTTGCCCTAAGTTATCACCCTACCCGGGGATTACAGCTATTCGGAAGTTTTACCAAAAGCCGAAAAGGTCCCGATTATACAAAGATTACAACCGAACGACTAGGACTGCCCTTCATGGAGCAAGTAGAGTGGGAGCAAACGTTCTGGCAAGTGGGTGCTCGATACCAGATAATTAACGATGGGTATATCTTTATCGCCGGAGGGGTTAACAACATCAAGAACTACACTAGCTATAAGTACACCCCAAACTTTATGCTGGGCAAGCAGATGCAAGTTGAAGCTGGCATTTGCTGGGGCTTTTAGTTGCTCCTATACCGCTTGAATACAATATTATAAACGGCAACAAAAAAGTACTTCAGGTCAGTAAACAGTGGATGCTTATCGTAAGCATCAAGGTATTTGATTTCCGAAGCCATTATCTCCTCCAGGGTTTTGGGATTATCAACGTAAAATGGTGGAATTAGGCCTGGTTTGTACTTGATTCTCCTTTCCTGGAGTTCCTTGGAGTATAGGTTAAAGTAATGCTGGCTTAAAGGCCTTACCCCCACTATTTTTAGTTCCCCCCGTAGGAGGTTAATAATCATAGGTAGCTCATCAATCCATAGTTTCCGCATGAAGCGTCCAAGGGTCGAAACCCTAAAATCGTCCTTAAACTTGCCACCCTCCTGTAGGTTATGTTTGCGGTAAATGTATTCCTGTAGGTACTCCGAGTATGGGTGCATGGTTCGGAGCTTGTAAACCTTGATAAATTTGCCACCCTTCCCAATACGGCGAAGCTTTATGAGAGGGCCATAGGTAGGCTCCATGTCAAAGTATGGCTTGCGGATTTTTTGGGAAACCACATAGTGCATTTTGTCAATTTCCTGCTCATCAATAACATCGAAACCGCATGAGTAAAGCCTTCCTAAAAGCTCGGCCCTGCTTATCACCCTATTCTCACCACGTGTAAGCAAAAAGTATATTCCCTTGGTAAATGAAAACTTAGGGAAAACTCGTTTTAGGATGAAATCAAAGAGATAGTATATGTAGTTAAGTATTGGTGGGAATTTACTAAGTATTCGTTTCTTACGCTGTTCCTGTGTTTCGGCCATGCAAACAAACACACCACCAACAGGAATTTTCTCGTTAGCGGCCTCAAAGAACTTGTTAATTCGCCTAATATCGTTAACCCGCTTAAGGTTTATAATGGTTTTAAAGGTATTGCTGGGCTGATTTAAAAGGTTGAAGCTGGTTGTTGTGGCAATAATAAGCGTTTTATCGCTAAACAGGTTGGTATGTTGCTCCAGAAAACAGTACACATCGCGGCTAAAATCGGAGAGTATTGCCTTTTGAACTGTTTTAACACGGGTAGGATCAATGGGCTCCTCGCTGATAGTGGGTGCTGGCCGAGGCCTACGGAGCGAGCGCTCCACCTTGCCCAATACATCGTCGGGCAATACCTGGGTTTTCTTTAGAACTCCCCATAAGTTGTAAATAAACAGTTCAGCCAGAGTGGTGAATGCTATTGTACTAAACACAATGAAACGTGAGTAGTAATCGTTGCGGGTCAAAAAGATTAAAATCGAAATAATTGCAAGCACTATGAGGTTAGAAGTAATAATATTCTTGGATAAGTGCCTTATTGAGTAAGAGGTAAAGGAGTATTTATTGTAGATGAGCGAGGTTAATATCCAGGTTAACGTAAAAATTAAAACGCCATTCCCATAGTTACCCAAATACGTTTGGAACGAAACCCCCTTTATTACAGTGGTTAGCCAAAAGGAAACGCCAATTAGGAAGATATCCAGCAAAATCAGGATTGATACTCGCCTATTCATTTACTAAAATTGCTAATTATTGATTAAAGGTAACACATTTTTAGCAAACTACTAATTATTCTAATTAAAAAATGGGGTTGTTAATTTACTCTAAACCCTTGCAACAGATGTAAAAATGATGTTGCTTTGCCAAAAAATTAAAGTGCATGCTATCCATTAGGGAAATATACAAGGAGGGATATGGGCCATCGAGCAGTCATACCATAGGGCCTGCCCGTGCTGCAGAGATAATGAAACAGCGCCATCCGGAGGCCAACTACTTTAGGGTATCGCTTTATGGTAGTTTGGCTCTAACCGGCAAAGGGCACCATACCGATAGTGCACTACGTAAAAGTTTTTTACCAAAGCAGGTAGATATTATTTGGCGACCCGAGGAAAGCCTTCCGATTCATCCTAACGGAATGATTATTGAGGCTTTTTCGGAAGAGGACGGTCAGCTTATCGACTTTTGGGAGGTTTACAGCATAGGCGGTGGCGATTTAAAAGATAAGACAGGAGTTCTAAATAATAACCCTGTTTACCGGCTGACAACCATGACCGAGATTTTAGCGTGGTGCAAAAGCGAGGGGAAAAGCCTATGGGAATTTGTTGAGGATAACGAGGGTAAAGAGATCTGGGATTTTTTAGCAAAGGTATGGCATACCATGCGCGAAACCGTTAAGCGTGGGATTGATAATGAGGGTGTTCTACCAGGGCCTATAAAGCTGGCTCGCAGGGCTTCAGCCCAGTACACCAAAGCATTAAACGCCCATGGAACAATGAAACATATAGGGTTGCTCTTTGCTTTTGCCCTTGCAGTTGCTGAGGAGAACGCGGCAGGGGGGAAAATCATTACCGCACCAACCTGTGGTTCGTCGGGGGTGCTACCCGGTGTGCTTTTTTACCTCAACAGCGAGGAGCATATTACGGAGCAGAAAATGCTTAGAGCGTTGGCCACTGCAGGGTTAATAGGGAATCTGGTAAAGCATAATGCATCGATTTCGGGGGCTGAGGTGGGTTGCCAGGGGGAAATAGGCACAGCCTGCGCTATGGCTGCTGCAGCCATGACCCAAATCATGGGCGGGTCGCCCACCCAAATTGAGTATGCAGCCGAGATGGCCATGGAGCATAACCTTGGACTAACCTGCGACCCGGTAATGGGATATGTTCAAATCCCTTGTATTGAGCGCAATGCCATTGCTGCCACTAAAGCATACTCATGCGCAGTTTACGCCCTATCGTCCGATGGGGGGCATAAAGTATCGTTCGATAAGGCGGTTGAAACCATGGCCGAAACAGGCCGCGATATTCAGGTGGCCTACCGCGAAACCGGTATTGGTGGACTTGCTAAAAATTGGGAGGCTTTTGGCTAGTGTGCCGATTTATCGAGCTCTTCCCAAATAAGGGCAGCAGCTCCGAGCACAGCAGCATTTTTATCCTGCAAACCTGAAAGCAAAAGTTTTACCTTGCCCTTAAAAACCGGGAACATGTAATCCTCCATGTAACGGCGAACAGGATCCATTAGCAGCTCACCGGCATTGGCTAAACCTCCAAAGAAGAAAATGGCCTCAGGGTTAAGTATAGCCACTAAATCGGCAAGGCGAGTTCCTAAAATAAGACCAGTATACTCAAATGCTGCCCTAGCAAGCGGATCGCCTGTTTTGGCCGCCTCAGTGATCATCTTGGCAGTGAGCTTATCGTAGGTAACGTTGCGGAGCATGCTAGGCTGATTGCTATCGGCAATCATCTTGAAGGCGGTTCGGCGGAGGCCTGTTGCTGAGGCGTAGGTCTCAAGGCATCCCTTCTTTCCGCATCCACACTGCCGGCCATTTGCCTTGGCAACCACATGTCCAAACTCGCCGGCAAAACCATCGTGACCTACAACCAGCTTGCCATCAACAACAATTCCGCTACCTAACCCTGTACCCAAAGTGATAACAACAAAGTTTTTCATTCCCTTTGCTGCCCCAAATAGCAACTCACCCAGTGCAGCAGCATTGGCATCGTTGGTAACCACACTAGGAACTCCAGTTAATAAAGTAATCTCCTTACATAAAGGGAGTATCCCTTTCCACTCCAAATTTGGAGCATCAACTATAGCGCCCAGATTATATGAACCATTAGGAGAACCAACACCAACGCCAAGCAACCTGTGTTCATGACCAAGCTCCATGAGCAGCTGCTCAATAGCCCCGGTTAAGTTTTTTACAAAAACATCAAAGGTAGCATTACAGCGTGTGGGAAGGGTACTCTCGGCAAGTATATCGCCATTACGGTTAACTATTCCTATTACTGTGTTTGTACCACCAATATCGATACCTGCTACAACCTCAGCCATACATTTGATCAAATTAAACTATAGCTAATCTAACTCTTCGTAATCCACGTATTCACCCTGATTCTTATCGATAATCTTTTTTTTCCGGGTGAATGAAAAATTTCGCCCCTTGCTGTTATCGGACGATTGTTGACCTGTTTCCTGGTTAATTTTTTTATACAACCGCCTTAACCAAAGCCTTAGGATGATGCGTCCTATCAAACCCAGTAAAAAAAGGGTCAAAAAGAAGTAAAAAATGAATTTTAAAAATGCTATCATTATTCTGTTGAAACGGTGCGCAAAGATAGCTATTTATTTAATGGCAAAGCATATAACCCCATTCTGTTTTGATAAAGTAACAAATTGCTTGTTCCTAGAATTTACCTCAACAATTGGAATATTGCCCGATATAGGGAAAAAGCTAAGAGGTTTGCCACTAAAATCGTAACCAAAAATACTTTCATCCCTGTTTGTCAAAACCAGGTTATTGTTTGGCATGACCTGTAGGTTTCCGGTATCGAAATCGCCTATTGACGATAGTATCGCATTTTTTAATTTGCCTTCGTTTGAATATATGCTTACCCTATTCCTATCGAGGATAAAATAATTTTTCCCTGCCATGATAAAGGTATGGTTGGGTGAGTATGGTTCAAGCACTTGACTTTCGACCCTGCCATCAAAAAATAGTTTCTTGATTATGCCCAGCGTATCGGTGGTTAGCAAATATGACCCTTTCCCCGAATTTCCTACCAGGTAAAATTCACTGTTTTTTGCTTTGGCAAAAAATGATTGAGGCTTTAACCGTTCCTCGCCACGACGGTTCAGTAAATACGGTCGGTTTTGGTCAAAAATCAATATATAATCCTTACCCTGATTGCTAACGTATCCTATTCGGCTACTAACAACCGTTTCTGTTTTAAAGCTAAGCCAACCGCTTACGGGTTTTCCGTTAGTGTCGTAGCAGTAAATCTTTTTATCGGAGCAAGCCACAATAAACCGGTAGTTACGGTTACTGTCGTAATCAAATGCCGATAATGGGGAGGTAGCTCTAGCAGGCAAGGTCACCGGAAAACCTTCAACATCATTTCCATTGCGGTCAACCAGGTATATCCTGTTGCCTGCTGCAAAGGCCATCTGTAACTTTTTGTTTCGATAAATATCTACTTGGCTCACACTGCCAAGAATTGGAGCCCCAATCTTTCGTTTCCAGAGTATATGCCCATCATTACTAATAAGATAGATTGAGTTTTCAGAGTCCTGAACCAAAACCTCCGGCTGTCCGTTAAGATGGTTAACCAACAAATGTGGTTTGCCAACAGGTTCAGTGCTGAGCTTGCAAACCCAGTTCACATTTTTAAGCGAGTTGGGGGTTTCGGTCAAATCGGCCTGGCTGCTTTTTATGGCAAGCATAGCAAAAAGCTTTTGGCTACCGCCCACTACCTGCCAAATAAAGTTATGGCTGGAGAGAGTTTTTCCTTTGTATAGCTGGGTTGGCTTACCATGCAAGTGTAATTCGCTTAAGGGGTATGAATCCATTCCCTTGCTATAAAGAATCAGATTCGATGATGTGGAAATACGTTGCTGAATGCTCCTATAGCCTTCTGTTCTGGTAAGTGTGTTATTACGCAAATACTCATTAATTATGAATTCAAGCGAACTAATGCTTGAGCCGAAAACCAAAACGTTATCGATTACCGTCACAAACTCATCGTTTACTTTCAAAAAGCTATTACCCAATAGGGTAGGGATAAACCATTTAATAGGGTTTTCAACAATAGGGAAACTTTTTTGTTGATCGGGCTTAAACTCATGTTTGACAATGGTTTTGGTACCTGCAAACGATTCAAGCTGCTGTAGGGTAGTTGAACCGCTCTTGGTGTTTGCAAGAATAAACCAATCTGTGCTATCGTTTTGTAATTTGGCCGATAGTACAGCAACTTCGTTATCGAGGTTTTTCACTAAAAACTCATCGATTGAAACCCCTGTATGGGCTAAGAAACCTGAAAGGTTTCTATTGTATGGTTCAGTTAGGCCAAGGTTATCAATATAATCGCTATAGTCGGCCATAAAGTTAGGGATATTGGGCAGGCCATACCAGGTAAAAAATGATGTTGAAGCAGGCATGTAGCCATGCAAAGAAAAAGGAACAGGGCTTTGACGGGTAAATATTTTATAGTAATCGCCATTGGTGGCTGAACTCACAATAAGCCCATTGGCAATTACCATGGTAGGCGATACTTGAACATCGAGCCCAATCCAGCTTGCAACCCCCTTAAGAGCAAGCGAATTATTTTCAAGCGATAAAGTTTTGGAGAGCTCATTGATGTTTACAAAGACATTTGCTGCAACGCCAGTTGCGGCTGTTTGGTAAAGCGACTGAAACTGCTCATCGGATTCAACGGCAGCATCTTCCTTCAGCTTTTTGACCGATTCAACAAGCAATTCCTGGCTATTGCTAACCAGTAGAAGATTGCCGAACACGGTAAAAGTTAAGCTGAAATAGTTCCCTTCAGGAACCTCAACATAAATTGCGCTGTTACCGGCAATTTGTATCTCCTCGGCCTTAGCATACCCTAAACTTTGAAGTTTGATAAGCTCTAGAATATCGCTTTGGTTAATCTCCTTGGGAACTTTATGGGCCAGTAAAAACTCGCTGCCCTGCGGATGGTTGTTGTAAAAAGCTACTGCAGTATTAGTGCCTTTAATGGCTGTTCTAACTGTATTGTCCGATTTTGCTGCGCTATCCAAATAATTAAGCATGTCTGCAAAACTTTTAACGACATCGCCCCGTTCAAGGGTTTTCCACCAACCATTTGACTTTACAGAGTTAGTAAACAATTCAAAATCATCAATATTCAAAATCAACGAGGCATTTAGAGGGATAGCATCAATTGGGTTGAATTGCCGGTAATCCTGTTTGTTTACCCAATGGTAAAACAGAAATACTAATCCAGCAATGGCAAGTGTTAGAAATACTATGGTAGCTATGATGCGCTTCATCGGTGTAACTGTTTGGCGTGCTAAAGTTACAACTAATTTAGGAAGGATAAGCTGATATTTGGTGTTTAGTGAGTGGGGAAGTGGTTGATAGTTGGTTGTTGATAGTGAATATGAAACGCCAAACACTAAACACCAAACACGAATAATCCTCCCCTGAATAACTGAACTTAAACTTTTGATTGTCTGAAAAAAACTCTAATTTTGTGAGATTTTTTTGGAAGCGATTATCTACACAGATTTTAGTATTTAACAGCGTTTTATATGGGTAACCTAAAATTTAAAGAGTACAAGGGACTTGATTTGCCTCAAGTGAACAAGGATGTTCTTAAGACCTGGGAGCAGCAGAACACCTTTAAGAAAAGTATTGAAACTCGTAAAGGGCACCCCAAGTTTATTTTTTACGAAGGGCCACCATCAGCCAATGGAATACCCGGCATCCATCACGTAATGGCACGCACCATTAAGGATATTTTTTGTCGATATAAAACCCAAAAAGGTTTTTTAGTTGAGCGTAAAGCAGGATGGGACACCCATGGTTTGCCCGTTGAACTTGGCGTTGAAAAAATGCTTGGTATAACCAAGGAGGATATTGGCACCAAAATATCAGTTGAGGAGTACAACAATACCTGCCGTAAGGAGGTAATGAAATATACCGACCTATGGGAGGACCTTACCCAAAAAATGGGCTACTGGGTCGATATGGACGACCCCTATATCACGTACGACAACCGTTACATTGAGTCGCTTTGGTATCTTTTACAAAAGCTTTTTGAGAAAGGTTTACTCTACAAGGGGAAAACCATCCAACCATACTCTCCGGCTGCCGGAACCGGTTTAAGCACCCACGAGCTTAACCAGCCCGGATGCTACCGCGATGTTAAGGATACCACTGTGGTAGCACAGTTCAATGTTATCAGGAACGAGAGTAGCCAGTTCCTTTTTGACCTAACCGATACCCCAGATGTATACATACTGGCTTGGACAACCACACCCTGGACTCTACCATCGAACACCGCACTGGCGGTAAATGCCAGCATCAAGTATAGCATCGTTAGAACCTTTAACCCATACAGCGGTGAGCCATTGACTGTTGTACTGGCCAAGGACAGGCAGGATTATTACTTTCCGGCAGCAAATGCCGAGCTGTCGTTCAACGATTATCAACCAGGCGACAAAAAGGTTCCCTTTAAGGTTTTATCGGAGGTTGAGGGTTCAAAGCTTGTAGGTATCCGATACCATCAACTATTCCCCTGGGTGAAACCCGAGGGCGACGCCTTCAGGGTGATTGCCGGCGATTTTGTTACTACCGAGGATGGTACCGGTGTGGTTCATATTGCACCAACCTTTGGTGCCGACGACGACCGAGTGGCAAAGGCATCGGGTATTGCTCCGCTAATACTTCGCGACAAGTACCGCAATCCTGAACCCATGGTCGATAGGCGCGGAAGATTTTACCCAATAGAGGACCTCGACCCTGACTTTGTGAAAAGCAACGTAAATGTTGACCTTTACAGGGAGTTTGCCGGTAGATTTGTTAAAAACGAGTACGATTCAAGCCTGCCTGAGGATGCACCAACACTTGATGTTGACCTTGCGGTTGCCCTAAAAAAGGAAAATAAGGCATTCAGGATTGAAAAACACGTTCACAACTACCCGCACTGCTGGCGCACCGATAAGCCTGTACTCTACTACCCACTCGATAGCTGGTTTATCCGTGTTACAGCCCTTAAGGATAGGATGATTGAACTGAACAAAACCATTAACTGGAAACCGGCCAGTACAGGTACCGGGCGATTTGGCAAATGGCTCGAAAACCTTTTGGATTGGAATCTTTCCCGTTCGCGTTTCTGGGGTACACCACTGCCCATCTGGGTTTCAGAAGATCGCAGCGAAATGATTTGTATTGGTTCCGTTGCCCAGCTTAAGGATGAAATAGAAAAGGCTATTAAGGCTGGGTTCATGGATAAGAACCCGTTGGCCAACTACAAGGAGGGTGACTTTAGCAAGGAAAACTATAACAGCTTCGACCTGCATCGCCCATTTGTTGATAATATTGTGCTTGTTTCGCCAAGCGGGAAGCGTATGTTCCGTGAGCCCGACCTAATTGACGTTTGGTTTGACTCTGGAGCAATGCCATACGCTCAAATTCACTACCCCTTTGAGAACAAGGATAACCTTAACGAGTTGTTCCCAGCCGATTTTATTGCTGAGGGTGTTGATCAAACCCGTGGCTGGTTCTATACACTCCATGCGCTGTCAACTCTACTTTTCGATTCTGTAGCCTACAAGAATATCGTTTCCAACGGATTGGTGCTTGACAAGAACGGTAACAAGATGAGTAAGCGCCTTGGCAATGCCGTTGACCCGTGGGAGGTAATTGAAAAGTACGGTTCTGATCCCTTACGCTGGTACATGATTACCAACGCACAACCCTGGGATAACCTTAAGTTCGATATTGATGGTGTTGACGAGGTTAAGCGTAAGTTCTTTGGAACTCTTTACAACACCTACTCGTTCTTTGCTCTTTACGCCAATGTGGATGGATTTTCATATGCTGAGGACGAAATTCCGGTTAGTCAGCGGCCCGAAATTGACCGCTGGATACTTTCGCTGCTTAACAGCTTGGTGAAAGAGGTTGAGGAGGCTTACGAGGACTATGAACCTACACGTGCTGGCCGAGCAATTCAGGATTTTGTAATTGAGCAGCTCAGCAACTGGTATGTAAGGCTTAATCGTAAACGCTTCTGGGGTGGCGAGTACGATACCGACAAGATTGCAGCTTTCCAAACCCTTTATACCTGTTTGGAAACAGTAGCCATGCTGGCTGCCCCCATTGCCCCATTCTACATGGATCAGCTGTTCACTGACCTTAACCGTGTTACACATCGCCATTCAGCCGAAAGCGTTCACCTTGCGAACTTCCCAAAATGCAACGATGAATTGATTGACAAGAACCTTGAGGAGAAGATGGAAATGGCCCAATCAATTTGCTCACTGGTACTTGGATTGCGACGTAAGGTTAACATCAAGGTTCGTCAACCACTACAAAAGATTATGATTCCAATCCTTGATGAAAGGTTCAGGGAGCAACTTGCAGCAGTTGAAAACCTCATTCTTAGCGAGGTTAACGTTAAGGAACTTGAGTACCTTAGCGACTCATCGGGGATTCTGGTTAAAAAGATAAAACCGAACTTTAAAACCCTTGGCCCTCGCTACGGAAAGGCTATGAAAGCAATTTCCGAAGCCATTGCCAAAATGACACAGGAAGACATTGCTGCTTTTGAGCGTAACGGAAAGTTCACCATAAAGGCAGCCGAGGGAGATATCAATCTAACCCTTGAGGATGTTGAAATTCTCTCGGAAGATATTCCAGGATGGCTTGTTGCAAACGAAGGACGCTATACGGTTGCCCTTGATATTACCATTACTGAGGAGCTTCGCATGGAGGGTATTGCCCGTGAGCTTATCAATAGGGTTCAAAACATGCGTAAGGATTCAGGCTTTGAGGTAACCGATAAAATCCGCATCAAAATACAGAAACACGACAAGCTAAACAGGGCTATTGAGGTTCACAAGAGCTATATTTCAACGCAAACCCTTGCCCGTGAAATTATTTTAGTTGATGAGGAACTAAATGGAAATTCTAACGTAATAGAGTTAGACGATGAACTTTCAACTGCTATTTCTGTTGAAAAGATTGAATAGATGAGTTGGTTTTTTACTACAATTTTTTTATATCTTTAGCAAAATTTAAAAAGCCATGGGAGAGAAGACCAGATATTCGGATGAGGAGTTAGCAGAATTCAAGGAAATTATTCTGCAGAAACTCGAAAAGGCACGTAGGGATTACGAAATCCTTAAGAGTGCCATTACCATGGATGAGAGTAACGATACCGAGGATACCTCGCCAACCTTTAAGGTTTTGGAGGAGGGTGCTTCAACCCTATCGAAGGAAGAGGCTGGCCGCTTGGCTCAACGCCAGCTCAAGTTTATCCAACATCTTGAGGCTGCCCTGGTACGTATCGA
This sequence comes from Bacteroidales bacterium, assembly GCA_018056955.1. Taxonomy (GTDB): domain Bacteria; phylum Bacteroidota; class Bacteroidia; order Bacteroidales; family Tenuifilaceae; genus Tenuifilum; species Tenuifilum osseticum. The sequence continues at coordinate 31,975 of JAGPEQ010000011.1, read as the reverse complement.
GAACAAAACCTATGGTATTTGCCGCGAAACCGGCAAACTGATCTCAAAAGAACGTCTACGTGCTGTTCCACACGCAACGCTCAGCATTGAAGCCAAAAATAGTCAACGATAGCTGTAAGTGTTAATATGTATTACTCAGGAAAGCGACCATTTGGTCGCTTTTACTTTTTATATTAGTTTTACGCCATAAACAGTTAACCTATGAATTTCAATAAGAAACATTTAGCCTTTCTAATAATCCTTCTTATCCTTGTAATTGATCAGGCCCTCAAGGTTTGGATAAAAACCAACTTTGCCATAGGCGATGAGATGAGGGTAATTGGGAACTGGTTCATTCTTCACTTTACTGAAAATCCCGGTATGGCCTTCGGGTTAAAGTTTTGGGGTATTTGGGGTAAAATTGGCTTAAGCATATTCCGTATTGCAGCAATTGTTGCCATTGCATGGTATTTAAATCATCTTATTAAGCAACAGGTAAAAACGGGAATTATAGTAGGCCTTTCGCTCATCCTTGCCGGTGCCATTGGAAATATTATCGATAGCGCATTCTACGGTTATCTGTTCGATAGTGGTACCACCTATAGCTCGGAGTTTAACCAGTGGGTATCGTACTATGGCATATCAAAGCTAAACTTTGGAGGATATGCCGGATTCCTTCAGGGATGTGTAGTTGATATGTTCTACTTCCCAATTATCGATACTGTGCTACCCACATGGGTTCCCATTATTGGGGGTGAGCACTTCGTTTTTTTCAGGCCTGTTTTTAACATTGCCGATTCATCCATAACCATCGGGGTGATATACCTGCTGCTGTTTCATCGGCATACTCTGTTTGGGCATCAACATAACCATAAATAATAAATAGATCATGAACCGCAAAGTTGTAATCATTATGGGCTCAAAGGCTGACCTTGATTGGGCCAACCAAATTGTTAACGTGCTAAAGGGTTTTGGAATTGAAACCGTAACACGCATTGCATCGGCCCATAAGGTGCCGCTAAAATGCTATGAGCTGATTAAACATTACGAAAAGGAAAACGTAGTGTTTATAACCATTGCTGGCATGAGCAACGCCTTAAGCGGTTTCACCGATGCTCAAACCCACTGCCCAGTAATTGCCTGCCCACCATACAGCGATAAGTTTGGTGGTGCCGATGTGTATTCAAGCCTTCGTATGCCATCGGGTGTTGCTCCTCTTACTATTCTTAGCACTGAAAACGCAGCCCTTGCTGCCGCAAAAATTATTGGGCTTTCCAATCCCGATATTCAGAAAAAGATTGCTGAATACCAGGAAAAGAAGCGAATTGAGATTGAAGAGGCCGATAAGAATATTCAGTAATTGAAGTTGATGGGAATAGTTGGGGTTGATATCGACCACGCTGCATCAATTATTGCCAACGGGGGAGTTGTAGCTTTTCCTACCGAAACGGTTTATGGGTTGGGGGCTAATGCCCTTAACCCCAATGCCGTAGCAAAAGTTTTTGCACTTAAGGAGCGCCCCTCGTTCGATCCCTTAATTGTTCATATTGCTTCAGCTGAAAGCATAAACCTTTTATCATCAAGCAACGACCCCAGAGTATTTCAGCTAGCAGAACGGTTCTGGCCAGGCCCACTAACCATAGTTGTTCCCAAAAGTACCGTTGTCCCCGGCATTGTGACCTCCGACCTCGATACAGTTGGCATACGCATGCCAAACCATCCCATTGCCCTGGAGCTTATTAAAAAATCGGGATGCGTAATTGCAGCCCCCAGTGCCAATAAGTTTGGAAGGGTTAGCCCCACACGCGCGGAGCATGTGCTAAAGCAGTTACCTGAGGTGGACTATATTCTTGATGGAGGGAGAACAACCGTTGGAATAGAATCGACAGTAATAACGCTCGACGAGGAAGGTTTTATTATTCTGCGTCATGGTGCAATAACCCATAGCCATTTGGCACAGGTGCTGAAACCTTCAGGTGCCCATAAGCCTTTAAAAGGCTTAGCATCGCCCGGACTGCTTAAATCGCACTACAGCCCAAACAAACCACTATACATTGCTGGTGAAACCAGCAAACCCATTGACCCATCGAGGGCGGGATATATTGCCTTTGGGAAAAAACCAGAAGGTAACTACAAGCGTGTAGAGTACCTATCGGAAACGGGCGATATGGTTGAAGCGGCAGCGCACCTTTTTGAAAAAATCCACGCCTTTGAGGATTCCGATGTGGAATACATAGTTGCCGATCCTGTTCCTGAGGTAGGCATCGGAATTGCCATTATGGACAGGCTCCGTAAAGCGGCTTACAGGTATAAGTAAAGTTGTTCGTTTATAGTTGATAGTTGTTGGTTGATGGTGAACCTAAACCTTTACTCTTTATCCTATATCCTTAAACCTTGAACCTTTATCCTTTATCCTTAAAACTTAAGTATTAGTTGCATAGGCAAGAGTGCCAACGCTAACTTTAACATTAACAGAATCGATAAGGGTTTGGGTGCAGGTCTCAAGTGTGGCCCCTGTGGTAATAACATCGTCAACCAGCAGGACATGCCCTCCTTCTATTTTTTCGGGGTTGCAGATAGTAAATGCCCCGGCAATATTCTGCATGCGCTCCATGCGCGTTTTCTTGGTTTGGGTTTGGGTATAAATGTTTCTGAGCAAAACATCGGTCACCACCGGAACGCCCATGGCTTCCGATAATCCCCTTGCAATGGCCTCGGCCTGATTATAACCGCGTTCCTTAAATCGTTTAGGGTGTAGTGGCACAGGGATTATTGCAGTAATTGGCTTATATAGCTCCGAGCTTTTCAGCTCAAGGCCAAACTGCCTACCAAGAAACACGCCAATATCCTCTCGCCCTTGGTATTTTAACATATGCAATAGCTTACGGTAGCGGCTACCCTTGCGGAAGTAAAAGAATGAGCAAGCATGCTCCACATTCACCCTACCCCAAAAGATTTGCGATACTGGGTTGTCGTCCCAGTTCCAGAATCGGGTACGGGGAATATGATACAAACAGGAAGTGCAAAGCACCTCCTCGTATAGCGAAAGACTATCGTGGCAAATGGTGCAAACGTTAGGGTAAAAAAGATTTATAAAATCGTATGCTACACGTTTTACCCCATGTGTTTAGTTGCTTCGGGTCCACTCCACCTCTTTCCCAATGAAAGAGAAACCTATATAACCCTTAACGTGGAGCAAGTTATAGTTACCATCGTCAAACCACATGTAGCACTTGTAGGTTTTTCCCTCTTTGGGGTTATAGATAGTGCCATCAACCCACTGGTTGTCCTTGTAAACAAAGCCATCGAGCATTCTCAAACCCATAATTGGCCTATTCTGTAGCTTAGGTTCAGGATTCTTATCGTCAACCTTGGGTTTCCCATCCTTATTGGGTTCCTTAAGCCAAGTAATCTCGCCATAAAATTTTCCCTTGGCATCCTTCTTAATGGTTACCTTGGAGTCGCCATACTGTGTAAGCCATGTACCAAGAACCTTGTCCTGGTGTTGTGCCATTGCCGGCACTATTAGCATAATAGCCAATGATAGCAAAAAAAGCTTTTTCATAGTAATTTAGGTTGGTTATGAATTTCAATATTAGTAATTTTTTATCAATTATTTAGCCTCAACAATAAAACAGCCCGGATATTTGGTTTGAGCGGATTGTTTTACCTTTTCGGCATCGGAACGGGATGTAAACGGTCCTATAAGTAACTTGAAAAGGCGGTCGTTGTTTACCGCAACAACCTGAACGCAAGTTTTCTTTCCAAACTGCTCCTGCGCATCGGCTAGCAGCAAAAAGATATTGGTTTGCTCCCGGAAACTGCCCAGCTGGACATAGAATCCTTTTTTGGTTTGCTTTTGAACTTCGACCGAGAAATACTCTATCGCTTCGGAAGGTGCAGCTTGTTGGTTGGTTTTAATCTCAGTAGTTTGTAAATTGGTAGTTTTCTTATCCCCATCAGTTACTGCCGTTTTCGATACCTCCTCTTGGGAATTAAGCTTAATCCCCTGGTTATCTACAACCTCAATTCTTACCCGTGCTATACCTGTACCAATCATCCCTAACCTTTCCGCTACCGATTTGGAAACATCAATTATTCTATCGGGTACAAAAGGGCCCCTATCGTTTACGCGTGCTATTGCCGTTTGGTTATTATCCAGGTTGGTTATTTTAACCAGCGAACCAAACGGTATTGACACGTGTGCACAGGTAGCTTTCAGGTGACTGTAGCGTTCCCCCGATGCGGTAACCCTTCCCTCAAAATTATCGCCGTAATACGATGCGTTGCCCTCCTGAACATATCCTACCTGAGCATTGATGCATATGGGTAATAGGGCGATTATTGCTGTAAATAGGCTGCGCATTTTATGGTATGGCTTGATTTAGAAATTTAACCAGTGGACTAAGCGTTTCAAACACTTCAATTGCCCTAAGGTCGAAATCGGGATGAAAGAGTTCATCATCGGTAAAATCGCGTGAAGGGGTTATGTGTTTCAACCTGAGAAATAGATCGAGTTCGGGATTGAACTCAAAACCTGCAGGTGTGCGCTTAGCCTGCTCAACTCCCTCCCAAGTAAAGGTTGATTTGAACTTAGGGTTGTTAACTATGGAAAGGAACTCGCTCCTATTTTCAACCATTGCCGTGCGTACCGCTTTCATAACAGGCGCAGGGGCCATGTACAAACCTCCCGAAGCAAATGAACCCCCGGGCTGGATATGGATGTAATACCCACAACCACTACTTTTTCGGCCACCCGGAGCTATAAAGGCCCCAAAGTTCTCCTTGTAAGGATTTTTGTTAGTGGAAAAGCGAACATCGCGGTAAATACGAAAGATGCAATCGCGTGGTTCAAGAGCACCTATCGATTTATCGAAATGGCTAATACCTGCAATCAGTGTGAACACAAGCCGTTGAAAATCGGTTTGGGCCAGCTTATAATAATTGCGGTTCACCTGAAACCACTCACGATTATTGTTGTTTGAGAGGTTTACAAGAAAATTAACGGTTTCTTTTTGTAGTCCGGGCATGGGGGAGATGGTTTACTAACAAAATTAGCAAAATATTTTATGACCCAAATAAAAAAGCCACTCCTGTGGAGTGGCTTTCTGTCGGCTCGGTGGGGATCGAACCCACGACCCCATGATTAAGAGTCACGTGCTCTACCAGCTGAGCTACGAGCCGTTATTTTTGTGGCTGCAAATTTAGTATCTTTTTTATCCAACACAAAATGTCATCCAAAAATTTACTTTCTTTACAAAAAATTTTTGTTAAACACTTGTAAATTCAGGAAAGCGGAATGGAACGCAGAACTATTCTAATTACCGGTGGCGCAGGATTCATTGGCTCGCATGTGGTTCGCCGATTTGTAAACAGTTACCCCAACTACCTGATTATCAATTTTGATAAGCTAACCTATGCTGGTAACCTGCAAAACCTTACCGACATTGAGGGCAAGTCCAATTACAAATTTATTAAAGGCGATATAGCCAGCGAGGCCCATGTTGACAAGGTTTTTAGCGAGTATGCCATTGACGGTGTTATCCACCTGGCAGCCGAGTCGCACGTGGACAGGTCGATAACCGACCCCATGGCATTTATCCGTACAAACATACTTGGAACCACCATTCTTCTGAACGCAGCCCGAAAGTTTTGGAATGGCAACTGGGAAGGAAAGCTTTTCTACCACATTTCCACCGATGAGGTTTACGGCAGCCTTGGGGCTGAAGGGTTCTTCACTGAGGAAACCCCTTATGACCCCCGCAGTCCATACTCCGCTTCAAAGGCATCGTCGGATCATTTGGTAAGGGCCTACAATCACACCTATGGCCTACCCGCTGTAATATCGAATTGCTCCAACAACTACGGGCCAAACCAGTTTCCTGAGAAGCTTATACCACTATCTATCCACAACATAAAGAACAGTAAACCCATCCCAATTTACGGTAAAGGGGAGAATGTTCGCGACTGGCTGTACGTGGAAGATCATGCAGCCGCTATCGATCTGATTTTCCATAAGGCAAAGCCTGGCACAACCTACAATATTGGGGGTAACAACGAGTGGAAGAATATTGACCTTATCAGACTGCTATGTCAAATAATGGACAGGAAACTCGGTAGAGCCCAGGGGGAATCGGAAAAACTGATAACCTTTGTAAAGGACAGGGCTGGTCATGACTTACGCTACGCCATTGACTCCAGCAAAATTCAGCGCGAGCTGGGCTGGAAGCCATCGCTAACTTTTGATGTGGGCCTGGAAAAAACCGTTGAATGGTATCTGGCCAATGAGCAATGGCTTAACAATGTGGTAAGCGGCGATTACCTGAAATACTACGAGCAGCAGTACGGAGGGCGCTAGGTTAGTGTATAGTAATAGGGGCATTGGAGAATGTGAGGAAGTTAGAGGAGTATAGAGCGTTAAACGTAAGCCGTAAGCCGTTAAACGAAATCGAGCAACCCCTATTGTCATTAGGAGCCTAGCGAGGAATCTCATTTGAAAGTGGAATTGAGAAGAAGTTATAAAGAAGCTTGAGGAAGTTAGAGAAATGTAGAGAGAGCCGTTTAAATAAACCCGAACAACAAATAACTACACCCAGAGGGGCAGGGCAAAGTGTATTTTCACTACCAACTATCAACTACCAACTATCAACTAAATTTTTTACCTTTGCTTGATTAAAAGTTTATCATGGCCGAAAAACCCGATAGCAGGATTGTTGAGTTTATCAACGAGCATCATGTTTTAACGCTGGCTACAAGTTTCAACGAGGAACCCTGGTGCGCTAACTGTTTCTATGTTTACATGGACGATGAAAACAGTCTTGTGTTTACTTCCGATTTCGACACCAAACACATCCAACAGGCCAGTCATAATATCTACGTTGCGGGGACTATTGTGCTTGAAACAAGCATCATTGGCAAAATCCAGGGAGTGCAGTTTCAGGGAATAATATCACAACCACAAGGCGAACTGCATGAGAGAGCCAAGAAGGCTTACCTTAAGCGTTTTCCAATTGCCATGCTAATGGAAACCCACCTATGGGTTGTTGACCTTACCTACTTAAAGATGACCGATAACCGGTTAGGGTTTGGTAAAAAGCTAATTTGGTCAAAGGACCTATCGTTCCAGAAATAAATTCACCCAACAGTATGATACTTGTAACTGGTGCTACTGGACTCGTAGGTGCTCATTTGCTTTATGAGCTGTGTTCAGGGGGGCACAAGGTTAGAGCTACCCGAAGGGCAAACTCAAAAACGCATTTTGTAGAGTGGGTTTTCTCACTATACACCGCTAATTCTTCGGACTTACTAAATCTGATTGAATGGGTTGATGCTGAGGTGTTAGATTACCAATCGTTGGTTGAGGCTACTAAGGGCGTATCAACCGTTTTTCATACAGCCGCTACGGTCTCGTTTAGCCCATCGCAGGAGCAGAACATACTTGCCACCAATGTTCGTGGGACTGCTAATGTTGTGGATGCCTGTCTTGAGAATGGGGTTAAAACGTTGTGCCACGTTAGCTCCATTGCAGCCCTAGGCGAAAGGAACGACTTGGGAGTAATTGATGAGAGCTGCAAGTGGCAAAAAAGTAAGGGACAGAGTGCCTATGCCCGAAGCAAGTTTTTAGGTGAAAACGAGGCTTGGCGTGGTTTTGAACAGGGGTTAAGAGTGGTAATAGTTAATCCTTCAGTAATTCTCGGTCCCGGACGATGGAATTCGGGTAGTGGACAGCTGTTCAGCATAGTATCGAAAGGGATGCCATTTTATACCGATGGCGTAACCGGTTATGTTGATGTTCGCGATGTGGCAAAAGCCATGGTCTTTCTTACTCTAAACACCGAGGTTAGCGGAGAGCGATTTGTTCTTAATTCAGAAAACCTTGGCTTCAGGGAACTTTTTACTTTAATCGCTAATGTTTCCAACAATAGAAAACCTTTTATAAAGATACCTTTGGCATTAATACATGTTCTTTACCCGCTGATTTTCATTCTTACAGCCGGAAGAATATCAAAAAGTAACCTCAAATCGGCATTTACAAAATCGTACTACTCATCCGATAAAATTAAAGCACTTGGGTTTACATTCACACCCATTACCCAAACGGTTCAACTAATGGCTGAGGCGAAAAAGAAAAGTTAAGAAAGAGAATGCTGGGGTCATGAATTCACCATCAACGAACAGCTAAAACTTTCATCCTGAGCGCTCTGTCTCGCCTTGGCGGGGAGCGAAGGATTTCAGTAAAGGGTAAAAGCGATAAAGGAGCAAAGAGATGCTTCGGCGAGCTCAGCATGACAGGATGTTTCAGAGTAGTCTATCCCAATATTTCAGAACGGGTCACAGGTCAACCTTAAACCATTAACTTTTAGCCTTTATCCTTTATCCATTATCCCTTATTCTTTATCCTTTAACCTTTATCCTTCCTTCCCGCTTTCCGTCAAACCCTCTTTTTGTCTGCAATCAAACGCTAAACGCTAAATACCAAACTTGATTTTCACCCATTATCTCTGAAAATTTGTATTTTTACTTGCTTAAATCTTTAAACGTTTTGCTTTATGGATAAAAGAGAAATTCTTTCGAAAAAAATACTTAGTGGTGTAGAGTACGACCGAATGGTAGCATTTTGGAACTTTAAATCGCGTTCGGTAGTAGCCCTTTATGGCACCTTTGATGTTTTTCACCCGTCGGTTTTTGACCTAATCACCTTTGCCTCTGAGTTAGGTCAGGAGTTGGCAGTAGGCGTTAAGCCCGATACCGATGTTAAGGCCGAAAAAGGCGAAAAATTTCCAATTTATAATCAGGATCAACGGGCTGCAATGGTTTCGGCGCATCAGCTGGTTTCAGCAGTGCATATTTGCAATGAAGGGGTTGAAGATTTCCTCCGCAGGACAAAACCTGCTGTGGCAGTTTGCTGTGCGCATGCATCCGAAACCGATAAGAAAGCCCTTGAGGTGGTTAAGGAGTGGGGAGGCCGTGTCGAGATTTTCACGGGTAGCACCACCAGTATCGACGATATCATTTCAAAGTATAAGTAGGTGGCTAAAACTAAGAGCGTTTACGTTTGCCAGAATTGCGGGGCCGAGTCGGTAAAATGGCTGGGGCGCTGCCCCTCGTGCAATGAGTGGAACACCTTTGTAGAGGAGCGGATAACCAAGGAGTCCAAAAGCCGACCAGGACTGGTAGAGGTTTCCCGCAATGCAATACCAAAGCCCTTAAAGGAGATTGAAACCAGCAATGAGAAGCGCATCGATACCCGCATAGGCGAGCTAAACCGAATACTAGGAGGGGGAATTGTTCCTGGTTCAATTGTTTTGCTTGGAGGTGAACCGGGCATAGGAAAATCAACTTTAGCTTTGCAGCTTGCCCTGGGTATGGATCACCAAAAGGTGCTTTACGTTTCGGGCGAGGAGAGTGCCCGTCAGGTGAAAATCCGTGCCGATAGGATTAACCCTGCCAATCAGGATTGCCTAATCCTGAACGAAACGCTTTTGGAGAATATACTCACCCAGATTGAGAATGTTCAGCCCGATTTAATTGTTATAGACTCCATTCAAACCCTGTACACCGATACAATTGAGTCGTCGCCGGGAAGCGTTTCGCAGATTCGCGAAACGGCTGCCACGCTATTGCGTTACGCAAAAACATCGGGTGTTCCCGTCATACTTATTGGTCACATAACCAAGGATGGTAGCATAGCTGGCCCCAAGGTGCTGGAGCATATTGTTGATGTGGTATTACAGTTTGAGGGCGATCAGAACTACCTTTACCGAATCTTACGTTCATCAAAGAATCGGTTTGGCTCAACATCGGAGATTGGGATTTTTGAGATGCAAAACAGTGGCTTGGTTGAGGTAACCAATCCATCGGAGATATTACTATCGCACCGCGATGAGCAGCTTAGCGGCATTGCAGTTGCCGCTACAATCGATGGTGCAAGACCATTTCTAATTGAGACTCAGGCGCTGGTTAGCACAGCGGTTTACGGTACACCTCAGCGATCCACCACAGGCTTTGACCAGCGAAGGCTTAACATGCTTTTGGCTGTTCTTGAGCGTCGCGCAGGTTTTAGGCTTGCCAACAAGGATGTTTTCCTGAACATTGCCGGAGGGCTTAAGGTTAGCGATCCGGCTATTGACCTTGCTGTTATTGCAGCCATACTATCGTCAACGCTCGATGTTGCAATACCTGGCACAACATGCTTTGCTGCGGAGGTTGGCCTTTCTGGCGAAATTCGCCCTGTGAACCGTCTCGACCAACGTGTGGCTGAGGCCAATAAACTAGGGATGACCCGCATGTTTGTATCGCGCTACAATACCAAAGGGCTCGATAACGGAAATAAAAACTGTAAGATTATTCCAATCGGGAGAATTGAGGAGTTAATTCGACTCTTATTTGGACGGGAATCCGTGGACTAAAAATAATTGATATGAGAATTGCGGTTATCGGTTTTGGAGCAGCAGCCATCGGGCTGCTCGAGAAGTTAAAGAATAGCAACCACGAGGTGCACGTTTTTGAGAAAAGCAACGATATCTACTCGTCCAGCATATCGGGCATACGTGCCGATGGAAAGCTATTTGTATCAACCGAGATGGGAGGTGAAATTTATATTGATCCCTTGCTGCAGCATAGGTTTGTTGAGTACTACATCAATTTTACGGATAAGCGTGAGGTTGAAACCGGCAACTCATTCGCATCGGAGGATTACTACCGTAAATTCTACGAAAAAGGATTTCTACCCATTTCATCGCAATTCTTCCACATTGGAACCGATCAGCTCAAGGAGGTTCTCTTCAATATCTATGAGCAATTTTGCAAATCGGCTAATATCCACTTTCATTTTAGCACTGAGGTAACTGAGGTAAAAGAGCAACCTGATGGTGTAATAGTTAACGGAACCGATCGGTTCGATATGGCGGTTATAGCGGTTGGTAGGAGTGGGCATAAGCTGATTAACAGAACCATCTCGGAATATCCACAGCTTATAAAGAATAATACTAAGGTTGATTTGGGTATTCGCTACGAGTTACCCAACCACATTGTGGATGAAATTAACCGTGAGATGTATGAATTCAAGGTGAAATACAAAAGCCGTACCGGTTACATGGTTCGTACGTTCTGCAACAACCCATCGGGGTTTGTGGTTACTGAGAACTATGGCGATTTCACCACGGTTAACGGACATGCCAAGATGCGCGAAAAAAGCGGGAATACCAACTTTGCCATTCTGGCATCGCTTGTGCTAACCGAACCGTTCAACGATCCCATTGGCTATGGCTCATACATTGCTAAACTATCGAACCTTTTGGCGGGTGAGGGGAAAGTAATACTACAAACCTACAGCCACTTTAAGGAATCAAAACGCACTAAAAACCTTTACCGGGTTCATCCAACCCTTGAGCCCGAAAAATACATTTTAGGTGATATAAACCTTGCATTTCCACGTAGGATCATTGAGAGCATAATTGATTTTATTGAAAATCTGAACACGGTTATTCCCGGGGTGGCCAACAACGACAATCTAGTATATGCTCCCGAAATAAAGTTCTACTCCAATAGGCTAAATAATCAGATTTCGGCAAGGTTGAAGTTTATTGGCGATTGCTCAGGGGCAACCCGTTCCATAATCTATGCAACAGCACATGGTTACCTGATGGCCGAAGCCATACAGTCCAACAATTTTAATGTTGATATCTGATGCTAAAGGTATCCGATCTCACAGTATCGTTTTCTGGCAACCCGGTGGTTTCAGGGATAAGTTTTAGCTTGATGCCCGGCGAAATACTTGGATTTGTTGGCGAATCGGGATCGGGAAAATCGGTAACATCGTTAGCCCTTATGGGGTTGTTGCCACCCAATGCAAAAGTGGAAGGTGGTTCAGCATCTTTCAGCACTGAAAAAGGGCAGGTCGATCTTTTAAAAGTTGATAGTAAAACGCATCGGCAAATCAGGGGACAAGGCATTGCAATGATTTTTCAGGAACCCCAAACCAGCCTTAACCCTTCCATGATATGTGGTAAGCAAATATCGGAGGCTGTTGAGCTACATTCCAATCTTAGGGGCGCAAAGGCTAAAGAGCGATGCATACAGTTGCTTGCGGAAATGCAATTAACCGATCCTGCTAAGGTTTATAGCAGCTATCCGCACCAGCTTAGCGGAGGTCAAAAGCAAAGGGTTATGATAGCCATGGCACTTGCGGGTAACCCCCGTATCCTTATTGCCGACGAGCCAACCACCGCCCTCGACGTTACCGTTCAAAAGAGCATTTTACAGCTACTGAAGGATATTCGCCAAAGGCATCAAATAGGCATTATCTTCATCACTCATGATTTGTCAGTAGTTGCTGAGGTTGCCGATAGAATTATGGTTATGCAGAAGGGACAAATTGTTGAGCAGGGCGCTGTAACCGAAATTTTTAACAATCCTACACATCCATACACCCGTCGGCTTATTGAGTTCCGTAAACGGATAAATCAACCTGTTACTACAACAGCAAGTGTCACAAATGAGCCTGAACCCATTTTCCGTGTAAATTCAATCAATGTAGAATACGGTAGCAATAGCTGGTTTAAAAAGGGCTTTAAGGCAATTAGCGATGTTTCATTTACTTTATTTAAAGGCGAAACTTTAGGTCTGGTGGGCGAGTCGGGTTCAGGTAAAAGTACCATTGGTCGTACTTTGGTAAAATTAATCGAAACCCAAAGCGGAACCATTGAATATAATGGGGAACCATTGAGCAGCCTAAAAGGGAGCAATCTGCTTAATTTTCGACGCGAGGTTCAGCTTATTTTTCAGGACCCATACTCATCGCTAAATCCGAGGCTAACCATAGGCCAGGCCATAATGGAGCCTTTTATCTATCATGGTTTGGGAGGTAAAAGGGAGGCCCGGAAGGCGGTTGAGGAATTACTTCAAATGGTTAGCTTGCCAGCTGACAGTATTAATCGCTACCCTCACGAGTTCTCCGGGGGACAAAGGCAAAGGATTGTTATTGCTCGTGCACTGGTTCTCAAACCAAAAATTTTAGTTTGCGATGAGATCCTTTCAGCGCTTGATGTATCAACTCAGGCCCAGATGCTTGATTTGCTTCAGGAGCTAAAAAAGGGAATGGGGTTAACCTACCTTTTTATCTCCCACGACTTATCGGTAGTGCGGAGTATTTGTTCAAGGGTAATAGTTTTAAATAGAGGCAGTATCGAAGAACAAGGGCCTGCCGAGGAGATATTTAGCAGGCCCCAAAGTGTATATACGCAGTTGCTTATCGATGCAATTCCTGGTAAATCGCTTTAGTAGATTTCTATTTCGTTTATTTCGTAATTAGTTTCATTTTCACAGTTAATGCTGATATTGCCCGGCAGTATTGGTCTTTGCCAATCGTCGTTGGGCGATATACCTAGCGAGGGGTCAGCATAAACCTTTTGCATAAACAAACCAAAGATAGGGAGAGCCATGTTAGCCCCTTGTCCTAAGGCGAGGTTCTGGAAGTGAACCGAACGGTCCTCGGCACCAGTCCAAACTCCTGCAACAAGATTTGGGGTAACGCCCATAAACCAACCGTCAGAGTGATGCTGGGTTGTTCCGGTTTTTCCACCTATCTTTCCGGGCAGCTGATACTTCAACCGCAAGCGAACCCCTGTACCTTGATTAACAACGCTTTCAAGCAGGTTTATCATGAGGTATGCTGTTTGCTCACTAATGGCTTCGTTTTTTTTGGTGTTAAAGGTTGCCAGCACATTTCCGTTTTTATCCTCAATGCGCGTAACAAATATTGGTTCCACCTGAACACCTTTATTCACATAAGTTCCATATGCACCTACCATTTCATAAAGGCTGAACTCAAATGTACCAAGTATTATTGAGGGAACAGGTTCAATGTAGCTCTTTATACCAAGTTGATGAATCATTTCCACCACAGCGCTTGGCGCAAACTGCTTCATGATCCATGCAGAGATGTTGTTAACCGAGTTGGACAAGCCCCATTTTAGTGTGACCATTTGGCCATCGTACTTGGTGCTACCCGAGTTTTTGGGCGCCCAAATGGTATCGCCCACCACAAAGGTTTGTGTAACATTGGGCACCTTGGTGCAGGGCGAATATCCTTCCTGCATGGCTAAGGTATAAAGGAATGGTTTGATGGTTGAACCAACCTGTCGTTTCCCCTGCCGAACCATATCGTACTTAAAGTGCTTAAAATCAGGACCACCGACGTAGGCTTTTACATGACCGTTATGGGGATCCATTGCCATAAAACTTGAACGCAGGAATCGCTTGTAGTACCTTATGGAGTCAAGGGGCGACATAAGAGTATCGCGCTCACCTTTCCATGAAAACACCCGCATGGGTATTTTCTCATTGAAGTTAGCCATTATGCTATCGCGCGAAGCACCTGAGGCAACAAGACCCCTATACCTTTGCGTTTGCCGCATTGCAAGATAAATTATATGGTCGGCCTGTTCGGGAGTAATATCGTAAAAAATTCTTCCTCCGCGAGCCTTAATTTCCTTGTCAAGTGCCGGTTGGAGGTCGTTTTTAAGATGCTCGGCAAGTGCCTCTTCGGCATACCTTTGCATGCGAGAGTTAACGGTGGTGTATATCTTCAGCCCATCGGTGTAAACATTGTAAGGAGTGCCATCGGGTTTGGTGTTCTTATTGCACCACCCGTAAAGGGGATTAGTTTCCCACAGCAGGGAATCTTCCCTATAAAGCTGCTGCGACCAGTAGCGCTTGGGATTGGGTTTTGATGCAGTCATGAACAATCGCAACATCTCCCTGAAGTAGGTAGCAGTTCCCTGGTTATGATCCTGTGCTTGATATTTAAGTACAATGGGCAGTTTTGATATGGAATCGAACTGCTCTTGATTTATGTAACCGTATTTAAGCATTTGCCCAAGCACAACATTTCTGCGTTGTTTTGCATTTTCTGGGTTACGCACTGGGCTGTACCGAGTAGGTGCATTAACCACACCCACAAGTAGGGCAGCCTGATCAATGGTTAGTGAGTCGGGAGTTGTATTAAAAAATGTTTTAGCCGCTGCTTTAATGCCAAACGAGTTACTGCCAAACTCCACCACGTTAAGGTACATGGCTGCAATCTCCTCCTTGGTGTAGTTCCGCTCTAGTTTTACAGCAGTTATCCACTCCTTAAATTTGGTTATTATCAGTTTGGCTGTTCTTACAAATACGTTCTGTTTACTCGAAATATCACGTGGGAAAAGGTTTTTGGCAAGCTGTTGGGTAATGGTACTACCCCCTCCGGCTGAGCGTTGGGCAAAAAGAACGGTTTTGAACATTACGCGACCTAGCCCCTTAAAGTCGATTCCACTATGGTTATGGAATCGTACATCTTCGGTGGCAATCAGTGCATTAATCACATTGGGCGAAATCTCATTGTAATCAACAAAACTTCGGTATTCCTTGTAAATGTTGCCTAGTACTATGTTATCCTCGGATATTACCTCCGAGGCTACGTTGCTTTTGGGGTTTTCGAGTTCCCTAAAGGTTGGCAATGGTCCAAAGAACTCCAACCCAATCAGGATAAATATTGTAACAACAAAAAGGAAGCCGAATGCCAATGCTCCCCAAAACCAGGTTTTGAATTTTTTAATCGTTGTAGGATCGTTTAGTTTCATCCTTACAAAATATTTTGAGTTAATAATGATAAAGTTTTTAGGCGATTAACCTTTAGTTCAATATAATCGGGAACTTTATGGGTTTCGGTTTGTGTCAGTCAAACATATAGCAATTCGGCGTAAAGTTAGTAAAATATGAATGCAAAATTGTACAACTTTTTTATGGAGATAATGTAAACACCATAAATTCAATTAGTAAACCAACAGTTAATGAAAAATTTAAAGTTCAATTCACTAACATAATTTTGTTCAAACCGTATCAATTTCTTTACTTTGTGCCAACCTAACGTAATATATATAAGGTATGATACCTAACCTGGTTATAGTAGAGTCGCCCGCCAAAGCTAAAACTATAGAAAAGTTTTTGGGGAAAGATTTTGTAGTAAAGTCGAGTTTTGGCCATATACGCGACCTGTCAAAAAACAAGCTTGGTGTTGATTTAAAAAAGAACTATAAGCCACAGTACATTGTTAGCGACGATAAGAAAAAGGTGGTTGATGAGCTGAAAAAGGCTGCAGAACAGGCCCAAACGGTATGGCTAGCCTCCGATGAAGACCGTGAAGGGGAAGCCATTGCCTGGCATCTGGCCGAGGTGCTTAAGCTCGATCCTAAAAAAACTAAACGCATAGTTTTTCATGAAATCACCAAGAACGCCATTCAGCAGGCCATTCAAAACCCCCGTTCCATTGACGAGAACCTTGTCAACTCCCAGCAAGCGCGTAGGGTTTTGGATAGACTGGTTGGGTTTGAGATATCGCCTATACTTTGGAAAAAGGTGAAACCTGCACTCTCGGCAGGCCGCGTACAATCGGTTGCACTTAGGCTCATTGTGGAGCGTGAGAGGGAAATCATCAATTTTAAGAGCACTTCATTCTATAAAGTTATTGCCGATTTCGATGCCCAAACTCCCTTTAAGGCAGAGCTATCGGATAAGTTAAACACCATTGATGAGGCAAGAAAATTCCTGGAGCATTGTAAGGATGCAACTTTTAAAGTACTCGATGTAGTTAAAAAACCTGCCAAGAAATCGCCTCCTCCTCCATTTACCACATCCACGCTTCAGCAGGAAGCAAGCCGCAAATACGGCTTTTCGGTTTCCCAAACCATGACCCTTGCCCAGAAACTCTATGAGGCCGGTTACATTACCTACATGCGTACCGACTCAGTAAACCTTTCCGACCTGGCCTTAGCCACCTCCCGCGAGGTTGTACTTAAAGAGTTCGGCGAAAAATACTCTCATACCCGCCAGTACAAAACCAGAACCAAGGGAGCACAGGAAGCTCATGAGGCAATCCGACCCACATATATCGATAAGGAAAAGGTACCTGGAACTACTGCAGAGCAAAAGCTGTACGATTTGATCAGGAAACGAACACTTGCCTCGCAAATGAGCGATGCTCAACTTGAGCGCACCACCATAACCATTGAAGTTTCCGGGTCAAAGTACCAATTTGTTGCCTCTGGCGAGGTTATCATTTTCGATGGTTTCCTTAAAGCTTACAGCGAATCATCGGACGATGATAGCGAGGAGGCAAGCAGGGATCTTTTACCCCTTGTAAAGGTTGGCCAAGCCCTACAACCTAAGCAGATTAACGCCCTGGAACGATTCACACAACGTCCTGCTAGGTATACTGAGGCTAGTTTGGTAAAGAAACTTGAAGAGCTTGGAATTGGGCGTCCTTCAACCTATGCTCCTACCATTTCAACTATAATTGCCAGAGGTTACGTGATTAAGGAGGATAGGCCAGGGATTGAACGTCCATACCAAAGCATTACCCTTAAACAGGGTAAAATTACCCAAACCCAAAAGGTTGAGGTTACGGGAGCTGAAAAGGCAAAGCTTTTTCCCAGCGATATTGGAATTGTGGTTAACGATTTTCTGGTGGAGTACTTTCCCAATATTGTTAACTATAACTTCACTGCCCAGGTTGAGGAGAAGTTCGATGAGATTGCGATGGGGAAGATGGAATGGACCAAAATGATAGATGAGTTCTATAAGCCGTTCCACGATACCGTTAAGAAAACCGAAAAGGAGTCGGATTACACCAAAGGGGAGAGGGTTTTAGGAACCGACCCGGCAACTGGAAAAACTGTTAGCGTTCGGATTGGCCGGTATGGCCCTGTTGTTCAGCTTGGCGACAACGACCCCAACAGTAAGGAAAAACCTCAGTATGCAAGCTTGCTAAAGGGGCAATTGGTTTCAACAATAACCCTTGAGGAGGCTTTGTCCTTATTTAAACTCCCGCGTACACTTGGTAGCTTTGAGGGTAAAGAGGTGGTAGTTGCAGTTGGCCGGTTTGGCCCATACGTTCGACACGAGGGGAAATTTTACTCCCTCAAAAAGGATGATAACCCTTTAGCTATCGATTTAAGTAGAGCCATTGAAATTATTGAAGAGGGTAGGTTGAAAGAAAAACAAAGGGTAATCAAGACTTTTTCTGAGGACCCCGAACTTATGGTTCTTAATGGTCGTTGGGGGCCATACATCTCAAAGGCAAAAAGTAACTATAAAATTCCCAAAGGGACTAACGCATCGGAGTTAACCTACCACGACTGCCTCAAAATAATTGAAGAATCTGAAAAGAAGGAAACTACGGGCAAGAAAACTACAAAAACCACTAAAAAGAAATAGAGTACCATATGCTAGCAAATGAGCTTACAGCATACCTAGTTCCTTCCGATGTAACGGGATTTTACCCTTTTGCTGAAAAAAAGTATTGTTTTGGCAACCAGGTGATAAACCTACATGACCACCCCGATTCCCCAATCCGCCCTGGCGATATATTTATTGTAGGGATAGAGTCGTTGGATTCAGAGTCAGTATCCAACGATATTCGTCAAATGCTTTGGGGGCTTAGCTCCATTCATTACTCAAAGGGGAAAGTGTTTGATGCTGGTAATATTTCTGCAACTCTTACGTTAGCCCAGCAGTATCAAGTTGTGGAGTCAATTTCGGCAATTATTGCCGAATCAAAGGCGCATCTCATTCTTTTAGGTGGCTCACAGGAATTCCTATCAAAGGTTTATGCTGGTTGGAAGCAAATCCAGAGCTTCATCCGAATGGCCATTATTGATAGTAAAATTGATTGGGATGGAAACAACAACGATTTTCATCAGGATAACTTTGTTAACACTTTAATTGATGAGCCCTACGAGAAATTGCTCGATTTAAGTTTTATTGGCATTCAGGGATACTTTACTCCACAGCATACCCTACAAAAGGTTTTGCGCCGCAAGCATGATTATATCAGGTTAGGTAACCTGCGCGGAAATATCCGTGAGGCAGAACCCACACTGTCCGATGCAAATCTGGTTAGCATTGATATGGCAGCCATTCGCGCTTCCGATGCCCCTGGAAAAGCATTTGATAATCCCAATGGACTCTATGCTGAGGAGATTTGTATGCTTTCCCGTTATGCCGGCATTGGACAGAGCAGTAAATTTCTTGGAATTTGCGGATTAAAAACTAATGCACCCGAACAAACCATTATGCTTGCCGCACAGGTACTTTGGCACTATATTGAGGGTGTTTCCCATCGCAGGGTTGAAAATCCCATTAAAAACTTACCCCATAATAAAAAGTATGTAGTAAGTACCGAGGTTCAAAATGTTGAAATGATCTTTTTTAGAAGTGAACTTTCCGGGAATTGGTGGTTTGAGTTACCTGTAAATAGTAAAAAGAAACTTTTGCGAGGAAAATTATTAGTACGGTGCAATGCATCGGATTATTCACAGGCAAGTAATGGCGAGATCCCTCAACGTTGGTTGCGTTGGTATCAAAAAGCTCAAAAAATCTAATTTAACCAGGAACTCATTGGTTAACATTTTTCAACACTAAATCCAATATTTTGGAACGTTCAAAAAAAAATCTGCTTAAAAGGTAACCCCTACAGGCAAAAGCAGGTATAAAGCATTACTGTTACTTTTGTTAACATATTTTGTTAATAAATTTGTATGAATTTAAAATTTTTACTTACTTTACTTTTCGGTTCATATAGGCAAACTAATTTTTAAAAGCTACCAATGAGAGTATTTGGAAACCTTGTATTTGCCACTACACTAAGCGTTTTGCTGTCGTCCCATGCTTTCGGACAGCAAGACCCTCAGTTCAATCAAATACTCTTTAACCCGTTAACTATAAATCCAGGATACGCTGGAAGTCAGAACAACATGATAGGGGTTGGGGCCATCAGCCGCATCCAGTGGGCAGGTTTTGGCGATGGTGCACCCTTAAGCAATACGTTAGGCATAAATGCTCCAATATCGCCCTTTGGATTCAAGAGCGGAGTTGGGTTGAGTATCCTGAACGATAGCTATGGATTTAATAATGACCTTGGCATTAACATTGCCTATGCTGCCCGTTTTAAATTTAAATTGATTAATGGAGATTTAGGATTTGGGGTTGGTGCTGGGTTTGTAAATAATAAGCTCGACCCAAAATGGAATTACCCCGTTGGTGGTGGCGATGAGGCAATTCCTGATCAAAAGGAAAGTTCAATCAACTTTGACCTTAGCGCAGGGTTATACTACAGTACGGAATACATGTTTTTTGGGTTCTCAGCGCTACACCTGAACGAAACCAAAACTAATAAGGCAGCATTACCTGCACGGTATACCCGTCAGTACTACCTAACTGGTGGATATATTGTTAATTTTCCAAACCCCACATGGCAGTTTGAGCCTTCAGTAATTGTTCACAGCGATTTAAAATCAAGTAAATTATCGCTAAATACAATTGTTCGGTACAATAAAAAGGTATGGGGTGGCGTTTCTTACCGTGTGGGCGAGGCGAT
The DNA here is from genome assembly GCA_018056955.1 of Bacteroidales bacterium. GTDB lineage: Bacteria > Bacteroidota > Bacteroidia > Bacteroidales > Tenuifilaceae > Tenuifilum > Tenuifilum osseticum. The sequence goes on along the minus strand of JAGPEQ010000011.1, from coordinate 11,583 downwards.
TACTGGCTTGGTTGGTTTTGAACTTTTTAATGGTATTAAGTTTGGGTATGCTTATGAATTTAGTACCAGTAAAATTAGTAAGTACAACAACGGTTCTCACGAGTTTTACATGGGGTATAACTTCCAGCTAAATAAGGAAAAGCCACCCCAACAGTATAAAAGTTTGAGATTTTTGTAACATATTTTTACAATTGAACGAAAAAAATTACGTTATTTGCTTAATAAACGATGCCTTATGAAAAAATTTCTCTCCATAGGTATTTTGGCGTCCCTACTTTATGGTTGTGGACCTGGTAATACTGGCGAGTTAACGGGTGTTCCAGGACGTAGAAGTTTCAGCGAGCCAACACCGCTGGGAATGGTGTTCATTCCCATGGGTTCATTTACTCTGGGTAGCAATGATCAGGATGTTGCCTGGGCAATTAATGCTCCCACTAAAACGGTTTCGGTTGATGCTTTCTGGATGGATCAAACTGAAATTACTAATAACCAGTACCGGCAGTTTGTTTACTATGTTCGCGACTCCATTGCACGTCGCCTACTTGGTGAAATAAACGATGAGTTCCTAATCACAGAGGACCAGTTCGGTAACCCTCTGGATCCTCCCGTTCTCAACTGGGAAGTTCCAATTGATATGGAAGATGAGGAGCAACGCGAAGCCCTCAATGCCCTATACTATTCCAAGGAGGATGAATTCTTTGGACGGAAAGAGGTTGATACCCGTAAACTATTCTTTGAGTATTACTGGATTGATATTAAGCAAGCAGCTCAAAAACGCAACCGCTATAACTACGAAACCCTCAGTTACGACCAGGGCGAGGTTATAAACAGCCTAGGAGAGAAGGTTAAGGTTGATAACCGCCAGAGCTTTATCATGCGCGATAAGGTAAACGTTTACCCCGATACTCTTTGTTGGGTAGCCGATTTTACCTATGCGTTCAATGAACCTTACACCAATAGTTACTTCTGGCATCCTGCATTCGACAATTACCCTGTTGTTGGCGTTACATGGAAACAGGCAACAGCCTTCTGTATTTGGAGAACCCAAACACTCAATAAGTTTCTTGCCCCTGAAGGTATTACCATTCAAGATTACCGCTTACCTACCGAAGCTGAGTGGGAGTATGCTGCCCGTGGTTATTTGAACCACAGCATGTATCCTTGGGGCGGCCCTTACACCCGTAACATGGAGGGATGCTTCCTGGCCAACTTCAAACCTCTCCGTGGTAACTATGTTGACGACGGTGGTTTAATACCAATCCCCGTTGGCACTTATGAACCAAATGATTATGGACTATACGATATGGCTGGAAACGTAGCTGAGTGGACAGCCAACGCCTACGATGAAAGTGCATACTCTTTTATGCACGATATGAATCCCGATTATAAGTACAATTCAAAACCATCCGACTTACCAGCGCTAAAGCGTAAGGTGGTTCGTGGCGGTTCGTGGAAAGATATTAGCTTCTTCCTTCAGGTTGGTTCACGTACCTACGAGTATCAGGACTCAGCCAAGTCTTATATTGGTTTCCGTTGCGTTCGTTCATACCTCGGAGCTAAGTAGAAGTGATGAATTTTACTAATTGAAAACATTACAGTTATGAAGATCAGCATAGAAGAAATTGTAACATCCAAGAAATGGAAAACCTTCATGAAGTACCTTTACGGATGGGGTGCTTCAGTGGTAATTCTTGGTGCACTTTTCAAAATTCTTCACCTGAAAGGTGCTGGTACCATGCTTTTCCTAGGTATGGGTACGGAATCAATAATATTCTTCTTCTCCGCTTTTGAGCCAATTCACGAAGAGGTAGACTGGACTCTAGTATATCCTGAATTAACCGGAATGTCCGATGAAGAGGAAATTTCAGGATACCGCCGCTCCAGGAACCAAGGTCTTTCTGCTGAGGATGTTCAACAAATTATTACTTCTGTGCTGGCATCCTTGCCCGCAGGGTCTGCTGGAGTTGCTGCAGCCGCTCCTGCTTCCGCAGCACCGGCTTCACAACCTGCTGCTGTAGGAGTTCCCGGTGCCCTGATCTTTACCGAGAAGTTCAACAAGATGCTTGAAAACGCAGAGATTAGTCCTGCCCTTTTCGATAAGGTCAGCGCTGGGCTTAACAAGCTGGGTGATGCATCGAGCAAAATTGCCGACATTACCAATTCAGCAACAGTTGTAAAGGAGTTCAACGAGAAATTGACAAAAGCATCGGAGAGTGTTGGTACTTTTACCCAAAATTACTCTCAGAGCGGACAAGCACTCAATGAGTCAATAAATGTTTTAAACCAAAACATACAGCAGGCTGCAGGTGTAATGTCCGAAAGTGGCAAAAACTTCATGGATGGTGTTAACCAATCAGTTAAGAACCTGGAGGCCGAACTTACCAATGCTGGACAAAAGGTAAGCGAACGAATAGTTGGTTCTGCCGAATCGGTTGCCGATAATCTAAAAGTCTCAGCCGATGGACTTGCAAACACCTACAAGCAAACAGCGTCGCAGGTTGCTACAACCTACCAGCAGTTAGCTGAAGCTATGCAGCTTAACGGAAATGTTATTACCAACGGAAGTACAAGCTATAAGGAACAGCTTGAGCGGTTGAACAAGAATATGGCTGCACTGAATGCAGCACATGAACTTCATCTGCAGGAAACCAGCCAAAGGCTTAAGGAAGCCGAAAAGGTTTACCAGGGGGTTGATGGAATGGTTAAGAAACTTAACTTCACTATTGAAGAAACCGAGAAGTTCAGGTTGGCAGTTGAGAAGTTGAATAGCAATGTGGCTGCTCTCAATAATGTTTACGGCAACATGCTTACGGCAATCAATGCCCTATCAAACGGAAAGTAGCAGTTTTGCATATTACAGCTTAAGATAGCTTTATGGCACACGGAAAAGAGACTCCCAGGCAAAAGATGATCGGCATGATGTACCTCGTGCTGACAGCTATGCTTGCGCTTAATGTATCGTCTGAGGTTCTTGAAGCTTTTGTTTTAGTTGACAATGGCCTATCAAGAACTACAGAAAGTTACCGGCTTAAAAACAAGAAACTTTACGATGAGTTTGCTGCTGCTTACAGCATAAATCCTGTAAAGGTTGGGCCCTATAAACAAAAAGCCGACGAAATTCAAAAGAAAGCCACTGAAATTCTACAGTACGTTCAGGACCTTAAAATAGAGGTGGTAAAAGCATCGGAGGGTGAGGAAACCCCAGCAATCCAGAATGGTGAAATTATTGCTGAACTCATTCAGGGTAAAAGCGACCTCGACAAAGCTGCTACCATCCTGATAGGGTTTGAGGGTAATGGCAAGGCAAAGGTCTTAAAACAAAAATTAGAAGAATTCAGGGAGTATATAGTTAGCATAATTGACAAGGATAAGGCTCCGGAACTTGTTGAATCAATCAAGAAAATTCTTAATACTGACGATCCCCCAGTAAAGGAAGATGGCACACACAACACCTGGGAGAGCGCACGATTTGAGCATATTCCTTTAATTGCTGTAATACCCCAGCTTACAAAGGTTCAGGTTGATATTCTTAACGTTGAAGCTGAAATTATTAACTATCTGATGGGTAGCATTGGTGCGGCAGAGTTTAAATTTAATAAGCTTTCAGCCACAGTAATCCCTAACTCTAACATTATTTTCCAGGGCAGCGAGTTCCGTGCTGAGATATTCCTTGCAGCATCCGATACCACTCAGGTTCCGAAAGTTTATCTTTGCCGTTACGATTCAGTATTCAATAGCGCAACCAATGGCTACGATTACCGTCCAATTGGCAATACCGAGGACGTACCTGTAAATAAAACCGGAAGGGCAGTACTAACCCGTAAGGCTTCTTCGACCGGTGTAATAAACTGGCAAGGACTTATTGAGATGAAAGCACCCGATGGGTCAATTGTACGTCGCCCATTTAAACATTCCTACACAGTAATGCCACCAAACGTGGTTATTGCTCCTACCAAGATGAACGTGTTGTACCTTGGAGTTGAAAACCCAATTGATATTTCCGTTCCCGGTTTTGCTCCCGATAAGGTATCAGCAACTATTAGCCGTGGTAGCATCAAGCCTGTTGGAATGGGAAGTTACATAGCCCAACCAGGAGCAGGTGCACCTACTGTTGAAATTACAGTTTTTGCTGAAACTGAAGGCAAGCGAAAAGTTTCAATGGGAACAAAGACCTTTAGAGTAAAGAAAGTTCCTCCCCCAACGCCAAAGGTTCTTGGCGTAACTGGCAAGGTTGTTAACAAAAACGAACTTGAAGCCTCGCTTGGGGTTGTGGCTGAGATGCCTCAGGACTTTGACTTTGACCTGAAATTCAAAGTGGTTAGTTTCAAGCTCTCTGCTACTGTGGGCGGGTTCCTGCAGGAAAAGGAATCAACTAGTTCTCGTTTTACCGATGAACAAAAGCGTATTATAGCATCTATTCGTTCTGGAAGCCAGATTGCCATAACTGATGTTAAGGCAGTTGGGCCCAGTGGCGATGTGGTTGAATTGAACGATTTGGTATTAAAGATAAGATAATATACTGCCATGAAAAGGATTATACTGTTCTCTGTCGTAATATTGTTAACATCCTTTGCATCAAATGCTCAGGACAGAAAAGAGAGTTTAGAACGCGATGGCTTTTACACCCGTGAAACAACACCCGCCCGTGTTCCTATTCCCTATCAATTTGTTAGAGAATCGGATGTTTTATGGTCAAAACGTGTTTGGAGAATTATTGACCTAAGGCAAAAGATGAACTATCCGCTTTACTACCCTACTGAACTGATGCAGGATAGGGAAAGTCTAGTTCAGCGATTAGTTAGAGCTATCAAGTATAATGAAATTAATGCTTACGACCCAATAGAAGATGACGAGTTTACTACCCGTTTATCCTATGAGCAAGTTGTTAAACAGCTTGGCGCTGAGGATAAGGAACAAACTCAACTCGATGAGAACGGACAAGAGGTAAAGGTAACTGTAAAGGGTCAAATTCGCTGGGGCGATATAAAGGAACTCCTTGTAAAGGAAGACTGGTTCTTTGATAAGCAGCGCTCGGTTATGGAGGTTCGGATTATTGGAATTTGTCCCATTCTTCATCGTAAGGATTACCGTAAAACAGGAAGTGATGAGGAACAAGAAGGAACCCTAAGCAGAATTCCAACGTTTTGGATTTATTTCCCTGAAGCCAGAAGTGTATTGGCCAATACCGATGCCTATAACAACTTCAACGATGCTCAGCGAATTACCTACGACGACCTTTTCTGGAAACGTAATTTTGATTCATACATTATCAGAATATCGAACGTATGGGATAACAGGGCAATTGATGAGTACACTTTCACTGGTTTGCAAACATTACTTGAGTCCGAAAAGATTAAAACAGAGCTCTTCAACTTTGAGCACGATTTGTGGGAGTACTAGGGATATTATCTAAAATACTTAAGGCCGTGGGTTTACCCTACGGCCTTTTTCGTATGCAAACAAGTATTGGTTTAAGCAAAATCCTTATTGTTCATTAAAACATCGTTCACAAAATTTCGTATCTGCTGCTCATCCTGCTTTTTGCATATAAGCAGAACGTCCTTGGTATCAACCACAATATAGTCGTCCAAACCCTGAATAACTGCAAGCTTATTTTTGGGGATATTGAAAATGGAATTGCTGGTTTGGTAAAGCATAAGCTGCTGGGCAATGGCTGCATTTCCATTTGGGTCATGGGGTAGGTGAGTGTATAGAGAGCCCCAGGTTCCCAAATCGGACCATCCGAACTCGGAACAAAAAACGTAAACATTATCAGCTTTTTCCATAACTCCATAGTCAATGGAAATATTCCTGCACTCGGAGTATGCTGTAGCAATTGTTTCGGTTTCTTTTTCGGTACCATAAATGGGTAGTAACTCCTTAAATAAGCTGTTTACCTCAGGTAGGTGGCTTTCGAGTGCCGCTGAGATAGAGGCAATGCTCCAAATAAACAAGCCTGAATTCCAGTAAAACTCACCACTTTCCAAAAACTTTTGTGCAAGCTCCAGGTTTGGTTTCTCGGTAAATGTTTTGACCTTGAATAGCGAGGGAACTTCCTTTACAGGTTTACCTATCTGAATATATCCGTAACCGGTTTCAGGCCTACTTGGCCTAATACCCAGAGTAATCAGGGCATTACTGTTCGAGGCAAATTCAGCGGCTTTTAAAATGGTATCGAGAAAAATATCTTCATTGAGAATTAGATGATCGCTAGGAGCTACAATGGCTATGGCATTTGGGTTTTGTTGCTTAATCTTGTATGTGGCATATGCAATGCAGGGTGCTGTGTTTCTTCTAAGGGGTTCAAGCAAAACCTGATCAGGTGATAGATTGGGTATTTGCTCGTTAACCAATGAACTGTATGCACTACTGGTAACAATCAGTATATTTTCGCGGGGGCAAACCCGGCTCATCCTATCAAAAGTCTGCTGTAGGAGCGATTTCCCAGTGCCTAGTATATCGATAAACTGTTTTGGTTTATCAACTCGGCTAAGCGGCCAAAAGCGACTTCCAATGCCACCTGCCATGATAACACAGTATAGGTTTTTCCTTTCAATCATTGTTTTTACAAATTAAATTGCAAAAGTAGTTCATTTTTTGGCACAAAAAAACTGCTAAGAATTTGAATGCAACCCGATATGGCAGAGAGTCATTAACGTAATCCGTAAAGTTTAACAAATATTTTCTGCGTTGCTTAATATTTAAGAAAATCATTTGTTAAATGGTTCAAATCACAATATTTTGAGTTATTGCCTGAAATATTAGTTACTAAATGCTACTTATTTTTGGATATACCATTAACTTTGTTGGAGGAGTTTCAGTTTGTTTAAATAAAATTTCCACCTATGAAATTGCTTTTTGCAATTGATATGTTTGGGGAGTATATACTCCTTCTGAAAAAGGTTTTTTCAAAACCCGAAAAACGTAGAGTTTACCTTCAGCAAACTATTAAGGAAATTGATAAGCTAGGGCTACAGTCAATTGGTATAGTTACAATTATTTCGGTTTTTATGGGTGCTGTAATTACCCTTCAAACCGCCTACAACATGGAGAACCCTTTTATTCCTAATTACCTTATAGGACTTGGTACCCGCGATAGCATGTTGCTTGAGTTCTCATCAACAATTATTGGGTTGATACTAGCCGGAAAGGTTGGTTCTAATATTGCTTCGGAAATAGGAACAATGAAGGTTACAGAGCAGATTGATGCCCTGGAGATTATGGGTATCAACTCAGCAAGCTTTCTTATACTTCCTAAGATTATTGCCACAATTCTATTCAACCCCTTCCTTACCGTTTTAAGTATGATAGTTGGGATTGCCGGTGGATGGTTGGTAGGGGTATTTACGGGCGTTGTTTCAACCCAGGAATATATCGATGGGGTTCAGTACGCCTTTATTCCGTATTACATCACCTATTCGCTTATTAAAACAGTAGTATTTGCTTTTCTGATTACCACGATCTCTGCCTTTTATGGCTATAGGGTTCAAGGCGGCTCGCTGGAGGTAGGTAGGGCAAGTACCCAGGCTGTAGTAATGAGTAGTATTTTTATTCTTCTGTTTAACCTAATTCTAACCCAACTCTTACTCTCGTGATAACCGTTAAAAATCTTAATAAATCGTTCGATGGGCGTTTGGTTTTAGAAGGTATAAACGCCACCTTTGAGAAAGGGAAAACCAACCTGATTATTGGTCAGAGCGGATCGGGTAAAACCGTTTTGCTAAAATGTATTGTTGGGCTGCATGAGGTTGATTCTGGCGAAATCTACTATAACGACACCCGATTCGACAATCTGAATTTTAGAGACAGGAAAAAGATACGCCAAAAAATTGGTATGCTTTTTCAGGGTTCAGCCCTTTTCGATTCCGCTACTGTGGAGGAAAATGTTATGTTCCCCTTGGACATGTTCACAACCATGAGCCACGAGGAAAAGCTCGATAGGGTAAACTTTTGCCTTAACCGTGTTAATATTATCAATTCAAATCACCTTTACCCTGCTGAGATTAGCGGAGGAATGAAGAAACGAGTTGCTATTGCTCGAGCCATTGCTCTCAACCCTGAATTTCTTTTTTGCGACGAGCCTAACTCAGGTTTAGATCCTAAAACAGCCGTGGTTATCGATCAGCTCATAAAGGAAATTACTGAGGAGTTTAATATTACTACCATCATAAACACCCACGATATGAACTCGGTTATGGGTATTGGCGATAAAGTAATTTTTATCCACAATGGGAAAAAGTGGTGGGAGGGTAGCAAGGAAAATATTCTTGATAGCGATAATAAGGAGCTGAACGATTTTGTCTTTTCCACAGAGCTGACCCGAAAAATCAAAGGGTTATAGCTTAACCGTGCATTTTTATCCAGCGTAACTTTTCGGGGTCAACAATTTCAATGGTGGTTCCCTCAATACGAATAATGTTATCGCGCCTAAACTCCGACAGAATCCTCACAACATTCTCAACCCGCATATCAATTAGTTCAGCAATCTCGCGTCGGGAGATGGGAAGGCTAAATTTATGCGATTTGTAAACCTCATTCCCAAAGTAGCAAATAATAAAGGCAACCCTGCCACGGAGCTGACGAAGCTCCAAATCCAATCGGGTTCCCATCATCAGATCGGCCACCTGCGATATCTTTTCCAGAAGTGTTTTTGCAAAATCGCCATTGGTGCTAATTAAGTTAATGACCAGGTTGTAGTCAACACAGCAATACTCGCAATCCTCAATGGCTATTATGTTGTACTGGTAGTTTTTTGATGAAAAAATGCTAAGTAAGCCCACAAAGTCGTTTGGAGTGGCAATACCTATGATTTGCTCACGTCCATCGGGGTTTACACGGGTTAGTTTTGCTAGCCCTACACGCAAGAAAATGAATCCTTTTATCGCGCTATCCTGCTTGGCTATTGTTTCGCCCTTTTTGGCAAAGTGAAAGGTTTTATTTGCGGTAAGCTGATTGAGCTGCTCATCGGTCAGTTTTGAAAAAACCGAAGAACGGAAACCACATTCAGCACATATATTGCCCGGACAAAAATTTTGGCTCATATCTACATATATTGATATATATCAGAATTGATTTTTATCAACAGCTGTAAATCTAAAACTTTTGTTACTATTAACGTACTTTGAATTGATAAAATTTTAACAATTAAGCAAAATTTAATAATTAACATATGAAGAAGATTGTGATTCTAGGAGCAGGTACAGGTGGAACCATTATGGCCAATAAGCTCCGTAAGGTTTTGGAACGCGATGAATGGAGTATTACTGTGGTGGATAAGGACCCGAATCATTACTACCAGCCCGGTTTCCTGTTTATACCTTTTGGGATATACAGCAAGCACGACGTGGTTAAACCTAAGGCTAGCTTTATTCCTGCCGGCGTAAAGTTTATTGTAAACGATATTGACCGTGTTGAACCCGACAAGAACACAGTTTACCTAACCAACGGGCAAATTCTGGAGTACGATTTTTTAATAGTTGCCACAGGTACGCATATTAATCCCGCAGAGACACCCGGTTTGCTTGGTAGGGAATGGCGTAAGAGTATTTTCGACTTTTATACCCACGAGGGAGCAGTTGCCTTGAGCACATTCCTAAAAACATGGGAAGGTGGCGATATGGTAATCAATATTGCCGAATTGCCCTTTAAGTGTCCGGTGGCACCGCTTGAGTTTGCATTCCTTGCCGATGAGTTCTTTGTGAAGAAAGGAATTCGCGATAAGGTAAACATTTACTATACCACACCCCTTTCAGGTGCTTTTACCAAGCCTAAATCTTCAAAAATGCTTGGGGAACTCCTTAAGGAGAAAAACATTCAAATCATACCCGACTTTTACCTTGAAAGGGTTGATGATGAAAACAAAAAGATTATTTCATACGATGGCCGTGAGGTTAAATTTGACCTGCTAACCATAATCCCAGTTAACATGGGTGCCGATTGGGTGGCTCGCAGCGGTATGGGCGATGACATGAACTACATTGCCACCGACAAGTACACCCTACGTTCCGAGAAATGGGAGAATATTTTTGTGCTTGGCGATGCCAGCAACATCCCAACATCAAAGGCCGGATCAGTGGTTCACTTTGCTTCGGATGTGCTATTCGAGAATCTTATGGCTGCCATTGAGGGTCGTCCCCTAATTGCCAAGTTCGATGGTCACTCCAACTGTTACATCGAAACTGGATTCGGTAAGGGTTCGCTGATCGACTTTAACTACGAAACAGAGCCGCTTCCCGGAACATACCCCTTACCCGGAATTGGCCCGTTTGGCTTACTTAAAAACACCCGGATTAATCATTACGGAAAGGTTATGTTCCGTTGGATATACTGGCATCTGCTCTTGAAAGGTAAAGAGCTACCGCTTGAATCGCAAATGACTATGGCTGGTAAGGAACTTTAAAACTGTTTGGCCATGGAGAATAATTTGCAACAACAAATTGATGACCTTAACCGCAAGATGGATCTTGTGCTGGAGTTGCTGGCCAAGCAGCAGCAGCGCAGCGAGGTGGTTGAGGATTTGGTGGAGGATCTGAACATTGTAGTAAAGGACGCTTTCCAGACCGCTGTGGATGAGCTGGCTGTTCAGAATATTAAGATTGATGGGGAAGATGTTCGGTATTTGGTTTTCAAATTGCTTCGCAATGTGAAGACCTTTGGCGAGCTCATGGATATGCTTGAGAGCTTAATGGATTTCCTCCACGATATTGGGCCTGTGGTTCACGATGCCGGTATTGCCTTTACAAAGGCGCTGGATGACCTAGACAAGAAGGGATACTTCGACTACTTTAGACAGTTAGGCCTACTCGCTGCCGAGTTCAAGGAGCATGTTACCGAGGAGGACATTATTCGCCTTCGTGAGAGCATGCCAGCAGTAGGGTTGATGTTACGTAGTTTAACTCAACCCAAGGTAATGAATGCCTTGGCTGAGGTAACCCAAACCCTTTCCAGCATGGAAATGGACGAAAAGATTGACAATAAATCGTTGATTGGCATTGCCCGTCAACTAAGCAAACCTGAAGTTCGTCGTACTCTCTCGTTTATGTTAAGGGTAATGGGCGAACTTGGGAAAACTAAAAAAATTAATTAATCACCAAAAACAAATAAAGCTATGGCAGAAAAAGTTTATGCAGGCAAATCCGTTAGCGTAACCGACGATGGTTACCTGACCGATCCAAATCAATGGACAAAAGAGGTTGCTATTGAAATTGCAAAGGAGGAAGGTATAGAACTTACCGATAAGCACTTTGCTGTAATTGAGTTCATTAGGGAGAAAACCCTCAAGGGCGAAGCTCTCACCATTCGCACGATTGGCAAATCGGGGTTGGTTGATACAAAAGGTTTTTATGAACTCTTTCCAGGTGCACCCCTGAAAAAGGCCAGCCGTATTGCAGGAATTGCAAAACCATCTAGTTGTGTATAACCCTAAAAACAGTTAAATATGGCAAATGCACAGGATCACCCCATTAAGAAGGTGATGATAATATGCGCCAAGGCAAACCTGGAGGATGTTTATGCAGCCTTGGTTATGGCAAACGGCGCAGTTATGGAGGGTATTGAGGCTAAGGTGTTTTTCACCTTTTTCGG
>JAGPEQ010000010.1:26694-60448 GCA_018056955.1 Bacteroidales bacterium | reverse complement strand
CCGTATCCTAAAACTCTCCATGCAAATGAAAAGGAGAGATTGGTTCAAAGGCCTTTGGAGCTCAACTGAACTAATGAGTTGGCCTTTCCTTGTGCCTTCGTAATTCTAATGACGGATCTGGGATAAAGGCGACTCAGAACAGGAAGTGCGGCAGGAGCTAATACAAAGCCTGACCAATATCCCCTATGGCGAGGTAGTTGAGGTTGAGCAGGAATTGATTAGCGAAGGTTTGCCGGAACAGGAAGTCCTGAAACTTTGCGATGTACACTCAGCAGTGCTGAAGGGAAATATTGATCTTACAACGGTTAAAAAAATTCCCGACGGTCACCCTGTTGATGTGTTCATTAAGGAAAATAAAGAACTCAACCAGCTTTGCCAATCCATTGAGCAATCGCTTATGGAACTTGTGTCAAGTGAAGCAGTTGACATCCCAAAGCTTGTACTCAAGCTTAGGGGACAGTTTAACGCTCTGTTTGATGTAGATAAGCACTATCAGCGAAAGGAATACCTACTTTTCCCCTTTCTTGAAAAGCAGGGAATTACTGGCCCTCCAAAGGTAATGTGGGGAAAACACGATGAAATAAGAGAGCTTATTAAAGGCTCAATTGAACTCCTGCAAACCGAAGGGATATCACGCGACGAACTAATTGCCTCAAGCGAGATTGTGCTCCGCCCTGCCATTAAAGGCGTTATGGAAATGACTACCAAGGAGGAAGAAATTCTTTTCCCCATGGCCTTGGATAAGCTTACTGAAGCTGACTGGTACGAGATTCATAAGCAGCAGCTTGAGATAGGCTTTTGCCTATACGACCCTCCTACAAAATGGAAACCATCATGGGTTGAAGGCAGCGAGCTTCAGGAGTTAAACAAAACGGCCGAAAACATTCAACTCCCAACGGGTAGTTTCTCAGTGGAAGAACTTCTGGCAATCCTTAACACATTACCAGTTGATATCACATTTGTTGATAAAAACGATAAGGTTAAGTATTTCTCGCAAAGCCCCGAAAGAATATTCCAGCGTAACAGGGCTATCCTTAACCGCGATGTAAGATTATGTCATCCCCCTGCCAGTGCTCACATTGTTGATAAAATCATTGAGGACTTTAAAAGCGGAAAGGCTTCTAGAGCCCCCTTCTGGATTAATATTGGTGGCAACCTAATACATATCGAGTACTTTGCATTACGAAACGAGAAAGGCGAATACCTTGGTGTTTTGGAGGTTTCGCACAATGTTTCAGTGTATCGCAAACTTGAAGGTGAACAACGTATTCTATCATATTCCAAATAGCTATGGACGAAAACAAACTCATTATAACACCTAAAACCAAGGTTTTGCAGCTAATTGAAGCATACCCGCAGCTCGAGGAGGTGCTTATTGGGTATGTTCCAGCTTTTGAAAAGCTGAAAAATCCTGTTCTAAGGAAAACAGTTGCTCGTGTTGCAACACTTCAGCAAGCTGCAGCAATAGGAAATGTTAAGGTAGAGGAACTCATTAATGTCCTCCGGAAAGCTGTAGGACAGGACTTGCTTGAGGGTGCCGATGAGATGGAGTTCACCACCCAGAAACCCCAATGGTTCGATTCAAACAAAGTTGACTCAGAAATTGATGTAAGGGTGATGTTACAGGCTGGTGAGCAACCAGTTAACCAGATAATGGCCGATTTAACCGACCTGAGTTCTGATAAAATATACAAAGTGGTTGCCCCATTTATTACTGCACCCTTAATAGATAAGGCTTCGAGCTTGGGAATAAAACACTGGGTAGAAAAGATTGACGATGAACACTTTAACATCTATTTCTATAAACCGTAAACAATTTTCTGAAAGAAAAAGCCTTTTGCTATTATGAGTTTTTATAGTACTCTGCGGAAGTACCACAAATGGCCCGCTTTAGTATTTACATTGTTTTTTTTGCTTTTTGCCATTTCGGGAGTTTTGATGAATCACCGGCAAACCATTGCCCATATCGATATCAACCGTAAGTATTTACCTAAGAACTACCAGTTAAAAAACTGGAACCTGGCATCGGTAAAAGGAGCAAGAACCATTAACTCTGATTCTATCATCCTTTATGGGGGAGTTGGGATTTGGCTTACCAAAAGCAATTTTGAAAATTGGAAGCCCTTAATGGATGGTATCCCGGAAGGGAGCGATTACAGAAAGATTTTTGACCTTGAAGTAACCCCAAACGGGATACTTGCTGCCACCCGTTTCGGTTTGTACTGGCTTGGCAAAGGGGAAAATCATTGGGTAAAGTTGCACCTACCCCAAAGCGATGAATTCTGCACCTCAATTGAGGTGGTCGAATCAAGTATATACATTACAACACGTAATTCAATTTATTATTCATCGGCACAAACCCTGCAGTTTACGCCAATCGATTTGAAAGCCCCTCTAGGTTCCAAAAAGGAAATATCAACCTTCCGGCTTTTTTGGAATATTCATAGCGGCGAGATTTTTGGAATTCCCGGACGATTATTAGCCGATTTGGTTGCTTTAGTCATGATTTTCTTAAGCATAACAGGTATTATCTACTTTTTATCCCCCAAAATAATCAAAAGGTACCATGAGCAATTCAGGTTCCATAAACTAAAACGCACCACCCGTTTCTCTTATAAATGGCACTTAAAGGTAGGAGCACTGGCTACATTGCTATTGGTAATATCGGGCCTAACAGGAACTTTCCTGCGTCCTCCTTTCCTGCTAACCATTGCCAATAGTCAAATAGTGCTTAACAACCAAAAGGTTTCTAACAGCTACTACTGGAACGATAAACTTCGCGATATAAGATTTGACTCAGCTAGAAAAAAGTTCATCCTGGCAACGTCCGATGGAATTTACCATTGCACTGACTTCTCAGAGCCCTTAACCAAATTTCCCAATCAGCCACCAGTTAGCGTAATGGGTATCAATGTTCTTGAGCCTCTAGACAGCGTGTTTTACCTGGTGGGAAGCTTTAGCGGATTATTCCGCTGGAACCCCGACACGGGAGAAACCTTCAACTACATAACAGGCAACCTGCATAGAAGAGAAAACGGCCTACGAAAACCATTAGGCGAGAATGTAGTATCGGGATACGCTCATATTTCAGGGTTAGAATACATATTCGATTACGATAAAGGGATGGTTGCTTTACATCATTCAGAGCCTGCTATTCCAATGCCATCAACAGTTGCTGATGCTTTCAAATTCCCGCTGTGGAATCTGGCTCAGGAAATCCATACCGGTCGAATTTTCAGCTTTATGCTTGGCGACTTTTACATACTGGTGGTTCCATTAACAGGCATTTTCCTTGTGGTAGTAGTACTATCGGGCTTTATGATGTGGTATAAGCGCAAATATTTAAATTGATTCTAAGCTTCTTATTACCTAAATTTGAAAAAACATCAATATGTTTGACTGGGCTAAACAGATACTAAAACGTTTTCAACCCCCACCAAACTGGCGAGTACCAGTAATTATATTGGCGGGAATTTTTACTGGAACAGGATTGTTTGTTTTTTATACCTCCAGGGCATGGTCGTATGTGTCCGACGACCCTGCAACGTGCGTCAATTGCCATATCATGAGGACGCAATATGTTACCTGGCACCACTCATCGCATAGGGAACACGCCACCTGCAACGATTGTCACGTACCCCACGACAACATCGTCCGTAAGTATTACTTTAAAGCAAACGATGGTTTGCGGCATGCCACCATCTTTACACTAAACACTTACCCCCAAACCATTTACATGCATAAGCCTGGGCAAAGAGTGGTTCAGGAAAACTGCATACGCTGCCATGGAAACCTCACAGCCATGGTTAAAGCCAATGTCGATTTAGATGCAATTCTTGCCGGAAATGGGAAACGTTGCTGGGATTGTCACCGTGATGTACCCCATGGCACAGTAAAAAGCCTTTCCGCAACACCATATGGCACTGCACCAGTGCCTAAAACTGACACCCCTAACTGGTTAAAGAAACTGATTAAATAGATATTAAACCTATACCAACATGAAAACTCCGTTAAGTGAAAAAATTGCCAAGAATCCATGGATTGGATGGGCATTATTTCTGGGAACAATGATTGTTGTTTTTGTTCTTGGTTTACTGGCAGCCAGCATTGTTCAGCGACGAACAGAAGCAAACCTAATGAATACTCCAAGGTATAAGATCGATGAGTTTGAGCCCCGAAACGAGGCATGGGGTATGGCATTTCCGCGAGAGTATCAAACCTACTCCCAGATGTCCGATACCCTTTTCCGGTCAAAATATGGCGGAAGCGCTTTTCGCGATTTACTTGACGAAGACCCAAGACTGGTAATACTCTTTGCCGGCTATGCCTTTTCAAAAGATTTTAATCAGGCCCGAGGTCATGTATACTCAGTGGCGGATGTTCATAATACGTTACGCACTGGCACACCTGCCAATGAGAATGAGGGCCCTCAAAATTCAAGTTGCTGGGCTTGCAAGAGCCCCGATGTTGCAAGGGTTATGGCTAAAATGTCGCCAGCCGATTTCTACAAAACAAAGTGGTCGGCTATGCTCTCGGAAATTGTAAACCCTATTGGTTGTGCAAACTGCCACAATCCAAGCGATATGACTCTACGCCTGTTCCAAATCCCATTAAAAGAAGCTTATGAGCGTATGGGTAGTAACGTTGAGTTGTTGCCGCTAAATAAAATGCGCACCATGGTGTGCGCCCAGTGCCATGTGGAGTACTACTTTAAGGGCGATGGTAAATATGTAACCTTCCCTTGGGATAAAGGGCTTAACGTTGATGACATTGAGAAGTACTACGACGAATACGCATTTGCCGACTGGATTCACCCCTTAAGCAAAACTCCAATCATAAAGGCTCAGCACCCCGATTTTGAGCTTTTCCAACATTCCATTCACTACCAGCGCGGGGTTTCATGTGCCGATTGTCATATGCCATACGTTACAGAAGGTAGCCAGAAAATTACCGACCATAAGGTTCAAAGCCCCCTGAACAACATGGAGGCCTCATGTATGGTTTGTCATAAACAAACCAAGGAAGAACTCATTAAGAACGTTTACGATAGGCAGGACAGAGTATATACCCAAAAAATTGTACTGGAAGACTTATTGGTAAAGGCACATATAGAAGCAAAATTCGCATGGGACAATGGCGCCAATGAAAAAATGATGGAGCCAGTATTGAAACTTATCAGACAAGCACAGTGGCGTTGGGATTTTGTAGCCGCAAGCCATGGAGCATCGTTCCATGCTCCTCTTGAGAGTATGCGAATAATTGCCGATGGAATAGAGAAAGCCTCAGAAGCGCGCTTACAGCTCTCCAGGGTACTTGCAACGTTAGGACACAATGAGCCTGTTCCCATGCCAGACCTTTCATCAAAGGAAAAAGCTCAAGCCTATGTGGGAATTGATCTGAAAAAACTTAAGGGCGAGAAAGAAGAATGGAAGAAAAATGTGCTTCCCAAGTGGTTACAATTAGCAAAAGAGCGTGAACAGAACATGCCTTTGCCTGAAAGAATAATGTAGCAATCAAAATCATGGGCAATCAATTTAAAAAGAAACCCCTTTGGCTATGGCCTTGGGGTTTTTTAGAGGGTTTTATTGTGTCCGTTGGGTTATGGGTACTAGCTTTCTTTTTGGAACTATTTGTCCCTCTATCGCTATTTCCTAAACTAGGTTTCCCAACCAATGCTATCGTTTTAGTTACAATTCTTAGCCTTTTAATCCTCTTAAAAATCATTTTCCCAAAATCGAAATTTTTCAACTGGCTTGCCTCGGTTAAGTCAGCTATTCCATCAATTTCATTATTTCTCTTCTCAATTATTCTAATGGGAATTATCCCACAGATAGGACATGGTATGGGAATACCCGGGGCATTATTTAACCTACTGGGTTCCTGGTTGTTTTTATTCCCTTTAATTTTTATGCTAATAACCTTAGGGGCGGCTGTTGTAAACCGTGTATTTCCAATTACCCTAAAAAACATAATTTTCACCCTTAACCATGCCGGGCTTTGGGTTTGCTTATCGGCAGGTTTAGTAGGAAGTTCCGATAAGATTGAGGCAACCGTTCAGGTTAACCAGAATGAAATTGCATGGTACGGAACAGACAAGAACGGTAGTGTAATTGAATTGCCAATAGCAATTGAACTACAAAAGTTTGAAGCACAATTCTACCAACCTCGATTGGCTTTAATGGGTAGTAAGACATTCTTCCCAGAATCGGAATACGACCTAAACAGTAACCCAAGCATTAAAATTGATAACCTAACCATTCAGGTTATGCAATACTTACCCAAGGCATTTGCAACCGATACAACCTTCATTGATGCGCGGGGTGTTCCCTTTACCGGGCCAGCGGCAATGATACAAGTATTTGACTCGAATGGGCAAACCGTTACAATGGGCTGGATCTCGAGCCTTACCCATGTTACAGCCGAAAAGACCCTTCCACTTCCCGATGGCAGAGAGCTAAGACTTTTACCTGCCGAGGCAAAATACTTTGGTTCACACGCCAAAATCTATTCAAAAAAATCAAGCTCAGTAAACCAATGCCTTATTGAGGTAAACAAACCCTTTAGGGTTGATGGTTGGTGGATTTACCAGTATTCATACGATAATCTGGCTGGCCCAGACTCAACCTACAGCTCCTTTAAGGTAATCTACGACCCATGGTTACCACTGATATACATAGGATTTGCCATGATGCTCCTGGGTGGATTAGGCTTGGTTTTAATTAACGATTCAAAGAAGTAAACAAATGGTTTGGAATTATTTTGTTCCCGTTGCTCTGACTGTGATATTACTTTGGTTAGTTTCTGTTTACTTTAACCACAAAGAATCCGCAAAAGGTAAACTCATTTTATGGTATTCTGGTGTTACAGCCAGTGCTCTTCTGGGGGTATTTATTATCTTATACTGGTTCGATATTAAACGTCCGCCCATGCGAACCATGGCTGAGACTAGAATATGGTACTCTTTCTTGGTAAGCCTTGTTAGCCTAAGCGTATTTAAAGCATATCGCAGTAAAAACATTCTAACCATAGGCCTAATCATGGCCTCGGTTTTTCTGGTTGTTGATATCATTCATCCAGAATATCAGGGTAGGTTTCTTATGCCTGCTCTTCAAAGCCCCTGGTTTATACCACATGTGGTTTCGTATATGCTAGCCTATGCAGTTCTTGCATCAGCAAGCCTTTCAGTGGCTTGGACATCATTTTCAAAAGGTTCAGTTCACGATGAACTCCAGCAGCAAATGCGGCTAGTATATCCCGGGTTTGCGCTTTTAACGCTGGGAATGCTCCTAGGCGCTTACTGGGCTAAGTTTGCATGGGGTGACTACTGGGCATGGGACCCAAAGGAGGTTTGGGCATTAATTACCTGGTTCTTCTATCTTTTAGTTATTCATATTCACCGGTACTTGCCCACCAAACGCAAGCTACTGGCTCGTTTAATGATTGTTGCACTGGGGGTTCTGCTAATTACCTGGCTGGGAATAAAATACTTGCCCTCTGCAAGTCAAAGTATACATGTATATGGCGGTTAAATAATTGAAAAAATGATTAAACCCGAAACCCTACAAAGCGCGCCAAAGGTTCCATTCAATTTGGACGGGCGTATAATGTTTTCAAGTTCTAAAGTGGAAATAGTTCACCTAACGTTAAAACCAGGCGAGGTAATACCTGCACACGCCAACCCATTTGGCGTTGTATTCTACCTACTTGATGGGGAACTTGAACTCACCGTAAATAACGAATCGGCTTTACTTACCCCAAATTCAGCTACGTTTGTTGAGATTAACGAAAGTCGTTCACTTACCAATAAATCAACAAACACTGCAAGGGTTTTAGTGGTAAAAATCTTTTAGTAAATATGCCATCAAATCATCTCCTGGCTGAATCCCAAAAGGCTCAAGCCAATAATTAAGTTGATGGTTGATGGTTGATAGTTGACAGTTGATGGTTGACGGTTGATGGTTGACGGTTGATGTTTTTAGTATTTAGTGCTTTGTGTTTTGTGTTTTGTGTTTGGAAATTGAACACTGATTCCGCAGATATGATGGATTTTCACTTTGTAACACTGTGTTAAACTCCGTGTAACACTGTGAAACTAATTGGGTAGACAGTTGACGGTTGATGGTTGACGGTTGACGGTTGACGGTTGTATGTAAAAGAGTGTCTATTACGAAACATTCCGGGTATTCCGACTCATTCCGACTCTTTCCGAGCATTCCGACTCATTCCGAACCATTCCCACTTAAAGCCATGCGTTAACCTTTTAACTTTTAACTTTTCACGAACTCAAACTACCTCTAACTTCATCTAACTTCATCTAACTCCATCATATTCCGAGTATTCCGACTCATTCCGAGTATTCCGACTCATTCCGAGTATTCCGACTCATTCCCACTTAAAGCCAAGCTTTTAACTTTTAACTTTTCACGTTTAACTTTTAACGGTTCACGGTTAACGGTTAACGATTCACGTTTCACGAATTTATCCCCTTCACTTGTAATCTTTTTCATTTTTTTGTAATTTGCCAAGGCTAAACAAGTTTTAGAAACCTAATTGCAATGAAAAAGATTGCCACTTACCTTGGAATTGCTATTGCATGTATCATTGGTATTGTTATTGCGCTTCACCTAGCCTGGTACTTTCAGAAGTCAAAGCCACTCAACATATATATACTTGACAAAACAGTAACCCAAACCGATAGAATTGAGCACAAATCGCTTGTCTGGCTGCTCAACCACTTTCGGATTGTGGGCCCCGATGGCAAATCGTACAACCATAAATCGGATTACTGGGGCTTTTTCCCCATCGACTTAAATCAGCAACTATTCGATATAAAATCGATTCGACTGAACGAGGTAGATGCCTATGCTGCCGTTTACGATGCCGCCTACTATACCGACTGCTATGGAGTTTACTCCTACGAGTGGTATAAAACCGAAACCAAAGCCCCAAACACATCAAAGGTTTACGGAGGTCTAAACCAGAACGACTACTTGCTCCTCAAACGGATGAAGGAACTCAATAAGCTTATTATTGGCGAGTACAACATGTTTAGCTCCCCCACAAATGCACTTATCCGAACCAAAACCGAAGAACTTTTCAATGTAAGCTGGACTGGTTGGGCTGGTAAATATTGTCCAAATCTTGGGGCAATTAACAACGGTAAGGGACCAGCCGAATGGATGGTTAAGCTATACGAGAAACAACACCAGAAACCTTGGCCAAGTAAAGGCTCAGGCATTATCCTGATTAGCAACGATGGGTTAATTGATGTGCTTGAGGAAGGCTCTGACCTTCTAAACCCCAGAGTTAAACTCATTGCCGAACCTACCATGCCTCAATGGCAAAACAATTCAAAAGAAACTGAATTTTACGGATGGTTCGATATTATCATGGCTGGAATCGGTTCAGAGGTACATGCCACTTTTAAGCTGGAAACAACCCCAGCAGGCGAGGAAAAATTAAAATCGTTTGGCCTAACAAACCAGTTCCCAGCTGTGGTGAAAGGGTATTCCGATAAGTTCTGCTACTACTTTGCAGGCGATTTTGCCGAAAACAGCGTTAGCATAGCCACATCAAAGCTGAAAGGGGGGAAAACGCTAAACTCTATTCTTCACCTAAACTCACCAAGGAATGCTTTCTTCAACAATTTTTATTTACCCCTAATCAACAATATATTAGACATTTATACATCAAGGGAACAGTAAGTTTAAAACCAAAACCCACATTTGATTAGGATATTGCTTTAAAAAAAATAGCTTGTGCTATTTTTGCTGGAAACCTTTATGGCATGAATTTTCCTCCCGATAATCAACAAAGTTTTTTCTTTTATAACGGAAAAATATTACCCCTCAATAAGTTTTCCGTCGCCCTAACCGAGGGTGAAAATATTATTTACGAAGTAATTCGTGTAAAAAACTCCACTCCAATATTTCTGAACGATCACCTAAACCGTTTTATGTACTCTGCCCAGATGATGGGCTATAATATAAATCTTGATGAGATCACCCTTGGAATTAGGGAACTACTTAAAGCAAACCCGGTTGATCAGAGAAATTTTAGGTTGATGTATTATTCCAATGAAAACGGAGCTACCCTATTGATATACTTTATACCATCGCGCTACCCAACCGCCGATGAGATAAGCACGGGGGTTCGCCTTGAAACCCTCAATGCCGAAAGGCATAACCCAACTGTTAAGTTTGAGAACAAAGCCATTAGGGCCATTGCCAACGAAATTTTAGAAACACACCGGTGCTACGAGGTTCTTCTGGTTGACCACGATGGCTTTATCACTGAGGGGAGTCGATCAAACGTCTTTTTTATTAAAGATAATGAACTAATTACTGCCCCCAATAGCAAAGTGCTTGGTGGAATAACGCGTCAAAAGGTGATTGAAATATGCAACACCCTGCAAATCAACATTAACTTTAGGAGTCTTGGGGCTAATGAAATTAAGCAAACCACCGGATGCTTTATCACGGGCACCTCTCCCAGTGTTTTACCGGTTAAGCAGATTGACAATCACATTTACCACGAAATACCTGATTTGGTAAGAGATATCTCGGCCCATTACGAGACACTTGTTGAACAGTGCATCATTAATTGGAGAACGGAAAATGAAGATAGCAGTAATTCAAAGTAAACTATACTGGGAATTGCCCGATAAGAACTTTGAGCAGTTTGAGCAGAAACTGGCTGGAATTGAACCCGGAACACACCTGGTTTTACTTCCCGAGATGTTCACAACCGGATTCAGCATGAGTCCGGCCTCCCTTGCTGAGAGGCATCCGGGACGAACCGTTGAATGGATGAAATCCATGGCAAGAAAGCATGGATTTGCCCTTGCGGGCAGCTACATTGCCGAAACTGATGGCAAGTACTTCAACCGTATGGTTTTTGCCTACCCTAACGGCACAATTGAAACCTACGATAAACGCCACCTTTTCCGAATGGCAAACGAGGACGCACACTATACATCAGGAACACAACGCGTGATTGTAACCCATGAGGGCTGGCGAATTCTGCTGGCAGTATGCTACGACCTGCGTTTCCCGGTTTGGCTCCGTAACTGGAACGATTACGATTTGATGATACTTGTTGCAAATTTCCCTGAGCGTCGTAGGTATGCCTGGAACTCGCTACTGGTGGCAAGAGCCATCGAAAATCAGGTTTACGTGGCTGCCTGCAACCGTGTTGGAACCGATGGCAACCAAATAAACCACACCGGTGACTCGCAAATCATTGACCCCATGGGTCAAATTATTGCCCAGGCTAAACCAAACACGGAGGAAGTAATTTATTCAAGCATCGATAAGGATTACCTACATAGTGTAAGAAGTTCATTCCCCGTTCACCTTGATGCCGATAGCTTTGAAATAAAGCTATAGAAGCGTGGTTCCCTTAATGTAGATACATAGATTCCGAATGGAATCGAAGGTAGGATTACGGTCGTCGCGGCCAAGTATCCATTGTACCTTACCCTCATGCTCCTGAATTTGAACGTAGGTACTAGCATCGGCAATGGGGGAGAATTCAACCTCGTATCCCATACGCCTTAGTGCGTGCGAGGTCCACTTTTTTATATTGGGCGAACCGCCCAAAACACAAGCCACTAACCTGGTTTGATGCTTATAGACAAACTGTCCCGATTTCAAATCGAAAAGTACAGGCGTATCGTCCATTAAGCGGTTGAGGTTACCGGACAGAACAATATCCTCCGGAGCGCCAACCCTAACACCATCGGAAAGCATAAGCCAAATGGTATCAACTAAACCAAAAGCGGTTTGCAGGTCGTGAGTGGAAATGATAATAGTTTTACCCTTTTGTGCTTGCTCCCTTAGCAAACGCATAACCTCAAACTTATTGGGCAAATCAAGAAAAGCTGTTGGCTCATCCATCATGATAATTGGCGTATCCTGTGCAATTGCAAAAGCAATCATTACGCGCTGGCGCTCTCCATCGCTCAGGTTATCGATAAACCGATCCCGAAAATTCTGCATGCCAACGGCCGATATTGCATCATCAACCAATTTATAGTCATTATCATTCAAAGTCTCAAACCAACCATGGTAGGGATAACGGGCCATGCTAACAAACTCGTAAACCGTAGTATGCGAAGCATGTGCTGGCTCCGAGGGGATAAAACTCACCAGCTGTGCAAACTCTGAACCTGATATCTGCTGAAAGTTAACCCTTTTAACAAAAACATTCCCATCTAGCGATGGCTGTATGCGTGCTAGGGTTCTAAGCAGCGTGCTCTTGCCCACCCCATTCCGTCCAATAAGCGCAATAAGTTCGCCACGCAAAGCCACGGCGTTAAACGCTGGATACCTATATGTTGATGAAACTCCATTTCGGTAACCGGATACTAATCCTTTTATGTCAATCACTATACCGTTCATCAGCTAACTACGCGTTTGTTTTTTAGAACGATATAAATAACAACAGGGATACCCATTAGCGAGGCCACCGAGTTTAAGGGAAGCACAGCGGCCGACCCAGGCAGCTGTGCAATAATATCGCAAAGTAAAAGAGTAGCAGCACCTGCCAATGCCGACGCTGGTACCAGAATGGCATGGTTTGAAGTTCGAAAAACCATTCTCGCCAAGTGCGGCACGGCTATGCCCACAAAAGCTATAGGCCCATTGAAAGCAGTAGCTGTCCCAGCCAACAAACTTGTTGAAAGGAATATCAGGAATCGCGTTTGCTTTACATTGAAACCAAGGCTACGTGCATAGGTGTCGCCTATTCCAAGAACATTTAACGGACGAACGTACGCCCAGGCAAGCGCAAGTCCAAACATAACCAGCACAGCATAAAGCCAAAGCTGCTGACGGCCTACACCTCCCAAGCTCCCCATTGTCCATATCACAAAATTCTTTAAGGAAGTTTCGCTACCAAAGTACTGCAAAAGACTTGTAACTGCTGAAACTGCCGTGCCAAACATCATCCCTAAAATCAAGAGTGTCATAATATCCCTTACCCGTATGGACACCGCCAGTATGAGCATTAAAACCAAAAGCGAACCCACAAGAGCTGCCACAACCGTACCTACCTGGCTACCCCAAAACGAGAACCCAAATGCCGAAGAACCCATTAGCACAAGAGCAACACCTAAACTAGCACCTGAACTGATACCCAGAACGTATGGGCCTGCCAAAGGATTCCGGAAAACGGTTTGCATTTGTAACCCGCTTACTGCCAAAGCGGAACCGGCAAGCAAAGCGGAAACCACCTTTGGCATTCGGAAATTTTGAATTATGGATAAATTCACCTCATCGGTAAAGCTTCCACCCAAAAAATAGGCCTTGATATCGGCCAGTGGTATTGCCACTGAACCCAAAAGCAAGCTAAGCAGGGCTAATAGCAATAAAACCACCATCAGCGAGATAAATAGTATTGTATATCGGGTTCTACCCTGCATTGCTTTGTGTGTATTGGTTAAAACGTGATAACCCTATCGGCCCATTCCACCATTTGAATACAATCGGCCATGGTTGATATGGGACATAGCTCGGTTCCATCCATCTGGCGCGACTTAAGGCAGGTTCCGCAAGCCAAGATTGTTCCGCCCTCAGCTGTGAACTTGCGCATTTGTGCATCAACATCAAATTTGTTATGGGTTAAACCCTGGCACTCAACAGCCTCACCCATTAAAAACACCTTAACCTCGTGCCCCTTACCCAGTGATGCCACAGCAAACCTAAAGGCATTCCATGCCTTTTCGGGTTCCTTAGTTTCAATTATGACTCCAAATTTCATAAGTAATTGTTTTTTTTTTAAAGATATGGTTACTCCAATCGCCTGTAAAAGTACAATGTATCGGTGGGCATTAATTCAGGATGAAATATTTTTATCATATCGCTTAGTATTTGCTCAGGATGCACCACCCCCGATTCCCAAAAATCGTTGCCGCCTCCCTGCCCCATCCTTTTATTGTTGTTGTAAACCCTTGCATTGCCAAACGATTTAAACATGGAAAAACGATTATCGGAATTGGTAATATCGCTAAGGCTGTTAGCGGTGCCAGGGTTTAACCAAATATCGCAGCTTAAACCAGCCTTGTACGCTACCTCCGTGCTCACCGGATGGCTTTGGGAGCCTGTAAGCTCTGGGAAAATGTAACTTCCGCCAGCATCGTTAATCAGCTTCACAAAGTAATTATCAACTCCCGGGAAGTACCAGATATCCCTGAATGGCAAATTAAGAAAAACCTTTGGCTTAGTATCAACCTGTTCCACTGACTGGGTTAGCTTGGCATAGTTTACCTCAACCTCACTGAAAATTGAATCGGCCAACTCCTTTTTACCAAAAAAAACTCCAAAAAACTTAATCCACTCAGCCCTGCCTAATGGCGATGTTTCTAGGTAATCGGACACCATTACCATCTTTAACCCCAACTCCTTTAGCTTATCGATAAACGATAGCGATTCCGAACTAACCCCGTAAACAAAAATTACATCGGGCTTCAAGCGGGTTAACAACTCGTAGTTCAAGGTTTGGTCGTAACCTACCTCGGCAATTTGTCCATTAACAACCCGTTCCCAGAGTTTAGGATTATTGACATACTTTGTTCCCGAAATTCCAACAATAGCAGAATTGGCACCTAAAGCGCCTATAAAACCTACATGGGTGGACGACATGCAAACAACCCTTTTTACAGGAATTTGAATACTATTCGGGTCTATGCTTCGCATTGAATCGGCATACAGTGTATAAACCAAGCCATTGGCAGTAGGTTCAAACGGATTGTTGACCCATACTTTAGTCACTGAGCCATCTATCTCTATATCAAAACCTTTTGCATGCTTTGCATAGCCATTCCCATGGATTGAATTGCTGCTCGGTTTGCCACCTTCGCCACATGAAATGGAAATAATTGCAAATAACAGAACATATAGTATTTTATGCATATAAAACAAAATTTAATGCAAAAATACCATTTACACATAAATTGCAACAGCTAAGCTCAATTAGATACAACATTTCAACACGTAGAAGCCCATCTAAAATTAAACACATTTAACACTGTATAGTGGATTAAAGGAAATTTCCTAAATTAGACAGTTAATTTTGATGCTTGCATCCAAAAACGCTGGAAAAAAATAATGACAAAAAACAATAAAAATCACATAGATATAAATGATTTGCCTATAGCCGTTCTGCTGGTAAAAAGGGATGGAACAGTTTTAAACTATAGCCCATCAGTACTTTTACTTACGGATAAACCTATTCCGGATGGATGTAAAATTGAAAGCCTATTCCCCAATTTACCCTTTAAAACATCGAAGAAAGAGCGTACATACACATTTGAACACAGCACACACGGCAAACAGCACACCTACAGGGCAAATGTTAAACCTGTGGAATGGAACATTTTTTTAGTCTGGATTGAAAATATAACCTTAAGCAATAAGGTTGAACGGATAAACCGAATACTGGTAAAACTATCCGCAATAGGACAGGAAACCACTTCGCCTGAGGATTTTTACAGGTTAATGCAGGAAGAGCTGAACACGCTTTTCGATGCCATGAATATCTACCTTGTGCTGTTCGATAAGAGTCGACAAAGGCTAAGCTTAGCCTATGTTAGCGACACCCATACCATAAACTCCGATTACCCAAGCGGAAACACTTTTGCCCTTTGGGTAGCGCATCGCGGTCAAGGTGTTATTCTGAACCGGCAACAGATGAACAGGCTTAGAAGCAAGCATAATCTTACTTTTTACGGCCCCCCGGCATTGTGCTGGATGGCTGTGCCGCTTAAAACTAAAAGCGATACTGTAGGAGTTCTTGCTGTGCAAAACTACCAAAACCCTAATGCATACGACCATAATGACCTGGAAGTTCTTGAGTTTGTTTCATCGCAACTAACCTACATGATTATCCAAAAAGAGCGGGAAAACGAGTTAAAGCTAGCCAAGGGTAAAGCCGAAGAAGCCGACAAGCTAAAATCGGCCTTTCTGGCCAATATGAGCCATGAAATCCGTACCCCTATGAACGCCATACTTGGTTTCTCGGAGCTAATTACCCGCGAAACCATAAGCCCTGAGAAAAAGAAGATTTATGCCGACTACATTACCAGTAATGGGCGGCTACTCCTAACCCTTATCGATGACATTATTGAACTCTCCAAGATTGAAGCAGGAATATACTCCATACGAAGGCAACCCGTGGAGCTTGATAGCCTGTTCAACGAGCTTCACCAATTTGCCATTAACGAGAAAAAAAGACAAAAACAGAATATTTTAATAGCACGCGATATCGGTAACAACAGTGGAATAACACACATACTTGCCGATGGTGAACGGCTTAAGCAGGTTCTGCTTAACCTGCTTAGCAATGCCATTAAGTTTACCTCGCAGGGTAGCGTTACCATGGGCTACCGTATTCCAAACAATGCCACCATTGAGTTTTTTGTGAGCGATACCGGTATAGGCATCCCTAAATCGCTGCAGGAAAAAATATTTGAGCGGTTCCGACAGGCCGACGAAACGGCTCAACGTCTCTACGGCGGTGCAGGTTTAGGATTGGCAATATCAAAACGACTGGTAGAACTAATGGGTGGGAGGATTTGGGTTGAATCAGAACCCAATAAGGGCTCGTGTTTTAGCTTTACCCTACCCCTTATAATTCCAAACACCAAAAACATTAGCCGTATAGGTTTTCCCACCAAAAACGACTACAACAAAATTACCGGCAAAACAATACTGATTGTTGAAGATAACGAAGCCAACGTTAACTACCTGAGCGATGTAGTAATTGCCTCAGGCGCAAAAAGCCTTACCGCAATGTCGGGTTCTCAGGCCATTGATTTATTGAACCGGGAAAAGATAGATGCTGTATTACTCGACATTCAACTTCCCGACACCAATGGACTAGAACTTATCAGTAGAATTAAAGAAAAAATACCCAATGTTCCCATTTTAGTTCAATCGGCATATACCCCAGCTGAATATATTGACAAAGCTATTGCCCGAGGTGCTTATGGCTACTTGACTAAACCCATTAAGGTGAATGAATTGCTTGACCTGCTTAGCGAACTGTTTTAGTCAATTTTCAAGACTTTGATGTTGAAATATTTTTTACATTTATACCATAACTTTAATGTTTTAACAAGTGTTTAAACCTATCACCTTCAAAGCATTTCTGCTTTTAGTTGTATTTGGCATACCAACACTAAGGGTGAATGCCAAACCAGAGCCATTAGATAATATTGATTCCTTAAAGTATTTTGAAAATCTAACCCGTCAGTATGAGAGGAATGGCGATAAGGTAAAACTTGTGGAGACGTTAATTGCAAAATCGCAATACCTTTTTAATAAGAAGAATTTAGACAATGCCCTAATTGAAGCTAACCAGGCGTTAATAGTCTCATTGGATATGGGACGCGAACAGTACCTGGAAAAGGCATACTACCTCCTTTCGCAAATCCATATCGAAAAAGGGTTGCTTTACGAATCGATTGATTATCTATACCCTGGTTACCGCTACAGCATTGCCACAAGGGATTCGTTAAAAATTGGCTGGTACTTGCTATCAATCTCAAAAGTGGAAGGAGAACTTGGCCGCTTGAACAACGCCATAGAGAACAACCTTACTGCTATTAACTTCTTTAAATCCCGCAACGATTCATTAAGCCTAGCAAAAATTTATACATCGCAAGGAATTATTCACACAGAGTTTGGAAATTTTGTTACAGCCCAAAGCTACCTTGAAAATGCCATAGCCATCCTGAAAGTGGTAGTGGATAGCACATATTTAGGTATAACATACAGAGCGCTGGCCAACAATAGCTTGAGACAATCAAACAATCTGATGGCCGATAAACATTTAAAAAAATCGGAAACCTACCTAAAAAACAACCCCAAGGAGTTAGCCAGAACTCAAACTGTTGGTGCTGAACTATTAATTAATCAGCTAAAACCAAATAGTGCGATTCCGCTTTTACAGTCAATCCTAAATACTCAAAATGAAATAAACGACCGGTACGGGCAACTTTACCCTTTACTGCTTTTGGGTAAGGCACACGCCAGAGTTGGAAACTATTCCGAATCAAAAAAGTATCTACTTCAATGCCTAAAGCAATCGGAAAGTTTGAGTATAACTAACATTAGCCGACTTGCATACAAGGAACTCTCACAACTGGAAGAGTTACAGGGGAACAAAACCTTAGGTTACCAGTACCTCAGGAAATACATTTCATTAACTGACAGCCTATTTAACAATCAAATTATTAGCGAAGCCAATAGACTGGAAAACATATCAGCCTTACGTCAAAAAGAGAAGGAAATTCAACACCAGCGAGAGAATCTTTTATTAAGCCAGGCCAACTTGAACAAATCGCGATTGCGTCAGCTTTTTCTGGTTGGTTTTATTGCAATACTAATTGTACTGGTAGTAGTTTCGTATTTGGCATTCAGAAACAAGCAAAAAGCAAACCTCTTGCTTGCGGAGCAAAAGGAAAAAATTGAGAAGCAGAAAAACATGCTTGAACAACGCTCCCGCGACATAACCGATAGCCTTAACTATGCTCGCAGGATTCAAAAAGCGATTTTACAAACCTCAGAACAGCCAACAGATTTTTTCGACGATTCCTTTCTGATTTTCCTGCCTAAGGAACTTGTTAGTGGTGACTTTTACTGGTTTAAGCGTTTTAACAATCAAATGCTTTTTGCAGTTGCCGATTGTACAGGCCATGGGGCACCCGGAGCATTCATGAGTATTATTGGCATGTTTGGGCTTAACCAAATTGTTAGCGAACTTAATGAGACCAACCCAGGCGAGGTACTGCAAAATTTGAACGAATTATTCCATAAATCGTTTGAGCAAAGGGAAGGCTCCGAAATTTTTGATGGAATGGATATTGCCTTTTGCAACTACAACCCTGAAACAAGGGAATTAAGGTACTCCGGCGCTAATATTTACCTTAACATTGTTCGGAAATCGAATAGTCAAAAAGTCTCAAATATTATTTTGAACCAAAACGAGACACACACCCTATACCAGGTAAAATGCGAGCGGCAATCAATTGGTTACGTAACCGAGAAGGTAAGCTTCGTCACGCACAGCATACAACTAGAAAAAGATGATATTATCTACCTTTACACCGATGGTTTTACCGATCAGTTTGGCGGACCCAATGGTAAAAAGTTTAGACTTGTGGATTTTAGAAACATATTGTGCTCCATAGCCAGCTATCCCATGGCAAAACAAAAAGATTTTTTGCTTGAGATATTTTCCGAATGGAAAGGCGATAATGTTCAGGTTGATGATGTTACAGTAATGGGAATCAGGATTACCTAACCACATACATATCGAGCACCCTGTTAAGACCCTCTTGGCAAACCCTACAGAAGGTTAATGAATGGGAGAACATTATACAATCGACCTCAGGTCGGTAAAGACCTTTACTCAAATAACCGGCACCCTCAAAAGCCCCAACCTTACCTGAGTACACTTCATCGGCAATGCGCAATTTGCCTGTTCGCTCATAGTTTTCCTTTTGCCAGGGCGTTGGGATTGGAGTGTTTTGTTCAACCATGTTTTTCCACTTCAAACTTGCTGGATTGAGAAGAGCTGTAATATTAAACTCCCAGGGCTCATACTTAGGGGCTGAAACCTGGTAGGCCACATCGCTGGTATAGTACTCATCGGCAAGGCCAGCTATGTGATGCCCCATTTCGTGAACCATTACATATCCGGAACTGCTCGATTTTGCCGATGCGGTGATATAAAGGTTGTAAATACCTCCGCCACCATACTTATTGGAGTTTAATAGGATAACCAAAAAATCGTAGGGCACTGCCGAAGCAAAGTCCCGAACAGTCCACTCCCGCTCGGTTAAAACGTAACGTTCAGTTCCAAAGGTGTAATAGGTGCACCCCAAAACATTGGCCGGGTAGTAGTTGTGTTTTTGTAGACGAATGCCACTAGTGGGTGATGTGGAGTAAACCGCAGCAACGTTAAAATCAGTTTTACGACTCTTAAATGGTTCAACAGAAAAGAAAGCCTCAGTGAAACGTTCCACATCTTTCCTGAATTCGGCGGAATCAGCCACAGTGTATCCATCGGCAAGCACAACTATATCAACCTTTTCCTTAGGGTTACCGCTTTTTACAAAGTATTGCACCTTAGCAGCAGGATAGGCATGGTTTGCATCGGCATACATGGATGGATTAATAGTTTCAGACCAAATTACTTGAAAAGTGTTGGTACTATCGCGCTTGCGCATAACCAATTTAAAAATATCCTTTGGCCATGGGAACCTGACGCTCTCCTCAAAATTCTTGTTTAGTTTACCAGCCTCAGCGGTGGTTTGCCACTCGCCAAAAACGCTGCAAAAACCCTGTGTGTATAAAACCTTTCCCGATGCAGCATCAATTATATCAAATGCATAAAGCCCCAGGATGTAAGGGTCATCCATCACCCGAACTCTTCCGCCCCACTCCCCATCGTTCTTTATGCCAAATATTTTAAAATCCTCGCTAAAAGAATTGCCCCCGTGAATGTAATCAACCCTCATGGTTTTATTCTCGAAATACTTATCAAATACACTATTGCTCTTGGTGGACTGAGCGGTTGTTAATGTAGAAATTACGCTGAACAACAGAAACTGAGTTAACCTTTTCATCACCTTTTATTTTTAGGTAAAACATCGTATGTATTGCCTTCGGAATCGAACGTTTGCCCCATGCAATCGACCGCCAAACAGCTGTGAACTGGCAAAATGGCAAGTAAATCGCCAGGTTTTATACCATCGAGGTCATTACCGGAATAGGAGATTACCCCATGTTCCTGGCTAAGGGAAGTTACCATAGCATTTGGAATAGGGTTGCTCCATCCTTTACCATCAAATCTGCATACAAAGCCATAGCAATCCGCTCCATCAATCCCAACCCTGTCCTTTGATAGGTGAATAGCCCCACCATGAACAATTATTTTCTGCTTACCGGGATACACGTCAACTACCGGACAGATAAGAGCCACAGCCACCTGCGAAGTGGTGCATGAGCCAATTTGGTATTGCATCACATCGTAAAACACAAAGTTACCGGGACGAATCTCGCCAATTCCCCAAAACTCATCGGATACGGAACAGGTTGGAGTGTCGCCATACGATATGGTAAGGTCAGGAAACTGGTCGACCCAAAAGCTTCGGAGTTTAGCCAGCTTGCTTAAAGCTTCGGAATGAAGTTTATCTACTTCCTCCCTACCCCTCGCGCTATAGGAGTGTCCGGCATGGGTAAGAAAACCCTTAAAAACCAAATTCGGTTTTGAACTGATAAGGTTCACCATAAGGGCAAGTTCACGGGTATTGTCAACAGCTACTCCGGAACGGCTATGACCAACATCAACCTCAACAAATACGCCAACTTTACTCTCAACCCTATCAATTGTGGCTAATAGGTTTTGAGGTGATGAGAAAGTTACATTTAAATCAATACCCAGCGCCAGCGCATTTACCCGCTGCGCCATTTGTGGTACAAAAGGAAATGCAATAGTGATATCGTTCCAACCACCTGCAGCAAAGTATTCAGCCATGGCAACCGACGAAACCGTAATCCGATTAACCCCTTGCTTACGGAATAGTTCCCCAACGGCTAAACTTTGATGCGTTTTAAAGTGAGGACGTAATAAAACTTTTGCCTTCGTGGCCTTTTGAACCATGAAGGCAATGTTTTGCTCACACTTAGGAATATCGATGAGTAGGTAAGGAAAACCTTTAATCATTCTTTACTGCTTTCGGGCTCAATTATAAACTTTTTACCAATGGTAAGCTGTGGGAGTAATACTAAAGATAATCGTTTAAGGACATTTACTATTACCTCATCGTTCTGTATTGTGATTGATGGCTTGTCGAAGTTTAGACTTAATAATCGGGGTAAATTTTTTCTTCGAATAAACCGTATGAAAGTCTTATCCTTATCAACAATGATATAATCCTCGCTAAACATGAAATCTTTGAGCTTTTCAATGTTAACCTTTGAGGCAGGCAAAATGTGAACATTAACCCTTTTATACGATACCGATGTGGCTATAGCCACAATAACAGGGAGTATCACGGTTAAAGGAATAAATGTGATGTAGAACTTCCAAAAATTAGGCCAAGTAAATGAACCCCCAATTAGCATTATTAATGCAAGGAATACAAACATGGCGATAAGCATTAATACAAAGTGAAGTAAAAAAATCTCAACATGCCCCTTGCTTTCAGCTGATTTTACATGAACTTCGAGTGCCATATATTTACGTGATTTGGTTTAACATTACTGATAAGGATAAGCTCATCAAATATATTCCAAATTACACCAAATTGTTTTGTAAAAACAAAATTGTAACCTAAAAAATAGCAAATCCGCTGCTCCCATCGGAGCGGGCAAATGCGCGGAACATGCCAGTGGTGTTCATCATCATGCAAACATTACCTGAGCGGTCAACCGCAATCGCACCTCCCCGCCCCCCAGCATTAAGGAGCTTACCCATGATAACACGTTCTACGGCAGCATTGAGTGAAAGGCTTTGGTACTCCATGAGTGCCGAAATATCGTGAGCCACAGTAAATCTTATAAAGTATTCGCCATGCCCAGTAGCCGAAACGGCGCAGGTGGAGTTGTTAGCGTAGGTTCCTGCGCCAATGATAGGCGCATCGCCTATTCGCCCCCATCGCTTATTAGTCATTCCCCCTGTTGATGTTGCGGCAGCCAGGTTACCATGCACATCGAGCGCCACACATCCAACAGTGCCCATCTTTTCCTTCGATAGCGTACGTTGAAGGTCGTTCCAGCGTTGAGGAGTAAAAAAATATGATGTATCCACGATTTCAATACCCTTTACCTTTGCAAACTCCGAAGCCCCCTTACCTGCCAGCATCACATGGGGGGAATCCTCCATGATTTTGCGCGCAAGCGATATGGGATTTTTAACATCGGTAACGCCAGCAACTGAACCAGCCATA
This sequence comes from Bacteroidales bacterium, assembly GCA_018056955.1. Taxonomy (GTDB): domain Bacteria; phylum Bacteroidota; class Bacteroidia; order Bacteroidales; family Tenuifilaceae; genus Tenuifilum; species Tenuifilum osseticum. The sequence goes on along the minus strand of JAGPEQ010000010.1, from coordinate 37,491 downwards.
AGGGTTTTTCCATCCATAATTGCCGCGTCAAGCTCATTACGCCCCTCGTGGGTAAAAACTGCGCCCCGCCCGGCATTGAACAACGGGCAATCCTCAAGGTACCGAACCACCTGCTCAACGGCATCGAGGCTTGTTCCGCCCGAATTCAAGATTTTTACACCAATACCAAGAGCGGCTTTCATCTCCCGTTCATACTCATCGAGCTGCTCCTTGGTAAAGTTTTCGGGTTTCATGTTCCCAGCACCACCGTGAACAGCGATGCTCCAGGTTTGTGGGAATGAATTGCTTACAACGAACCCAACAATAAACAACAAGACTAAAATTTTCTTGCGCATGACCGTGACGTTTATACGTTCTTATTTATTAGGTTTGCAATTTAAATCATTTACACAAATGAGAAAACATTTATCATTCAGTTTAAGGTATTTCGTATTTTGGGTAATACTGTTTTCCACCTACCGTATAGCTTTCCTTATTTACCAATTTGAAAACCTTAAGTCGGTTAAGTTTAACGAGTTCATAAATATTTTCATTCGAGGAGCCTGGATGGATTCCTCGCTTGCAGGATATATTCTTCTACTAACATTTCTGCTTTTGGCTATCTTTTTCTGGGTTTCCCCAAAGAGTATTACTAGAATGTACAATGCTTTAACCATATTACTACTTTTAGTTGTAAATACGGTTGTTATCAGCGATATGGAACTATACCGCAATTGGGGTTACCGTATCGATGCAACCCCATTGCTATACCTTAAAACCCCAAAGGAGGCAATGGCGTCGGTAAAAACGCCATTATTAATACTATTCGTTGTCTTGCTTATAGGAATCACTTACCTTACACACCTTGCATACCGTAAGTGGGTTGCCAGGGAACTAAGCCAAGCCAATAAGGCAAGATGGTGGTACTCTCCAATTTACATTTTCCTGGCTGCAACCATGATAATTCCAATTCGGGGAGGTTTTGGTATTGCACCCATAAACCCCGGTAAAGTGTACTTTAGCCAGAATAACTTTTGCAACCATGCTGCCCTTAACCCAGTTTGGAACATGATGTACTCCGTAAGTAAAAGCAGCAGCATGAGTAAAACATACAATGTTGAAATTGACAAAGCCACAGCCCACCAACGCTTTGGTGAGCTCATGCACACCGATAGTACATTATATGTTTTGAACACCAACCAACCAAATATTATTATCATTCTACTTGAAAGTTTTGGTGCAAAGCTGGTTGGCCCCCTTGGTGGGCTTCCCAATGTTACCCCAAACCTAAACCGTTTGGCTTCCGAGGGTATACTTTTCACCCGAACCACTGCTAGCGGCGATAGAAGCGACAAAGGGATTATTGCCGTGCTTTCGGGATTTCCTGCCCAGCCCACCCAATCGGTAATCAAGTACCCCACAAAATCGAACAAACTGCCAACCATTAGCGAAGTGCTTTACAACCAAGGCTACAGTACAGCGTTTTACTACGGAGGCGACCCCGATTTTGCAAATATTCGCTCATTCCTTTACCATGCTAAATTTCAAAGACTGATAACACAGGACGATTTTCCTAAAAGCTACCGCAACTCCAAGTGGGGAGTGCACGATGAGCATGTTTTTAATTACCTACTTACCGATATCGACTCAGCCAAAGCACCTTTCTTCAAAATGTTCTTCACCCTTAGCAGCCATGAGCCCTTTGAGATTCCCGCCAAACCGAAGTTTAATGGAAAGACCGAGGTGGAACAATTCCTTAGCTCGGCATACTATGCCGATAGCTGTCTTGGCGATTTTATAGCCAAAGCCCAGCAAAGGGAGTGGTTCAAAAACACCCTTATTGTACTTATTGCCGACCATGGTCATCGTCATCCTGCAAACCATCCCAACTGGGAGCCCTTAAAGTTTGGTATTCCTATGGTTTGGCTGGGCGGGGTTGTAGAAAGAAAACCCTTGGTTGTCACAACCACATGCTCACAAACCGATTTGGCCACAACACTTCTGGCACAGCTTAAATTGCCTCATGATCAATTTACTCTATCAAAGAATATTCTTGCAAGTAAGGTTACACCCTTTGCCTACTTTGCCTTTAACGAAGGCTTTGGCTACGTAAACCAAACCGATACCATAGTTTACGACCTTGTAGGGAAAAAATACATAAAGCAAACCGGAAAGAATATCTCCGAAACCAGGAATGATGCATGGGCATTCTTTAATGCATATCAGGAAGTCTTTCAGGGACTCTAGGCAATAATCGTAATAAAAAACGGGCTCTTGGCCCGTTTTATCATTTTATTGTTATTATATCTACTTGAACTCTGCAGCAATACTTTTTGCAAGTTCAATAAATTCCTCAGGGGTAAGCTTAAGCTTGGGTTTATGGAAATCGATATCCGATTCCTTATTCAGCGGGACTAAATGTATATGCGCATGGGGCACCTCAAGACCGAGTACTGCAACGCCAATCCGCTTGCAGGGCACAACCCTTTCAATAGCTTTGGCCACCCGCTGGGCAAAGAGTGTAAGTCCAGCCAGGGTTTCAGGATCAAGATCGAAGAGGTAATCAACCTCAACCTTGGGTATTACCAAGGTATGGCCCTTGGCCAAGGGGTTAATATCGAGGAAGGCGTAAAACCTTTCATCCTCGGCAACCTTGTACGAGGGTATTTCACCACTAACTATCCGGCTGAATATTGTAGCCATAGCAATATGATTTAGAGTGATATTCCAAGAATCTCGAACTTCATCAAACCTGAAGGCACCTGAACATCAACCACATCGCCAACCTTTTTGCCAATTAGGGCTTTGCCAATAGGGGTAGAGATTGAAAGCTTATTCTCCTTAAGGTTAGCTTCCGACTCAGCCACAAGGGTATACTCCACTACGGCGTTGGTTTTAAGGTTTTTGAGCTTTACCTTATTCAGTATCTGAACCTGGGTTGTATCAATCTTTGACTCATCAATAATGCGTGCATTGGCAATCAAATCTTCAAGCTTTGAAATTCGCAGCTCAAGCATACCTTGTGCTTCCTTGGCAGCATCGTACTCGGCGTTTTCCGATAAATCGCCCTTATCGCGAGCCTCGGCAATCATTCTTGAAATTGCAGGCCGTTCCACAGTTTTAAGCTGCTCTAGCTCCTTGCGCAACTTCTGGAGCCCTTCCTCGGTTAAATAGGTTACTTTACTCATTTTACCTCCTAAATATGAAATAAAAAAGAATCCCGACAGGGAAATCGGAACTCTTTGATTGCAAAGATATAAAAAAATTAATTCAAAATTCCAACCATTATGTTGTAACTAAAAATATTTTGGCCGAATAATCTCGGCGTAAACAACAGCCTTTAGCGGATCAAAATCGGCTAAAAGGGGTTCCTTTTCTTCTTCCACCTTCTTAACACTCTCAAGTTCTTCAGCATCGGAAGCATCAATATCAACCTCGTGCATACTTTCATTAAAGGAATCCTGGTAGGAGTAATCGCCAATAGGGCCCTCTACCTTCGATTCGGCAATATCAATTGGGGTATACTCAATAGGGGTTGAAGAATCGATTGGCTTCTGGGGCTGTATAGGGTAGAGTTCCTCCTCGGTTAGTGGCTTATCAATAGGCTCCTTTTCGAACTCAACGCTCCTATCCAATGTTTCAACCTCAGGTTTGCTGCTGTATTCATATATATACTTTTCCTCCTCATTAACAACAGTTGATTCCAGGGGTTGCTCTTCATTTTCAACAATAACCTCCTGACCCAGTAACTCCTGCAATTTTTTGGTAATCAAGTCATCATCGGCAGGTGCAGAAGTCTGTGCCTGCCGTTTTTGCTCGGCAGCCTTTTTCTTCTTGCTATTCGCAAAAGCATTGAGTATAGCTAATGCTATTGCTATGAGAATGTATATAAAATCGCCTGCATCCATATCATTTATTTTACTATTTATACTTCCAAAAGCCTAACCTCTGCCTTAAAGTCCGCTTAGGTCTGTTTTTCTCAGCCTCTTTCAGCGAAGCCTTCATCCTTTCCTGCACCTCAGGTGGTTGTTTTTTGAGGTGCCTCTCCGCCAACTTTTTCTCCGCCTTTTCAGCCTCCCTCTCCCTTTTAACCGATTTTGCTTTAGCCCCGCGAGTTAACCTTTCGGTTTTCCTATCGTGCCAATATGCAACCCATGCGCGTCGGTATTCCTCCCGTTTAACCTGCCACTTACTCCTACCGGGGGTGGCAGGAACAGGCGAGGGTGCTAACTGTTTACCACAACCAACCAGAACAAAAAGTGCAATAAGCGCAAAAAGTATCTTTTTTATACCTTTGTCCAAGATACAAATTTAATTTACCAATGCAAACAAAGATAATCCATATTTTGCTTTTTTCAATTTTGGTTTTTACTAATACTGCCTGCGACGACAATATTGATGATATTATTCCTGATGTTCCTGTAAACATTGAGTTCAACCTGAAAGAGCCACAGTATTTTAATCTGACTAGTGTAATGGGTGCTGTTAAAATAGATGGATACGGTTACAGGAACAACGGTGTAATTGTTTTCAGGCTTAGCGAGAACGAAATTTTAGCTTTTGATGCAACTTGCCCAAAACATATCGATATCAACGCATCGGTGAATCCCGATTCAAACGGGTCAGGTACCGCAACCTGTCCGCACTGCGGAACCATTTACTACCTTGTAAACTATGGTTACCCAAAGGAAGGGTACCCATTAAAAAGATACCAGGTTTTAAAAAGTGGCGATTACGTTAGGGTTTACAACTAACACCTACTTTACCACTAGATTATCATCAATCATCCTTGAGTTGTACTGCTGAACTATGGCTTTAAGCTTACTTTCCATTTCGTTCACCCTATCAGGAAGTTGACCCTGTAGATTGTTTGTAAGCATAGTATCATCCTTGATGTTATAAAGGCCTAAAGTTTTTTTCCCGTCAAAAATCAGCACGTAATCATCGGAGTAATACTGGTAACAGTTATTAATATAGTTAACCACGAATGGTTTGGAAGTGGAATCGAAAACATCACGTCCAAAAGCTATAAAAGGCTTGCTATAGTGTAAATATCCAAGAACTGACGGCATGATATCGATTTGCTGGGCAAACTCATCCTTTTGACCAGCAAGACTATTATCGGGTCTGTAGAATATAAGGGGAACAGCAAATGCACCTACGCTTGTTTGATATTCCGGGAACTGGGTTTGGTTAGGGTGGTCGGCAGTTATGACAAAAAGCGTATTGGGGTACCAATCCATGCGTGAAACGGTTTCAAAGAAACGTTTGAGCGAGTAATCGGTGTAGGCTATGCACTGGTGAATGGGTAGGGTTCCCTTGGGGAACACACCCTCGTAACGCTCAGGCACCTTAAAGGGATGATGCGACGAAACCGAGAATAATGCTGCGCAGAAAGGCTGTGGAAACTTATTAAGGGTTTGCGCAAAGAACTGGAAAAACTCCTCATCCCATACGCCCCACATGCCATCGAAGTGCGAGGGGTCAGGATACTCACTCATTCCGTAGTATTCCTCAAATCCAGCAACATTGGCAAATGCCTGAAAACCCATTGAACCATTGGGTGCACCGTGAAAGAAAGCTGTATGGTAACCCTCGGCCCTTAAGGCTGATGCAATGCTATTGATTTTGTTGGTAGAGTAGCTGGTTAAAAAGTAGGGCTCAACAAACATAGGTATACTGGCCAAAACCGAGGGCATCCCATCAATCGATTTTCGACCATTACCATAAGAGTGCGTAAACCATAACGAGTGCCCAATGAGCGAATCGAGGAAAGGAGTAAATCCGGTATAGCCATCCTTTTCCTTTAAGTGTTTATTGTAAGCCCCAATGTATTCCCTACCAAAACACTCAAGTATAAAAATGACAACATTCATTCGCTTCAGCGAATCGGTTACCTGTGGTTTGTGTAAGGGAGAGTAAACCTCATCGAGTTCCTTGGGGTTTTTATAGTAATCAACCTTAACAAGCGACTTTTTCCCCAGGGTACGATAAATGGCAAAGGGAGTATTCAGGACAATGGCGGCCTCAAGTGGCTCATTAATATACTGGCCAGCATTACTAAGGGTTATTGGACGAGTACTATGACGAAACCCACCACGCATACCACCAACCATGAGTGTAGCAAAAACCAGTAAAAGCACAAGGCCATTTAAGCCATAAACTAAATGAAACCTGAAACCTTTTCCCTTATTGATAGGACGAACCCTACCATACAGTAATACCAGTAAAGCAGTAAGGGCAATCCATATCAGGAAAACGTACCAGTAATCGGCAATAAACTTTGGGATAAGGGAACCAAAATTGGTTTCGTGCTTAAACTCACTAAAAACAGTAGCGGTAGTACGACGCATGGTAAAACGAAAGTAGATAAAGTCGGCACAATTTGCGCCAATGGCCACACTGTTTGTAACCACAAACAGATATTTAAGTACCCTTTGGTACCATTCATTATACCTAAAAGTGAATGGCAAAAGGAATAAAACGATGTATAAAATGTTTGTGTAAATAAGAGCGCTGGTATCGAACCAAAGCCCACCGGCAAGCATTCGCAAAAGGCCTGCAGTAGTAACGCTGGCAAAAAAATCGATATTGAACAGGTAAAAAAGTACCCGGCAAAGGGTGAATATCAGCATTAAAAGAGCAAATCGCCACAAAAGCATTAGGTATATGTTACCTTTTAGGGTGATATCGGAAAAGTATTGCCTGAACTCCTGAATCATGGCTTATGTAATTAGATGGTTGAACTGCAAAATTAAGAATTCTTTTATGCCGCAGTGCTGTGAAAACATAAAACAAAAAATCCCGGCAAAGGGCCGGGAAATATGTGGTGTTTTGGAATACTACTTTGTAAGCTCGCTAAGTTTGCTAAAACTTTCATCAATAGCCTTTAGGGCATCTTTCTGAATTTCGCGGTAATGCGCTTTAACGGCTTTTCTATCATCCTTTTTGGCGGGATGTTTAATACGATGAATAAGATCGTTGCGCTTTTCAAGAATCGACTCGATGATAGCAATTGCATCATCGCGTTTCTTTTCGCCATTTATTAGCATGTAGGTGTAGCAATCGCTAATAACCTCACCAACCAGGTAATCGATATCCTTTTTAAGATCTCTCTTGCTTGCCATAATCAGTAGTTTTATTTATCAGTTTGCAAAGGTAATACTTTTTGTGTTATCACCAACTGTGTAATCTGCTACACCAAATCGGTAGCCACCCCATCATCTTCAGTGGTTACGGGCTTAACAACCGATTTATTTTTCCAGCTTCCATACCTGTAATAAATAGTTGAAGCTACTGCACCCATTAACCAGCCAATTGGAATTGACCACCAAACCCCAGCCTCGTTCATCCCAAAAGTTTTGCTTAGCAGATATGCCAGAGGTATGCGTACAATCCAGAGCGATAGTAGTGTTATATACATGGGCACAACCGCAGCCCCTGCCCCGCGTAGCAATCCATTTATGCAGAACATCACAGCAAATGCCACATAAAAAAAGCTTACCACCATAAGGTAGTGATAACCAATATCAACAACCCTTGGGTTTGTCGTGAATACTACCATCATCTTATCGCCCCAAATAAGTATGATTGCAGTGATAATTACGCTGAACAGCACTGACATTTTGATGGTAGCCCATAGGCCACGCTTTACCCTATCAACCTTACCAGCACCAATGTTCTGCCCCACAAAACCCGAAAGCGATGCTGAGAAGTTCATTATAGGGATTACCGCTAGCGAGTCGATTCGGCTGGCTGCTGAAAAACCGGCAATAACCTCAGTCCCAAATGTGTTTACTATACCCATTAATGCCATACCTCCCAATGCTACAAGGGTTTGTTGAATGCCGGTGGGTAAGCCTATTCGAACACTTTGCCAGAAGATTTCCCAGTCGAAAACCAATCGCTTAAAGGTAATGCGAAGCATGTGCCTTAGCCTTTCCAAGTATATTACTGCGATAATGAATGAAAAGGCTTGTGCAATTACAGTAGCCCATGCAGCGCCAGCAATACCCCACTTAAACCCAAGAACAAAAAGGGTATCGAGAAAAATATTTAGAAATGTTGAAACAATAAGGAAGTAAAGTGGTGTTTTGGAATCGCCAACGCCTCGTAGTATGCTCGATACTGAGTTAAACCCAAACATTAGCACCAACCCATACATGTAGATATCGAGGTAGGTTTTTGCCATAGGCAAAATCTCCTCGGGTAAGCGCATTAACCTAAAGATATACTCACCACTAAGCAAACCTACAATGGTAATAATAATACCTGCAAAAAAGAGGAAAATATAGGTGGTATCGGCTGCCCGTTTAACCCTATCAAAATCCTTAGCACCAAAGTACTGCGAAATTACAACCGATGAGCCAATGCCAATACCAATAATAAGCGCAATAACCATGAAAATAATTGGGAACGAAGCCCCAACTGCAGCCAATGCCTTATCGCCAAGGTAGCGTCCCACAATAATACTATCTACAACATTGTATAGCTGCTGAAAAATATTGCCAATTAGCATTGGCAGTGCAAATCGAAAAATGTGTTTGGCCTCATTACCAGTGGTAAAGTCTTTCATGGCTTAATGAAATGCATTGCAAAGTAGGCTAAAAAAAATGAGAACTACAAAGGTAGTGTTTTGTGTTTTGTGTTTTGTGTTTAGTTTTTGGTGTTTAGTGCAACAGGTATTGTTTTTAAGCACGATTAGTAATTCAATAAATCAAGGTTAATGAAAAAAACTTGATAAAATTGCAAAAGAGCCGGACTTTACTATCCGGCTCTTGCAAATATGAATAAAGGTATTACTCGGCAGGTTTAAGCTCCACGGTAAAGTGCCTCATTATAGGAGCTTCCCAAACAATTTCAAGTCCTTTGGTTATTTGGTTTCGCCTATCGTAAACGTTTTTAAGGGCAACGGCCACCACATCCATATGGTTGTTGGTATAGGTACGGCGTGGAATGGCAAGCCGAAGGAGTTCAAGTTTAGGATAGCGATTCTCACGGGTTTCGGGGTCACGGTCGGCAAGTAGGGTGCCAATCTCAACACCACGAACACCTGCCTCAAGGTAAAGCTCTATGGCAAGTGTTTGCGCTCTGAACTGTTCGCGCGGGATATTGGGTAATACCTTGTTGGCATCAACAAAGATGGCATGACCACCGGCAGGTTTTTGGTAGGGAATACCAAACTCATCGAGGCGGTTACCAAGGTACTCAACCTGCTTGATTCGGGTTTCCAGGTAATCGAACTCGGTTCCCTCGTCAAGGCCAACAGCCAGAGCATTCATATCGCGACCCGACATTCCCCCGTAGGTAACATAACCCTCAAACATAATGTTGAACTTTGAACACTGACGCCAAAGCTCCTGATCGCGCATAGCAATGAAACCACCAATATTGACAATGGCATCCTTTTTACTGCTCATGGTCATGGCGTCGGCGTAGGAGAACATTTCCCTTACAATCTCCTTGATGGATTTGTGGGCGTAGCCCTCCTCTCGGGTTTTGATAAAGTATGCATTCTCGGCAAAACGAGCGGAGTCAAAAACTAAAAGCTTGCCGTAACGGTTACATATCTCCCTAACCTCACGAAGATTTTTCATTGATACGGGCTGTCCGCCGGCGGTATTGTTGGTAATAGTTACTATAACAAATGGAACCCTTTGGGAATGCTCCTTAAGAAAATTATCGAGCTTTTGGGGATCGACATTGCCCTTGAAAGGGTGAATGAGTTCAGTATCGGCAGCCTCGTCGATGGTGCAATCCACAGCGTGGGCACGGCGGAACTCAATATGACCCTTAGTGGTATCGAAGTGGGAGTTGCCAGGGATGTAATCGCCCTCTTTCACTAGTACCGAGAAAAGAACATTCTCGGCAGCACGTCCCTGGTGAGTTGGCATTATGTAGTCAAAACCAAGGATGTTCCTGATGGCGTTCTTCAGGTTGAAGTATGAGGAAGCCCCAGCATAGCTCTCATCGCCAAGCATTATGGCGCTCCACTGGCGGTCGCTCATAGCCCCGGTTCCTGAATCGGTCAGCAAATCGATGTAAACCTGATTGCTGGGCAAATTGAAAAGGTTGTACTTTGCCTCTTTTATCCATTGTTCCCGCTCCTGACGGGTACTACGTCGAATGGGTTCAACCATTTTAATCTTGTACGATTCGGCAAATGGTAGTTCCATACTAATAAATATTTTAATTGTTAAACTGATATCGATTTATAAAAGCAGATGTTTTCACCAAAGGCGAAAAATGTAAATGCCGGTATGGCTGGGTGGAAAAAATTAGAACCTATCGCGGTTCTTTATATTCAGAAACACGTACTTAGCAGTAAACTTTAGGTATATGTTTTCCTTAAATATCACTCTCGTAGATTTTCAACTCATGCAAAAATAAAAAAATTACAAATCGAAAACGATTTTAAAATCAATGTTATTTAGTTAAAGTTATTTGTCATATTGCTCGCAAGCGAAACATAATGCTGTCGTGCTGAGTCCCGATTTATCGGGATAGGCTTCGCGAAGTATCTCATTGCTGATTTTCTTCAATCCTTTGAAGAGATCCCTCACTTTGTTGGGGATGACATAAACCCTATCTTCCTTTCTGCACCCTTGTCATGCTGAGCTAGCCGAAGCATCTCTTTACCTTAAACCCTTTAATTCTTGTATTTTTTTTGGAAAACCGCTCTTTGCCGTGCTCTTCTATTGCGATGCAACGCTTTCCCTCTGCTCTTTGGAAAATGTATTGCGTGCATCGCAACACATGAGGGAGTAGCCATGGAGTTACAAATGTTTCGCCCCTACGGGGCTGGGAGCGTTGTTCGTG
>JAGPEQ010000010.1:0-26594 GCA_018056955.1 Bacteroidales bacterium | reverse complement strand
CTTCTATTGCGATGCAACGCTTTCCCTCTGCTCTTTGGAAAATGTATTGCGTGCATCGCAACACATGAGGGAGTAGCCATGGAGTTACAAATGTTTCGCCCCTACGGGGCTGGGAGCGTTGTTCGTGAAGCTATTGTCATGTTGAGCGCGAGCGAAACGTCTCATGGGGTCGATTAGAGATCCTTCGCTACGCTCAGGAAGACAGGCATGTATATTTTTGTTAACTAAACGACATTGATTTTAGAACGACAAAAGCCCCCCTTATGTAAATGTATTGTATTTGCTCTCGTTTAAAAGAAAATGATCATGGCCAGTATGGGCAAAATAAGACCTGCAGCAACCAGTACTGCACCTCGCCGGGTAATTCCATTTTTCCCCTTTATCAGGAAAAGCCCCGTTAATGTAATAGCTATTAGCCCAACGGCAAAAATATCGCTAAACCATGTCCACCATGCCTTGGGTCGGTTACGATGCATCATGTTGAGCTGATATAGAATTGGTCGCCGTATACTATTTTCGATTAGCGCGGTTTGCTCATTCAGGTTTACCGTGGCGGTTCCGTTCTTGAAAAAAACTTTCAGGGTTGATGAATCGGGGTAGTAATGCGACCTAATCTCGCTTTCGCCAAATGGACTGAAGACACCTAAAAGAAACTGGTCGTTAACCTTTGACGAATCCCTAGGGATATCAACCTTTACTGTTTTAACATCGATGTAGTAGTAGGGGTTAAGCTGATGCCCGTGGTTTAAGAGAATTCCTGTTACAGAGTATAGCAAAACCATTCCGGCAAAAAAGTAGCTGCAATCCCTGTGAATTACCCGCAAGAACTTTGAAAGTGTCATATTTACTTAACATTAATGCTGTTACACTCCAAAAAGTAAATTTCACCTGGATGGTGAGCCGATTCCACATCGCAGACCTCGTTTGCTCCCCCTACCCTCTTGAAAACACCAGTGACCGTAGCCTTTGCTCCTTTCATTGACATATCAAAAGGCCGACTGGCATCCGATGTTTTTACACTCAGCTTCATTTCCGGCGATTTGCCTTGAAGCGTAATCCGCAAGCCGGTATGAACACACACATGCTCAACAATACCGCTAACACGAACCACCTTACTCTCGTAATTCTTAGCGTTTAAAAGTAACGAATCGACCGTTACATCAATAACTGGCTGACCATCAACCAGCTCCACTTTGTTAGCACTATTTTGGTTACCGGAACAGCCCAATATTAGTGATAGAAGACCAAAGAATACAATATATTTTTTCATCAGTACAAAATATTTATATCATTAATTACTAACTCGTTACTCTCTTGCTTTTAACAAACTTTATCGAGCGGATGGAACACCCATAGTTTGACTTCGTCGAGCTCGCAAAAAACGCTCGGTTGTTCATCTGTGTTTGTGCAAGCTGCCTTCCATGGGTGTTTCATAACTCTTAGCAAGTTAATATCGAAATTATATTAAACAATGCGAACAGAAGGCTTGCCATTCCATTGGTGGTGGCAAAGGCCATGTTCACCTTAGAAATATCGGTTGGACGGACAAGGTAATGCTGATAAATCATTAAAGCTATAAAAAGGAATGCTCCAATCCAGTAGTAAATGTTAAAGCCAGCCAGTATCCCAATGGCTATAACTATTAATGCACTCATAAAATGCAACACCAAAGCAATGACCAAAGCCCCGCGAGCACCAACTGCAGCAGGAATTGAGTGCAACTTGGAATTACGGTCAAACTCCTCATCCTGAAGAGCATAAATGATATCGAAGCCTGCCACCCAGAAAAGAACAACAACCGAGTATAGAATAGGAATAAGAGCAAAACTACCAGTAACCGAAAGGTATGCTCCAATTGGCGCAAGCGATAGGCCTATTCCCAGAACAAGATGGCTGAACATGGTAAACCGCTTGGTGTAACTATAAAAAAGGATGACACCCAACGCTATAGGCGACAGGTAAAACACCAATGGGTTAATGAAGAATGTAGTTAAAATGAAAAGGATGGAATTGACAATGCAGAAAAGCATAACAGACCTGGGAGCAATGATACCCCTAGGAATTTCCCGCCCACTTGTACGTGGATTTAACTTATCAAAATGCCTATCAACTAAACGGTTGAAACTCATAGCTGCATTTCGGGCAAAAACCATGCAGAGTATCACCTTTAAAAAAAGCCACCAATCAGGGTTTAGCGAGTGCTTATAGTAAGCTAAAAAATAACCAATAAGGGCAAAAGGCATTGCAAAAATTGTATGGCTGAACTTTACCAGCGACAGGTAGTTCTTTACTTTAAAAAACATACTAGCATAAATTATTCAAGGCTATAAAAGTAGGCAATTTTTGGAATATAGCTATATTAGCATCAGCAAAGTTAGATGAAACATTTACTACGAATAGTATGGCTTACATTAAGCCTTGCTGGTTTAGCGCAAATTGGCCTAAGCCAAACCGATACTTTGCCCCAAGAGATTGCTGTAAAGGGTAGCTCAAAAGCCGCTGACCTTGTGGTTCAGGGTAAATCCCTGCTAAAAACCAACCCTGATCGCTGCCTTGATATTGGGTTACAAGCCCTTGTAACGGCTAAAAAGGAAGGTGATTCCTTTACGGAATCGATGGCCCTAGAGCTGCTTGCCGAAGCAAACTATAAGCTTGGCGAGTACGAAACCTCGCTCCGTTACTTTAACCGGGCTGCCAACCTTTACTCATCAATCAATAAACCCGAGTTTGCAGCAAAATCGCTTTTGGGAATGGCTAGGGTTTACGAAGCAAGCCAAAATCTCGACCTGGCAATACAACAGCTCGAAGCGGGCATAAAAACACTAAAAAATATTCCAAATAAAAATGTTTACCTTGAGCTAATACTTAAGCTCGGCAACCTCCATTTAAGCCAAAAGAACTTTAAGCAGGCAAAGCAATATGGAATTGAAGCCCTAACCCTGCTAAACAACCAAGCTACCTCTGTTTACAATAAAAACAAAGCCCTGATTGATACCTACACCCTACTTGGCCAAGCCAGTAAAAACTCAGGCGATTTAGGAACTAGTCTCGATTACTTTAAAAAGGTTAGCGAGGCTGCTATTAAACAATCCGATTCAACTTCGTACAGCAAATCGCTCAATGAAATTGGAGTGGTTTTTATGCTTACGCAAAAGTACGATAGCGCCTATCAGTACTTCAACCTATCGTACACCATTAGCCTGAATGCTTCCGATACCGTTGGAATTATCCAAAGTTTACAGGGACTGGGCGACTACTACTATGAGAAAGGGAACTATAACCAGGCCATAAACTACTACACCCAGTGCCAAAGCATTTCCTCAAAATACAACGACATACCAACCTTAATAGCTGCTTTGGTAAGCATATCGCGTTGCCACTTTCAACTTGGCGATTACCCCACATCATCGCGCTTCCTAAACCAAGCACTTAACATAGCACAGAAAAACAACCTTACCTCTTCAAAAGCTGATGTTTACCGATACCTTTCAGTAATTAATGAGGCTCAGGGGCGCTACAAGGATGCCCTTGATTACCACAAGATGTGGGTTGACCTGCGCGATTCATTGCAGTACGAAGAAACAGGACAACGACTGGCGAAACTCCAAATACTTTACGAGATATCGCAAAAGGAAAAAGAGAACGAAATCCTAAAGCAAAACTCCGAGATCCAAAAGTTACAGATAGCGAAGTCGAGGTACCAAATGCGTTTTCTGATATCGATGCTTGTGGTTGTGGCAATAATACTCTCGCTACTGGTTGTGCTATTCCGCAATAAACAGAAAGAGATTGCTAAGCAAAAGGAAACGGAACAGCGTATCACCGAGATAAACCGAGAGCTTGAACGGCGAATGATTGAAGAGATAAAGAAACAGGAAAAGCAACAGCAATTGCTCTCGCAAAAGTCAAAACTTGAATCGCTTGGTACCCTTGCAGCCGGTATTGCCCATGAAATCAATCAGCCACTGGGTGGTATATCGATGGGGCTGGACAATATCCTTATGCGTATTCAGGACAAAAACTGTAGCGAGGAGTACCTAAAGGAGAAGCTAAACTCGCTGTTTGAGAATGTTGAGCGTATTAAAAAGATAATTGACCACATCCGCTATTTTTCCCGTACTCAGAAGCCTGTTTCTTTTTCAACGGTCAACCTAAACGATGTGGTAAAAAGTGCCCTCTTTATGGTATCGGCTCAATTTGAAAACCATGGGGTTATCATTGAAACCTCATTGGATGAAAACATTCCACCAATTACGGCTGACAAGTATAAGTTAGAGCAGGTTTTGCTTAACCTCCTTTCCAATGCAAAGTATGCAGTTGATGAAAAAGAAAAGAAAAGTGAGGATAAGACCTATCGAAAAAAGATTAAAATTGGCACACGTAAAGATGAGCAAAACCTATACCTAACAGTTTGGGACAACGGAACGGGCATTCCCCAAAAAATTGTAGAGAAAATTTTCGACCCATTTTTCACCACCAAAAGCGAGGACAAAGGGACTGGTTTAGGGTTATCCATATCGTATGGGTTTATCAAAGACCTTTTAGGCGATATACGCGTTGAAAGCGAACCTAATGAATACACCCTTTTTGAAATATCAATTCCTAGAGAGTAATAAACCACAAATCATTATAGAATGATGAAAGAGATAAGCATTTTGGTTCTCGACGACGAAAAGGTTTTTCGTAAAGAGATAAAAGAGTTTCTGGATGGGGAAGGCTTTTCCGTTCTTACAGCAGAGCGACCGTCGGAAGCATTCAGCATCCTCAGCGAGAACCAAATAGATATACTTATCCTTGACCTCCGCCTCCCCGAGATGGATGGCCTACAGGTGCTCACCAAGGTAAAGGAGGAATACCCCGACATTGAGGTTATCATGATTACTGGGCACGGCGACATGGATGCAGTTATTAATGCTATGCGCTTAGGAGCTATTGAGTTCTTCCCAAAACCCTTCCGCTTGCTCGACATGCGAGCTGCCATTCAACGCACCAAACGCTATATCGCCCTACACGAGCAGCTAAAAGAGATTAACCAAACATACTCTTTGGTATCAAAGGATTTGATTGAAAGCATTGGTACCGAGATTATTGGTAACTCCTTTGGAATTAGACAGGTAGTTGACCTCATGGGCAAGGTGGCTAAAACCGACAACACCTCAGTACTTATAACCGGCGAGAGCGGAACCGGAAAGGAACTTGTTGCCCGAGGCATTCACTACCTTAGCTCACGTAAAAAATCGTATTTCTACGCAGTGAACTGCTCAGCCATTCCCGACACCCTGTTCGAGAGCGAATTTTTTGGTCACAAGAAAGGGGCATTTACCGGAGCCAACGAGGATAAAGCTGGCTGGTTTGAGGTGGCAAATGGTGGTACGCTCTTCCTCGACGAGGTGGTTGAAATGCAACCTGCCATGCAGAGTAAGTTACTACGCGTCCTGGAAGAACGAAAAATTCGTAGAATTGGCTCAAGTGTGGATATCCCCGTTGATGTGCGAATTATTGCAGCCACCAACCAGGACATTAACAAACTTATTGAAGAGGGTAAGTTCCGCAGCGATCTTTACTACCGCCTGAACTCATTCCAAATACACATACCTCCGCTCCGCGAGCGAAAGGTAGACATACCAATCCTTTTCGATTACTACGTTAAACACATTTCAACCCGAATGGGCAAAAAGATAACCCAGGTTGACCCAACCATAGTTAAGGCCATGATGGGTTACAACTTCCCGGGCAACATCAGGGAGATGCGTAATATGGTTGAACGTGCCATAATTCTCTCCGAGGGCGGCAGATTAACCATGAAAAACTTTAGCGGTCTAATAGCTCCAACCGATTCAGTCAGCACAACAGGAATAATTGGAGAGGATATCTTTGATCTCGATCTAATTGAAAAGATAGTGATAATGAAAGCCCTTGAGCGTACGGGTTACAAGAAAACCGAGGCAGCACAGTTGTTAAATATTACCCGTCAGGCACTAGACCGAAGGCTGGAAAAATACGATATAAACCTATAAACTTACTTGCCTAGAAGTTCACTGTAAATAGAATAGTTCTCCTGATCAAAACAAACAAATACAATCCGCTCAGGCAAATGGTTTTTAGCAGTGAATTCCATAACTGCCCTTATGGCAATTTGTGCAGCCGATTGCTTTGGGAAATGGTAAACCCCGGTACTAATATTTGGGAAAGCAATGCTTTTTAACCCATGCTTTGGCGCTAACTTTAGGCTGTTAACGTAAGCATGCCGGAGTAGTAACGTTTCGTTGTGCTGGCCACCCCTCCAAATTGGCCCAACGGTATGGATTACATACCGTGCCTTTAGGTTATATCCTTTGGTGATTCGCGCTTCACCCGTGGGGCACCCCCCTATGGTTCTACACTCCTCGAGCAGCTGCGGGCCAGCAGCACGATGTATAGCCCCATCTACACCACCCCCACCCAACAACGACTCGTTTGCTGCATTTACAATGGCATCAACATCCATTTGGGTTATATCACCTAACACCAATTCAATTTTGGCCATAGTTTACTTTTAACGGATTTGCGCACCAAGCTCCCTAACGTAAACATCAATTAGGCGCTTCATTGTCCTATCTATTTGCTCGTCGGTAAGGGTTTTGCTTTCGTCCTGAAGGATATAACTGATTGCATACGACTTCTTCCCCTCTGGTATATTCTTCCCTTGATAAACATCGAAAAGGTTTACGCTTTTTAGGAGCTTGCGCTCGGTTTCAAAGGCTAGCTTTCGGATTTGCTCATACTTTACCGATGAATCGATAAGCAAAGCTAAATCGCGACGAACCTCAGGGAACTTGGGTAATTCCTGGTACTGAATTTTGCTTTCTGCAATCATATCCATTAAAGGCAGCCACATTATTTCGGCAAAAAAAACTTCGGTCTTTATATCGAATTGCCTGAGTATTTCTGGGCTTACCATTCCATATGTAACAAGATGCTTACCCTGTGCCTTGTAGGTTAATCCATAAGCGTAAATATCACCAGGAGCCTCTGATGCTTCAATTCTATCAATACTAAAACCAAAGCGCGATAGTATGGAATGAACATAACCCTTCAGGTGATAAAAATTCTGCCTTTCGGGCTTGGTCATCCAGTGTTCCTTAATATTATCGCCGGTTAACCAAATGCCAATGCTAAAATGCTCCGAGTACTTATCAAGCGGTTTCTGCGATTTTACTTCGGGCTTGAATACATAGCAGTTCCCAAACTCGTAGAGCTTAAGGTTTAGGTTACGGAAATTAATGTTTCGCTGAATGCTCTCGAGCCCTCCAAAAAGGAGTGTTTGGCGTAAAACATTCAGCTCGTTGCTTAGAGGGTTAAGAATCTTAACTGAGTTTACCTCGGGGAAAGTAGCCAGCCCTTCATAGTAACCGCCCTTTGTCAACGAGTTGCACATAATTTCAGCAAAACCATTTGACGAAAGGTAGTCCGATACAATGTTCTGCATCTGAAGGCTATCGGGCTTTTTGGTGTAACTTAATGTTCCATTAACCTTAGCGCCTATTTCAACGTTATTATAGCCGTAAATCCTGAGAATATCCTCAACCACATCGGCTTCACGACGAACATCTACCCTGTATGTAGGAACTCCTAAAAGCCACTGCTGTCCATTTTTCTTAAGCACCCTAATTTCAAGACCCTCAAGAATTCTTTCGATATCAACTTCGGGAATTTGCTTTCCAATTAAACTCCATGCCCTGTGGATGTTGAAATCCACCTCGAAGTGGTTAACCGGACCGCTATTTACATCCACAATCTCTGACGATATAGTACCGCCAGCAACCTCTTTAATCAAAAGCGCTGCACGCTTTAGTGCCCACACTGTAATATTGGGGTCAGTACCGCGCTCAAACCTGAACGAGGCATCGGTATGCAAATCGTGCCTACGGCCGGTTTTACGGACGTAAACAGGGTTAAAGCAAGCGCTTTCAAGGAATACTTTTGTAGTCTTTTCAGTAACTCCCGAGTGCAACCCACCAAAAACACCGGCAATACACATGGGCTCACTCTCGTTGCAAATCATCAAATCATCGGCTGATAGCTTGCGTTCCACTCCGTCGAGGGTAACAAAAGGGGTACCCTCAGGCATGGTTCTAACAATCACCTTGTTGCCCTTAATGGCATCGGCATCAAAAGCATGGAGTGGTTGACCAACCTCATGCAGAACGAAATTGGTAACATCAACCACATTATTAATGGGATTGAGCCCAATTGAACGTAATCGTTTCTGCAACCACTCAGGCGAAGGGGCAACCTTTACCCCGTTAATGGTGATACCGCAGTAACGCGGGCATGCCTCAGTGTTCAAAACCTCAACGGGTATGGGCAATGTGTTGTTATCAACCTTAAAATTGGAAACATCAGGAAGATTGGCCTTAACCGGGCTCTCATGGTAGGTTAGGTAGGCAGCCAAATCCCTAGCCACACCATAATGCGAGGCAGCATCAATTCGGTTAGGGGTTAAGCCTATCTCGTACTGGTAATCTTTCTCAATTCTTAGGTAATCAGCAGCAGGCATGCCCACAGGAGCATCGGCAGGTAAAACCATTATACCATCGTGGCTATCGCCTAAACCCAACTCATCCTCGGCACATATCATACCCTCGGAGAGCTGACCGCGAAGTTTTGCCTTTTTAATTACTATTTCCTGATCGTTGAAATACAGCTTGGCTCCAACGGTTGCAACCAGTACCTTTTGGCCTTTGGCCACATTGGGTGCACCGCATACAATGCTTAAGGGTTGGTCGACACCAACGTTTACCGTGGTTAAGCTCAGCTTATCGGCATCGGGATGCTTTTCGCATGTTAAAACCTCGCCCACCACAACCCCGGCAAGGCCACCTTTAATGGTTTCCTTTGCCTCAAGGCTTTCAACCTCTAATCCAATTGATGTTAGTATCTTTGAAATCTCATCGGGTG
Organism: Bacteroidales bacterium; assembly: GCA_018056955.1. Taxonomy (GTDB): domain Bacteria; phylum Bacteroidota; class Bacteroidia; order Bacteroidales; family Tenuifilaceae; genus Tenuifilum; species Tenuifilum osseticum. The sequence goes on along the minus strand of JAGPEQ010000010.1, from coordinate 17,654 downwards.
TTTTACTCACATTCAGGTATTGCGTAAGCCAGCTATGCGAAATTTTCATACAGAAAAGATTTAGTCAACTTGTTGTCAATCAATTTTAGCCAACAAAAGTAACATTTATCAATCGTACCCACAAAAGTGCTTCATAAAAAATAAAAACATTTTTTCCTAAAAGCTGGTTTGATATTAAAAAAAAGTATTTTTGCAAAAGTGAAATAGCACAAAAATGGAATTTTCGGCTTGCTATACCATGAGTAATAAACAGTTTTTCATGCAAACCATTTGCATGAAACAGATGGTTATTACCATGAAAAAACAGACCCACAAGCAGGCCGTTAACACATTGATAAAATCAGCATAAAAGTATTACAATGATATTGAGTGTTAGGCCTGCAGAAACCTGCAGGCCTTTTTTTATGTTAAACCCCTAAAAAATCAGAAAAAAAGAAAATGAAAGTTTTAAAGTTTGGCGGAACATCGGTTGGTAATGCCGATAGGCTCAGAAAGGTAAGCGAGCTGCTTAATGGCGATGAACCCATTGTAGTGGTTTTATCTGCCATGGCAGGAGTTACAAACAGCTTAGTGGAAATCACAGAGCTGGCACAGTCGGGTAAGATGCTCGAGGCAATTGAAAAAACTAAAGAGCTTGAGGACAAGCACATAAAAACCGCCGACAGACTATTTGATACAAAAATGTACCGAAAAAGGGGTGAAGAATTTATTAGCAACCTGTTTCTGCGAATTCTATCGAGATTGATTGAAGGCTTCAACCAGACCGATTCGCGGAATATAGTAGCCCTAGGAGAGCAACTATCGGTAGGGCTATTCCACATGCTACTAACAGAGCAGGGAAAAAGAGCCGCGTACATTCCAGCACTGGAATACATGAGGATTGACAAGGATAACGAGCCCGATTTCTTTTACATTGAACAGAACCTAAAACGCCTCATGCAAAATAACCCTTTTGCAAAAATTTATGTAACCGAGGGTTTTATTTGCCGCAATGCAAATGGGTTGGTTGATAACCTGGGCCGAGGTGGAAGCGATCTTACCGCAGCCATTGTTGGAAATGTGCTGAACGCAAACGAGGTGCAAATTTGGACCGATATAGATGGGGTACACAACAACGACCCACGCTTTGTTACAAATACTTTCCCATTGCGACAGCTATCGTACGACGAGGCTGCCGAACTTGCCTACTTTGGCGCAAAAATACTTCACCCCCAAACCATTCAACCCTGCAAGGTAAAGAATATCCCGGTTGTGTTGAAGAACACTTTAAACCTTACAGACGAAGGGACGGTAATATCATCCATAAAGAACCGGAAAGGAATAAAGGCAGTGGCAGCAAAGGATGGTATTACAGCAATTAACATCAAGTCGTCGCGGATGCTTTTAGCCTATGGCTTCCTGCACAGGGTTTTTGAGGTTTTTGACACATACAAAACCCCTGTCGATATGATTACTACATCGGAGGTATCCATATCGCTTACCATTGATAGCACTATTAACCTTGAAAAGATTGTAAATGCTTTAAGCCAATTTGCACAGGTGGAAGTGGAACGGAACCAAACCATTGTTTGCGTAGTTGGCGATTTCCCAGCATCGCATAAGGGCTATGCAGCCATGGTTTTCGATTGCCTGCGCGAGATACCTATACGGATGATCTCCTACGGAGGAAGCGTAAACAATATCTCGTTTCTGATTGATTCGCACTATAAGGTTCAGGCCTTAAGGTTGCTACAGCAGCTTTTCCCGGCGGTGAGTGTAAGTGATTCAACCCACCAGAACATTGAAGCAAACACCTTTTAGCCATGCAAACTCCATTCTACCAGTACGATTTAGCGCTACTGAACGAAACACTGAACGCAGCAGCTGCGCAAGCAGCAAGGTATGGGTACACTATTCATTACGCACTTAAAGCTAATGCAAACCCTGCCCTTTTGAAGATCATTTCGGGTGCAGGTTTTGGCGCCGATTGTGTTAGCGGAAACGAGATTAAAGTTGCCCTGAAAAACGGATTTAAGCCCCAAGGCATTGTGTTTGCCGGAGTTGGTAAAACCGATTGGGAAATTGAGTATGCCATTGAGCAGAATATTCAATGCATCCATTGCGAGTCGGTTCAGGAATTTCAGGTAATTGAACAGATTGCACAAAAGTTGAACAAAACTGCCAGTATAGCGCTTCGCATCAACCCTAATGTGGACGCCAACACCCACAAGTCAATTACCACCGGACTAAAAGAGAATAAGTTTGGAATGAGTGCGGAAGAGGCAAGTTTGATATTAAACTCTGCAAATAAGTATAAGAATATCAACCTGGTTGGACTACACTTTCATATTGGTTCACAGATAATGAACATGGAAGTGTTCAAGAACCTAGCCCTTGAGGTTAACCGTATTCAGGAAAGGTTACAAAGCAAAGCACTCCCTTACCTAAACCTGGGTGGAGGTTTGGGAATTGACTATATCAATCCCAGGATTAATAGGATAGCCGACTTTGCAGGGTATTTCAAAACCATCAACCAGTGGCTCAACCCCGGAAAGGAGCAAACTATCCATTTTGAGCTTGGCCGCTCACTGGTTGGTCAATGTGGACAGCTATACACCCGAGTGCTGTATACCAAAACTACTAAATCGCGAAACTTTGCCATTGTAGATGCTGGCATGAATGCCCTAATCCGTCCGGCACTCTATGGCGCCATACACCGCATTGAGAACATAAGTAAAATTGAATACCCTACTATTGCCACCTACGATGTGGTTGGGCCAATTTGCGAAACAACCGATTGTTTTGGCGAGCAGGTAAACCTCCCCAATACAGAACGTGGCGATTTGCTTGTTATCCATTCCTGTGGCGCCTATGCGGAATCCATGGCCTCGGATTACAACCTGAGGGAACGGCCAAAATCTGTTTTTAACCATTCAGGTTTAGCCTTATTGCCTAAACACTAGTAAGATTAGGTAACGTACACTAACTCATTTTGAACACCAAAGGCTGCCAATGGCAGCCTTTGACTTTTACTTCATTAATGAATTTTACTCCTTGTAAAGGAATCGTTTAATTTTTTGAGTAGGTGTCTTTACAAAGGGTTCCTGTTGCTCAACAATATGATTCAATCGGGAGAACTTTGAAACCTTAGCATTTACATAGGTCATTATATCGTCTAACACCTTTCGGGTATGATCCTCAGCATTGTGTTGCCAATCCTTGGCAGAATGTTTAAGATTCTCGTAGTATTTCTCAAGAGCTTCCTTGTTCAGGTGGACACGAGCCACAAGTTTTCCACGAAGCTCGTAAACCAGCGATTCAAGCACAAACTCATGCTTGTTGATTACGTCTTCAATCTCTTCGGGATAAATATTTTCGCCGGAAGCGGTAAGGATCATATTCTTTGAGCGTCCACGAATTTCAACGTATCCATCGCTGTCAATATACCCTAAATCGCCAGTACGGAGCCAACCGTCAATAAACATGGTTTGGGTAAGTTCAGGATCCTTGTAGTAGCCAACCATTACATTGGCACCCCTTACAATTATCTCACCCTCCCCTGTATGTGGGTTAGGGTTTAGCAACTTCAGTTCCTGTCCGGGAATTGAAAAACCTGCTGTACGGAACCTAACCAGCTTTGGTGAACTTCCCGTTAAAAGTGGCGATGTTTCGGTCATACCGTAACCAATGGAATACGGGAAACGGCCCTCGTTCAGAAAGCGTTCAGCCTCAAACGACAACTTTGCACCTCCAATGCCAAAAAAGTGAAGCTCCCCACCAAATGTTTTATGGAGTTTTTTTGCTGCAATCCGGTGAAGCAGCTTGCGGGTAGGGGTAAAGCTGTAAAGTTTTCGCTTGAGAGAGCTTGATGTAAGTTCAGGCTTAATCTTATTCTTGTAAATCTTTTCAATTACTAGGGGTACTGAAAGCAACATGGTAGGCTTAACAGCCTGCATGGCGGGAATAAGTACGGCTGGTGTAGGCGGCTTATCCAGATAGTAAACCGATGCCCCGGTTGCCATCGGTATTAAGAAGCCTATAGCACACTCATAGGTATGCGAAAGCGGAAGGATGGATAACAACCTGTCGTTTTCGTTTACCTCCTGTATCATCAGGGTTGATAGTACGTTTGACACCAGGTTTTTATGGGTGAGCATTACACCCTTTGGGCGACCAGTAGTACCCGATGTGTAAATAATTGCTGCAAGGTCATCCTCATCGGGGCGAGGTAGTTCGCAATCGCAGTAATCAACATTCACAATAGCCTTTGGCGTTTCGTAAGGCATACCAGCCGTAGGCGTGGTAACGCTCTCGTCAAAGGGCTGTAGGTTATTGATTAGTATGTAAGCAATTACACCCGGAATGTTCTTTCTATCGAGTTGACCATATAGCTTGGCTGAGACAAAAACAACCTTAGCTTCGCTATGGTTAATAATACTTTCCATCTCGTGCCCCGAAAAGTCAGGAAGAATTGGCACCACTACTGCACCCATTGATGTAATGGCAAGGTAGGCCATTCCCCAGTTGGGACTATTCTCGCCAATTAGTGCCACCTTATCGCCTTTGCCTATACCAAGGGTGTTTAGCATGCCCGAAACATTTCGGACTATTACTGCCATATCGGCATAGGTTACAGGCTCCTGACCAACAAATGCTAATGATGGCTTGTTGGAATATGCCATTCGCGAACGGAACAGTATATCCCTAATTGTTAACTTCTTAAATGAAACCATAAATATGTGTTACGTAAAACTCTAAAGGCAATGCATCGATATCCAAGATGCAAATATATACCTATTAACGACAATATCTAACTAAATGTTCGTTTTTTACATGTGATAAACGACAAAGCGATTGGAACAATCGTTTGAAATGTGGGTTTTTGAATGGTTAATAATTGTTACCAGAAATTGGCAAGCTATAAAATTTACGACGACGGAGTATGAAAAAATCAACTAGAATTAATCCCCTGTAGCGGGTAGCCTGATTGAAAGGTTTAAGGAGTCTCCGTTTCTTATTTAAAGTAGAGATGTTGGCTAAATACTGTTTGTGAGCCTTAAACACAGCATTAGTAAACGAAAGGCGACCATTAACAAGGTAAACAAAAGCCGAAAGAATATCAAGCACCATTCTTACAGGGATAACCACAAGGAGCGCCCTAAGTGAAAGGTTTTTATGCAACATGGAAAGGTTATTCCTGTAGTTCAGGAAAAGCTTGAAGGGGTTATTGTTAGGCAGTGTTCCCCCTCCAACATGGTAAACCACCGAGCTGGGAATGGAGTAAATTATGTAGCCCCTATTCTGCAAGCGCCAGCACAAATCAATTTCCTCCATGTGGGCAAAAAAATCGTCATCGAAACCTCCAGCCTCCCAGAAACATGATGAGCGAACCATCATGCAAGCTCCGCTTGCCCAGAATATTGGCATGGGATCGTCGTACTGGCCATTGTCGGCTTCAATCTCGGAAAGGATACGTCCCCGGCAGAATGGATAACCAAACAGATCGATAAAACCTCCTGCTGCCCCAGCGTACTCAAAGTATTCCTTGTGGTTAAAATCAATTAGCTTAGGAGCGCACGCGGCCACTTGGGGGTTTTTATCCATAAATGTAACCATGGGCTCCAACCATCCACTGGGTACTTCTATATCGGAGTTCAGGAGCACGTAATACTGAGCCTCTACCTGGCTAAGGGCACGGTTGTATCCACCGGTGTAACCAAAGTTTTTATCGAGCAGAATTGTCCGAACCGTTGGGTAATCATTAAGTATCAAAAGCGAGCCATCGGTTGAACCATTGTCGGCAACCACTATTTCAACCTGAGACCTTGGAGTGTTCTCAATAAGCGTAGGAAGGAACTTTTTCAGGAAATGTTCCCCATTCCAGTTCAGAATAACCACCGCAACTTTACTACTGCTCATTGGGAGTTTGAGTTAAGTTACGGGAGTGTTTCCAGCGTCGGTGCGACCAAAGCCAGTATTCAGGAGCCTCGTTAATCAATCGCTCTAATGCTCTTACGTGCATTTCGGTTATTTCGTAGGGCTTGGTTTCAGCAGGTTTATCGGTTAAGAGTTCAAGTTCAACCTCATAGAAACCCCTTTTAAGCTTTCGCATGTTGCAGAAGAAAACCGGCTGGTTGAGTTTCTTGGCAATCTTCTCGGTACCCAGGAAAACAGGTGTATCCTGGTTTAAAAAGGTTGTCCAGTACCTTATTTCGCCCTTAGCTGGGGTTTGATCGGCGATTAATCCCAGAAAGAATAGTTTCCCTTCCCTGGCAAATTGCATTGCGGTTCTGGGAGTGTCTCTCATGGGAACAGCCAGCGCACCAAATCGCTCTCGCGAAGCATTTACAAAACTCTCAAAGTACTTATTAGCTAATGGTTTATATGCACCAAAAACTTGATGCTTTAAAAAAAGCCCAAACAAACCATACAATTCCCAATTCCCATAATGTCCGCCAGCCACAACAATGCTTTTGTTTTCATTGTAATACCGGTCAAGTTGCTCTAAATTTTTAAAACTACATAACCGTTTGGCTTTTTTAGCATTGGCATGCAGAATGTAAAACTGCTCCACAAACAAATCGCAGAAGTGGCGGTAAAACTTCCTTTCAATTTCCAGCAACTCACTTTCTGTTTTTTGAGGGAAAGAATTTTTCAGGTTTTTTTTCACAACATCAACCCTATACCCTATAATTTTATAAATGATAAGGTACATGATATCCGATATCCCATAAAGCCAGCGCAAGGGCATGAATTTGAAAGGGAATGTTAGTATACTAAAAGTGTAGAACGATATGGCATGAATCACTTTTCTCATAGGCTAGCCAAACATAATACCGCGAATTACGGATGTAAACTCTTGATGAATGTTTAAATTAGTTGCAATTATTTCACCTCCAAAAATGTAACTATTTCCGCCCTTAAAATCGCACACCTTACCACCAGCCCTTTCAACAATAAAAGCACCAGCAGCAACATCCCAGGGGCTGAGGCCATACTCGTAAAACGCATCGAAACGGCCACAAGCAACGTAAACCAGGTCGGTAGCAGCTGAACCCAGACGGCGTAAGCCGTGCGAGTTGCGCATGAAGTAATCCATGGTCTGGAAAAAGGGGCTGATGCGGGAGTAATCGTAGTACGGGAAACCAGTTGCAATAAGCGAATCGTTTACCTTTTGTGTAGTGGTTACCTTAATGGGGTTTCCGTTCAGGAAAGCACCACCACTTTCGGTTGCCCAAAAGCACTCCCTTAGGCTTGCCTCATACACTACACCAAGAACAACCCTATCATTGTCCATCAATGCAATGCTTACAGCAAAAGGCGATAGTCCATGGATGTAGTTTGTGGTGCCATCGAGCGGGTCGATTATCCAGTTTAAACCGCTGGAATTTTTGCTACCGGTTCCCTCCTCGGCAATAAAACCTGCTTGTGGAAGCGCTTTGCCCAATGCTTCAACCAGCATGGCCTCGCAATGCTTATCGACATACGAAACAAAGTTATGCTTTCCCTTCACCTCAACCATATCGGTTGTAAACTTTTCCCTTTCGGACAATGCCCACTCACCTGCCCTTTGTGCAGCACCAATTACCTGAGGAAGTACTATATCAATATTCATCATCGAACCATTAAAAACCTAAAGTTGGTGCAATTGGGATTAAAGCGTTTAGCGAGAGCTGAACAAACTCATCCAAACTAAGCCCAATCCTCTCGCACTCCATTACTGTATCGCGGTTTACAGAGGCTGCAAACTGTTTTTCCTTCATACGTTTTACCACTGACTTTGGCTTCACGCTTGCTATTCGCTTATCGGGGTAAACCAGTGCGGTGGCAAAAATTAAGCCGGTTATGGTTTCGCCGGCGGCCAGGGCATGCTGAAAACGGGTAGTACGAGGCATGCCAGTTGCCTCCTCGTTGTGCATTTTAATAGCATCAACAGCCTCGGCTGGCAATATATTCTGAAGCATTTCAGCAGCTACCAGCGCATGGCTTTTAGGATCGGCGTTGGTTATTTCAACATCCAAGTCGTGAAGCAAACCGGCTATACCCCAAACATCCTCATCCTCACCAAACTTCCGGGCCAACTCGCGCAACACAGCCTCCGAAGCCAGGCAATGGGCTATCATTTTAGGGTTTGAAACATGCTTGTTTAGCAGCTCAACGTAAAATTCGCGCTGTTCCATATTTACATCAAAAAAATTAAGCAAAAGTAAAAAAATGATTGTAAACCTGAGAATATTTTTTAATGACCAGGGAGTTGCTTAACGTTTATTAAACCGAATCCTAAAAATCCAACCGTAAATAGCGTTCAATCTTTTATATCGACCTAAAAGAGGAATTAGCACGCTAGTAAGTATGATAGTAATTAAGATGATAGAGTAAGTTAAGTCCTGGATGACCTGTCCTCCCGGAATCCCTTTTTGCAACGGTATTCCCGCCATTACGGCAGCGGCTAACCCTTTAGGTATCATTACCGACATGGTAACCTTATCAGCAACCTGAATTCCATTATGGGCTGTAAGCTTTACCACCGGAATTCTGATTATGTAAAGCGATAATGCAACCAGCAAACCTAGCCCCAGAATCATCAGATTATCGAAGCGAATTGAAATGCCTATATATACGAAAAAGAAGGTTTTAAGCAGAAAAACAATCTCCGAGAAGAAGACCTTTTCGGTTTCGTTGAGCGAAACAGGATTTTGCGGCAAATACTTGTTTAGAAATGTGCCCCTAAGCTGCTCGGTATTAACAAGGGTTATTCCAAAAACCAACGATGATATAGCCCCGCTATATCCTAATATCTCAGCCAATCCGTAAACTATAAAAACAAAAGCCGGCGTAGTAAAAATGGAGTTTTTGATTGAGCGCATCCGGTTTAGCAGAACAGCCCAAACCACGGCTGAAGCAAAACCAACAAACGATGCAAGAACAAACGATGAAATTATCTTGCCAGCTATTAATCCTGGCTGAACTTCGCCTCCAACAATTCCCTCAATAAAAGCCAGTGCAAACACAATGCAAAGCACATCGCTGAGTGCCGACTCCAATACCAGATAGGTTCTGGATATCTCCTGCATCGATATCTGCCTTACCATGGGAATAACCACTGCCGATGAGGTTCCACCCAGAGTTGCACCAAGTGTTAGCGACTCTAACACTGAAAGATGAAACAGCATGTATGATAGAATTGATACAGCAATGGTAGTTACAACAAAGTTTATTGCAGTAAGCGACAGTGCCCCTCCCAGCGATTTCCTGAGTTCGTTTAAGTTCAAACCTATCCCACCCTCAAAAAGTATGATTACCAGCGTTAACGATGTGAACATGGGCCCGGCAATTCCAAAATCATCGGGTTTTACCAATTTCAGGATAGGGCCAAACAGAATACCCACAAGCATCAGAAGTAGCACATCGGGAATCCCTTTCCGGTCGAAAATCCCGGAAAACCAGTGAGCTAAAAAGATTATTGCTCCAATGGAAAGGATGGTAAATGAAACGTTCATTTTGACTTTTTAGTCAAAAATACACATTTTCCCAAAAGGGTAAAAATTAGTATGCTCCGCGGTGATGTTAAAAGATTCAGAAGAGCATTTAGTTTTTACTTATTTCAGGCTAAGGTATCCTCATAAACTTATGCGCCTGAAGCGAAACTCGCCACTTGGGATGGAGCATAATGTAGTCAACAATGGCCGGAATAATTTGATTGTAAACGCTCCACTCAGGCTGGAGAAAAAGCTGGCAGGTTGCTTTTACCTTGGCGGCATTCTCCTCAGCCCATTCAAAGTCGGCAGGAGTGGATACTATTACTTTTAGCTCATCGGCCATCATGTGAATGCCCTCAGTGGGTGGCTGCTGCCTTTTAGGCGATAGGCAAATCCAATCCCATTGGCCGGTAAGGGTATAGGCCCCGGAAGTTTCAATAAAGGTTTGAACACCCCGCTTCTTGAGTTCAGTGCATAGATAATCGAGCGGGTAAAGGGTTGGCTCACCTCCGGTAACCACAACTGCTTTTGCAGGAAAACTTGCTGCCCGCTCAACTATTTCATCAACCCTAACGGGAGGGAATACCTCCGGGTTCCACGACAGCTTGGAATCGCACCAGGAACAACCCACATCGCAACCACCAATGCGAATGAAGTATGCAGCCCTACCAGTCTGATAGCCCTCACCCTGTAGGGTATAAAACTCCTCCACAAGCGGGAGCATCCGGCCATCGTCAAACTGTTTAACGGTATCGTAAAAGTTCATGGGAATTAGTCGTTTGGCCTGTTACTGAAAAGAATTTTCTTGTCGCGCTCCATGGCTGCCTTTACCCAGGGTTCAGGAACAATAGTCCAGTAGTTATGGCACTGCGGGCTAATTTTGCCTTGACCCTCAATATACTTCATCATGTAAAGCCTTAAATCCTTGTCGGTTGATTTCGCAACACGCTGTTGAAGCTTATTGTGAGGTATGCCAGCGCCCTCAGTTAAATGGCCACCTCCACCATTCCCTCGGTACGAGTTTATGGCCACCCGGTAGGTTTTATTCTCATCAAAGGGCAAGCCATTGGCCATTCCAGTAATGGTAACCCTATCACCAGCAGGCTTACTAACGTCGATGGTGTAGTAGATACCCGCTGCAGAATCGAAGTTGTAGTAGTTGGCATATAGACGTTTCCTGCCATTCTCTTCCTTGAATCGTAGCAAATTGTCATCAGCACCTGTCATGGTATTAAACCAAAGCGATGCCGCGTGCTCCAGGAATCCATCAATCTCCTTACCGGTTAGCTCCATGGTGTAAAGGAAATTCTCAAAACGGTACAGCTTAAACATATCGCTAACGGTAATTGTACCCGAGTCGACTTTTGAAACGAATGAGAGTGGTGCGGCAAACGATATATCGGCACCGGAAATGTTGAGCTGAACATCGTGAATCAAGTCCATGAATGCGGTTGGCCCAAAATAGGCATTTGCGCTCGATATAGTCTCTGTAATTGTTCCAATGGGCCTGCTCACAAAGTCGTTCACCCGCTTGTAAAAATCTGAGAACTGGTTCATAAAATCAGGGTCGGGTTCATAGTTTTTCATCTCAACCAACCTACCGGTAACGGATTTTGACTCAACCCTACCCCGCTTATTCAGGTTCAGGGTAATGGTAGCCTCAGAGAGTAAACGTGCCGAGGACCCTGGGTCAAGAATAAGTACCGAATCGCCATTAGTATTAACAACCTTACGGGCAACCCGGTCGTGATCGTGCCCAATGAGCACCAAGTCAAATCCGGGTACCTGCTGCGCAACCATTTGCGATGCGTTCTCGTTATAGCTCATGGCCGTATTGGCTCCACCATACGAGGTATCGTGCCCGGAATGGAACAAGCCAACAATTACATGCGGCTTCTCCTTTTTCTGAATGTATTTCACCCAATACCTGGCCGACTCAACCATATCGTTGAACTGCATGTTCGGCCAAAGAATTTTTGGAAGCCACTTTGGGATACCCGGCGTTATGAGACCAAGAACTGCAATCCTAATACCACTCCGCTCCAACACCACGTATGGTTTAAAAACGGGCTTGCCAGTGGTTGTACTAACAGCATTGGCGGCAAGCCAAGGAAAATTCGATTCCCGTTCCACCTTTCGGTAAACCCTGGGGCCAGTCTCAATATCGTGGTTTCCAACCGTTGCGGCATCGTACCCCATGTAGTTCAGCATCTGCGAAATAATATTCGGATTTGCACTATCGATAAAGTTCGAGTAGTAAACTGTGGGTTGTCCCTGAAGAATATCGCCATTGTCGAGCAGGATTACCTGTTGGTTGGGTTTGCTGCGTTCCTGCTTCACGTATGTGTAAACACGCGCCAAACTACCATCGGTTGGAGTATTTCTAATGAAATCGTATGGGAAAAGAGTACCATGCACATCGCTGGTTTGTAACACTTTGATTGTTACCTGCCGCTGTGCGAAAGCAGTAAATGCTGCAACAAGCAGTAAAATACTGATAAATAAACGGTTAAACCACTTCATGCTATAAAATTTTTATTTTCAAAGATAGCCCTAACGGTTAAGGTTTGCAACTGTGGGTTTAAGCAATATTGTATTGGTATCTAACCAAACCTATAAATATTGAACAAAATTGAGAACATTACGTTCAAAAAATAATTCTATGTTAGTATGAATATAATCCTGCAATCAACCATCACATGCCCGTATTGTGGATATAGCAAGGTTGAAACCATGCCTACCGACACCTGCCAGTACTTTTACGAATGCACCAACTGCGGGAAGCTGCTAAAACCCAAGCCTGGCGACTGCTGTGTATTCTGCTCATACGGCAGCGTAAAATGCCCACCCTTACAGGAGCAGGAGAGTAAGGGGCAAAAGGGTTGCAGCTGTTGCGGGTAATGGAAATATAGTGTGCAGTGTACAGTGTACAGTGTGCAGTGTGCAGGGGAGATTGAGTTTAGTGTTTGGTGTTTGGTTAATTTATCCTGTGTAAATCAATTAAATCAGCGTAATCTGCGTTCTATCAATCTCAAATTCAATCATTAACAAATATATTCAAGTATTAGGTAAAATAGTAAACAAAAAATTAAAAAGTCCGTTTGATGATTTGTGAAAAATTTTAACTATTTTTGAATATAAAACCGAACCCAAAAGGTACGGTTATACACCCAAAAATGGCTGTATAAACTAACTTTTAGCATGGTTATAAGTAAGTTGGCGGTAATTCTAAAATGACGGTGCTTCATTGAAAGGACTGCAAAACAGACGACAATTTTAATTACATTTGAGAGATGAATTTAAAGGATAAAAACAAGTATAAATCGGACTTCAAAAAGGAGCTTGACAAGTTTGCTGACAAGCTCGAAAAATACGTTTCCACCGACAATGGCGACTGGACTGTAAAGGGTTTTATTGATGTTTACAAGAACATCTACACGATTTCTTCTGACACCAAAATAGTATCAAAAATTCTTGAGATACATATCTTCCCGCAAATCTTGCAGTTTGCCGACAGCATCGGCTACAATATAATTCTTGCCGAAAAACAAAATTGGTATCCTGACTTGACTTTTGTTAAAAAGGACAATGAAGAAGTAAAATTTGCACTTGACATAAAAACTACTTTCAGACGAAACGATAAAACAGCAGGTTTTACGCTTGGCAGTCACGGTGGTTATTTTAAAGAGAGAGATAAGGATAAGAACATTCAGTTCCCCTACAATCAATACACAGGGCATTATTGCTTGGGTGTTATTTACACTCGGACAGATGTTTCAGACGACCTTGCTGAAACTGAGATTTATCAAGTTCAGGAACTACAAGAAGAATATGAAACACCAAACAAAAAGGTTGGCGAGCGTTCAGTTACGACAGTTAAGAACTTAAAATCCATTACCTCTGTAATTAAGGACTTTGAATTTTTCGCAGCAGAGAAATGGAAAATTGCAAGTGATAGGCAAGGTTCTGGAAATACTGCAAACATTGGTTCAGTTTTAGATATTGAAGATTTGAAAAACGAAAACGGAATTTTCAGCAAATTAGGTGAGGAATGGTTTGACGAATATTGGATAAATTACGGATCAGCCACAATAGTAAAAGACGGAAAGCCGACCAAAATAACCACACTTAAAGATTTTTTGGAGTTTAAAGGCAGAACTGACCTTTGGGATAAAATCGTTTCTAAAACTTCTAACAAGAAAACGAAATGAGAGTAATCGTTCCACCAATAAAAAGTCAAGGCATAAAAACCAAGTTAGTTCCTTGGATTATGGATCTTGCCCCAAAAGTTTCGGGCAAGTGGATAGAGCCATTTCTTGGAACAGGTGTTGTTGCTTTTAATTCGGGCTACAAAAAAGCTATTCTCAACGACATCAATCCACACATTATAAATTTTTACAAAGGCATCCAAGACAAAACAATAACTGCACCTTTAATGAAACAATACCTTGAAAAAGAAGGCGAGTTATTGAGCAAAGCAGAGAATAATGGCTACGAACATTATTTGAAAGTTCGGACACGTTTCAATAGTGGAGAGTTTTCGCCTTACGATTTTATTTTCCTTTCAAGAGCAGGTTTCAACGGAATGATGCGTTTTGGGAGTAAAGGTAACTGGAACATTCCTTTTTGTAAAAAACCTGACCGTTTTTCACAAGCATATATTACTAAAATAACAAATCAGGTTGCAGCCATTTCAAAAATCATACAGCCAGAACCAGATTGGACTTTTTACAATAAATCATTTGCAGACATTATTCCACTTGCGACAGAAAACGATATTATCTATTGCGACCCACCGTATTACGGCAGACACGTTGACTACTATAACGGCTGGACAGAGCAGGACGAAGAACTTTTATTTAACTTACTTTCCGAAACAAAAGCAAAATTTATTCTTTCAACTTGGCATCACAACGACTGGAGAGAGAACAAAATGATAAGCAAGTTTTGGCGCAAGTTCAACATTGTTACAAAAGACCATTTTTATCATAACGGTGGCAAAATTGAGAACAGACGAACAGTTGTAGAAGCATTGGTTTGCAACTTCGACATAAACAACTTTGAAACACATAATCACGGACTTAAAGTGCAAACTCGACCTGAACAATTAGCAATACACTGGAACGAATGAGAAGAAGAACTACCGCCAACAGCGGTTTGGCGTAATGGCGGGTGCAGTGCTTCGTATGACAGTTTTGTGGTAGGTTCAAGTACAGTTCTTCGATTGAACTTTTGTGCTAAAAATCCGCCACTACGCCAAGCCGCAAACCGTTGTGCGTCATGCTCAGAGATAAATTGAACACTTAAACAATCATTTTAAAAAGATAGCTTTTGGAAAATTATTTTGAAAAACAATTTGAACTAAGATATTTCGAAATGAATAAGTTCGGAGAAGCTGCATCAACTACAATTTTAACTTTACTTGAAGAAACAGCTGCTGATCATTGCTATTCAATAAATCATAGTTTATATGACCTCGAAAAGCAAAATATTGGATGGGTATTACTATCTGGAATTATGACAATTGATCGCTATCCAAGTTATAAAGAAAAAATCATCATTAGAACATGGATGTCTAGTTATTCGATGATTAAAGGAATTAGGGAAAATATTATTTATGATGAAAAACGGAATATTATAGGGAAAGCTAAAGGTCTTTGGGTTTTCTTTGATATTATGAGGAGAAGACCTATTCAAATTTTTGATTCTATTAAAGAAAGATGGTCTTACTGTAATGATGAAAGTATAAATCATGACATTACTAAAAAGATTAAACCAACTGACTCTGGAATACATTTTAAGGAATTTAAAGTCAATCGGTTTGATGTTGACTCGAACCAGCATGTAAACAATATTAGATATTTGCAATGGTTAATAGAGTCGATTCCAGATTATTTTATTGATAATTATTATTTACATTCTATTGATGGACGGTTTATTGCGGAGGCTCAATATGGTGACACAATTTTGTCTTTTACTGAAAGGGATATAAGTGATAATTCTTTTATCCATACCATTAAGACTCAAAAGAACAATAAAGTATGTGCCACGGCAAAAACATCATGGAAGAAAAGAATAAAATAGCACAAAAGCACAACATTACATCAGAAAAAATGCGGGGTTCAGTGGTTTTTTGACATTTTTAATATCTTTAATTTTTATAACGGCTGATTGGAACGCTGGGCAAAATTCCCGCACTTTTCCTATGCAAAGACCGTTGCTATTTTTTACCATCAAGGGTTTATACTATCACTTAGATAAAAAATTGCTACTGAAACTGTTCCATTCCAAACGGTAAAATGCGGAGCATATAATATTCCTACAAAACTTACCCTTACGAAACAACCGCCACCAGTGTAAAAGATAATGCTTAACGTCATTTTGGCATTTAAAACCAATTATATTCGGTCATATTGACGTATTTTAATCAACGGCAAACCTTTTGATGCTCTTCTTTCGATTCAATGAAAAGAAAAGAAAGGAGATTTGGTATGAATCTAAATAATTTTACAATTAAATCGCAGGAGGTAATCCAGAAAGCGGTAGAGATTGCTCAGGGTTATAGCCATCAGGCTGTAGAGCCTGCGCATTTGCTCAGGGCTATTCTGGACGAGGGAGAAAGTATTACCGGATTTTTGCTTCGAAAGTTAGGTATTAATCCGGGCACTTTCGATGCGGTTTTAAACCGCATGCTCGATTCCATGCCCAAGGTATCGGGTGGTGAGCAATACCTTAGCAACACAGCTAACAGGGTACTCCAAAAAGCCCTTGAATTCAGCAAGGCAATGGGCGATCAGTTTGTGTCGGTTGAACATATCCTTTTGGGTCTTGTTGCTGCCGGTGAGCAGGTTGGCCAAATGATGAAGGATGCTGGTATTACGGAAAAGGAATTGAAACAAGCCATTGCCGAACTTCGAAAAGGGGCTAAGGTTGACTCGCAAACCGCTGAGGATACCTACAATGCGCTTAACCGCTTTGCCATTAACCTAAACGAGATGGCACGGACTGGCAAGCTCGACCCCGTAATTGGTCGCGACGAGGAGATACGACGTGTACTTCAAATCCTATCGCGCCGAACCAAGAACAACCCCATACTTATTGGGGAACCCGGCGTGGGTAAAACCGCAATTGCGGAGGGCATTGCCCACCGAATTGTTAACGGCGATGTGCCTGAAAACCTTAAAACCAAACAGATATTCTCGCTCGACATGGGTGCACTCATTGCCGGAGCCAAGTATAAGGGCGAGTTTGAGGAGCGATTGAAATCGGTGGTTAAGGAGGTAATTGCATCGGAGGGCGAGGTTATCCTATTCATCGACGAAATACATACCCTTGTGGGTGCCGGAAAGAGCGAGGGCGCCATGGATGCCGCCAATATTCTAAAGCCTGCTTTGGCACGCGGTGAACTGCGCGCCATTGGCGCAACCACCTTCGACGAATACCAGAAGTATTTTGAGAAGGACAAGGCCCTTGAGCGCCGTTTCCAGAGCGTTGTGGTTGATGAGCCCCAACCCGCCGATGCCATTTCCATACTGCGCGGGCTAAAGGAACGATACGAGAACCACCATAAGGTGCGCATAAAGGATGAGGCCATTATTGCTGCTGTGGAACTCTCACACAGGTACATCACTAACCGTTTCCTTCCCGATAAGGCCATTGACCTTATTGATGAGGCCGCATCGAAGCTAAGGCTTGAGATGAACTCGGTTCCCGAAGAGATTGACGAGCTTGAGCGTAAAATCAAGCAGCTTGAAATTGAGCGCGAGGCCATTAAGCGTGAGGGCGATAAACCTAAGCTCGAGGAACTATCCAAAACCCTGGCTGAGCTAAACGAGGAACGTACCCGTTTGCGCGCTAAGTGGGAAAGCGAAAAGAACGTTATTGACCAAATTCAGCAGCTCAAGCAAAGTATTGAACAGATGAAGTATGAGGCTGAGGATGCTGAACGTAATGGCGATTATGGCAAGGTTGCCGAAATACGTTACGGGCGAATCAAACAGGCCGAGGCCGAGATTGAACACCTAAAGGGGGAACTCAAGAAGGTTCAGGCCGACTTTGCCCTAATCAAGGAGGAGGTTGATGCTGAGGATATAGCCGAGGTAGTATCGCGCTGGACTGGTATTCCGGTTAGCCGCATGCTCCAGAGCGAAAGGGAAAAGCTGCTTCACCTTGAAGAGAAGTTGCATAAGCGCGTGG
>JAGPEQ010000009.1:14849-60913 GCA_018056955.1 Bacteroidales bacterium | reverse complement strand
AGCCACACCAGTTGCTATACCAAAACCGTACTCAGCATTGTCCTCAAATAGTGAGTTAGCCCAAGCAACACCCTTGCCATCCTTGTTGGCAGTGTATGGGGTTGAAGGAGCTGAACCACCATAGATAGATGAGCAACCTGTGGCGTTAGCAACAATCATTCTATCGCCATAAAGTTGAGTAATAGCCTTGATGTATGGGGTTTCGCCGCAGCCGGCGCAAGCACCGCTGAACTCGAAGAGTGGTTGAGCAAACTGGCTATTCTTAACCGATTTGTCTTTTCCAAGCACATCCTTGTAACCCACCTTTTCGTGCATGTAATCGAAGCGTTCAGCTTCGGCCATCTGGGTTTCGATGGGTTTCATCACAAGGGCTTTAGTCTTGGCAGGGCAAACATCGGCACAGTTACCACAACCAGTACAGTCAAGTACGCTAACCTGAATGCGGAAGTTGTAATCCTTAATTCCGCCATTGCCACGAACGGTCTTTGTTCCTTCGGGAGCGTTCTTTAACTCCTCATCGGTAAGTAGGAACGGACGGATAGCAGCATGGGGACAAACGTATGAGCACTGGTTACATTGGATACAGTTTTCCGGTATCCATTCGGGTACGTTAACTGCAATGCCGCGTTTCTCGTACTTGGTGGTGCCTGCAGGGAAAGTACCATCCTCACGATCGATGAAAGCACTAACAGGTAAGTCGTCGCCCTTTTGTAGGTTAATTGGTAGCACTACTTTATTAATGAATTCGGGAGCGCCTGCAATCTCTGATTGTTTCTCGGGTTCAAGGTTTGCCCACTCTGCCGGAACCTGAATTTTAATTACATCACCACCCCTATCAACAGCAGCGTAGTTCATTTTAAGCACCTCTTCACCCTTGCGGCCGTATGATTTCTCAATGGCCTTCTTCATCTCCTTAACTGCCAGTTCGTAAGGAATTACGTTGGCAATCTTAAAGAATGCGCTTTGCATTATGGTGTTGGTGCGGTTACCTAAGCCTATCTCTTCTGCAATTTGCGTTGCGTTGATTATGTAGAAGTTGATGTTATTCTGGGCAAGGTATTTTTTTACCGAGTTTGGTAATTTTTCCTTAACCTCATCGATGCTCCAAATGGTGTTGAGCAGGAAGGTACCGCCCTTTTGTAACCCTTTGAGCATATCGTACTTACCAAGGTAAGCCTGAACGTGGCAAGCCACAAAATCGGGGGTGTTTACAAGGTAGGGCGAGCGAATGGGCTGGTCGCCAAAACGCAGGTGCGATACGGTAATACCTCCCGATTTCTTTGAGTCGTAGGCAAAGTAGGCCTGGCAGTATTTTTGGGTATTATCACCAATAATCTTGATTGAGTTCTTGTTAGCACCAACAGTACCGTCGGAGCCCAAGCCGTAAAATTTAGCCTGGAATGTACCCTTTGGTGAAAGGTTGATTTCTTGGCCTACAGGTAACGACTTAAAGGTTACATCGTCAACAATACCAACGGTGAACTGGTTCTTGGGTTCTTTCATCTTAAGGTTCTCAAACACAGCAATCATTTGAGCTGGAGTTGTGTCCTTGGAGCTTAAGCCGTAACGGCCTCCAACAACAAGAGGAGCGTTTTCCATGCTATAGAATAGATCCTTAACATCAAGGTATAAAGGATCGCCATTGGCACCGGGTTCCTTGGTGCGGTCAAGAACTGCTATGCGCTTAACGCTCTTGGGAAGAACCTTGAAGAAGTATTTTGCCGAGAACGGACGGTACAGGTGAACTATAAGCACACCAACCTTTTCGCCTTTCGACATCAGGTAGTCAACGGTTTCCTTAAGGGTATCGGTAACTGAACCCATTGCAATGATGATATTCTCAGCGTTGGGGTCACCGTAGTAGTTGAATGGGTGGTACTCGCGACCGGTTAGCTTGGTAATTTCCTGCATGTATGCTTCCACAACATCGGGAACGGCATCGTAGAACTTGTTAGCAGCCTCACGAGTCTGGAAGTAGATATCGGGGTTTTGGGCTGTACCGCGTGTAACAGGATGTTCAGGGTTGAGAGCCCTGTCGCGGAATGCCTGTAATGCCTTCTGGTCAATGAGCGGGGCAAGGTCGTTGTTCTCCAAAACTTCAATCTTCTGGATTTCGTGTGATGTTCTGAAACCGTCGAAGAAGTGAAGGAAAGGAACTCGGGTTTTGATAGCTGCAAGGTGAGCCACACCAGCAAGGTCCATTACTTCCTGCACTCCACCAGTTGCCAGCATGGCAAATCCGCACTGGCGGGTACTCATCACGTCGCTGTGATCGCCAAAGATCGATAGCGCTTGCGCTGCAATACTACGAGCCGAAACGTGGAATACACCCGGGAGTAACTCTCCCGAAATCTTATACATGTTGGGGATCATCAGCAACAACCCTTGCGATGCAGTGAAGGTTGATGTTAATGCACCTGATTGCAATGAGCCGTGCACTGCTCCTGCAGCTCCGGCCTCGCTTTGCATTTCAACCACCTTTACAGTGTCGCCAAATATGTTCTTTCGACCAAATGCCGACCACTCGTCAACATACTCGGCCATGGTGGACGATGGGGTGATGGGGTAAATAGCTGCAACCTCACTAAACATATATGCTATGTGCGCAGCAGCATAGTTCCCATCACAAGTAATAAATTTTTTTTCTTTTCCCATTTCAGTTTGATTGTTATGATGGTTAGTAATAATTTTTAAGCCCATGCAAAGTTAATACTATTACCTGATTTTTTTCATGCTTTACAACAATTTACAGCGATGTGTTTACACGCTAACAACCTGAAAACGTTTGAAATAAACATCTGTTATTGGAGTATAATATTACAATTCGATATATTTTTTGCTCGATATGTTATAAATCGTAAGCAATAATTCTTTTATTTAACATCCATTTAAAAATTTTTTCAAATGTGATATCGTTTTATTAGTTTCGCAAAATTCAATTTTTGCTAAAAAAAGTTAAAACCAAGCCATATGCCTAAACATTATAAGATTGGAATTTTAAGGGAAACCAAAACGCCACCCGATAGGCGCGTAGCCTTAACCCCCGAGCAGGTTGTTGAGGTGATTAAGAAATTCGACAATGTTGATGTTGTGGTTCAACCCAGCGAGTTAAGGTGCTATAAGGATGATGAATACTTGCGCCTTGGGGTAAAGCTCCAGGACGATTTATCGGATTGTGACTTGCTCGTTGGCGTTAAGGAAACCAAAATACCAACAATCATTCCGGGTAAAACTTACATGGAATTTGCACATGTGGCTAAAAAGCAGCCTCACAATCAGAAACTGATACAGGCTTTTGCGGCTAATGGCAATACGGTTATTGACTATGAGTATCTTACCGATAAGAATGGCGTTCGTTTAGTTGCATTTGGTCACTGGGCAGGAGTTGTTGGATCGTATAATGCCCTAAGGGCAATTTACATTAAACACAAGTTAGGAGAATTGCCTCCTGCTCATACGTTGCACGACTATAATGAGCTAAAGGGCATTCTCAAAAAAATCAAGTTACCCCCGTTGAAGTTTGTAATTACCGGTGGTGGTAGGGTGGCAGGTGGTGCCATAGAAGTGCTTGGACAAGCTGGTATAGCTGAAGCTACACACGAAGAGTTCCTGACCAAGGAATTCGATCATCCGGTTTACACCCGCCTCGACCCATGGCATTACGCCAAACGCAATGACGGTAAACCCTTTGAATGGGATTACTGGGTGAATAATCCAGCCGATCACCAGAGTACTTTCTTACCCTATGCACAAACTGCCGATGTGTTTATTGCTTGCCACTACTGGGATTTCCGTTCACCCCACTTCTTCACCGTTGATGATATGAAACAACCCGATTTCAGAATCTCAATCATTGCCGATGTGAGCTGCGATATACCCGGTCCAATACCCTCAACCATAAAGGCCTCCACCATTGCCGATCCTTTCTTCGACTTTAATCCAGCTACCGGAAAGGAAGAGCCCGCATTCTCATGCGGGATGAACGTTACCGTGATGTCAATCGATAACTTACCGGGCGAATTACCCCGCGATGCCAGTGAGTTTTTTGGCCGTTTGCTCATCGACAAGGTGCTACCGCACCTGCTATGCGACGATTGCGAAGGTGTGATAGAGCGAGCCACTATCCTAAAAGATGGGAAGTTAACACCCCGGTATGCTTACCTTCAGGATTACCTCGAAGGGAAAGAGTGAATGGTAGGAATTTGAAACCGGTGGCATAATCACCGGTTTTTTCTTGTCCTTTCAATTAATAGCATATCGGCTAAAGCAATGGCTGTAATGGCCTCTACTACAACCGGAACCCTTAGCGCAATGCAGGTATCGTGTCTGCCTTCAACCATTAGAGTTTCAATTTTTTCGGATTTTATATTCAGGGTTTGCTGCGGTTTAGCAATGCTCGATGTTGGTTTAACCGCAATTCGGAACACAAGTGGGTTTCCGTTTGTGATACCACCGTTCACCCCTCCGGCATTGTTAGTAGCTGTAGTTCCTTTACTATCAATTATCGGGTCATTATGTTCCGAGCCTTTCATGCGCGACGCGGCAAAGCCTGATCCAAACTCAATACCTTTTACGGCAGGAATGGAAAACGCCAGATGGCTTATTACCGATTCAGCTGAATCGAAAAATGGTTCACCGAGGCCTATGGGGATTCCCGTGGCAACGCATTCCACAATTCCACCTATGGAATCGTTTTGCTTTTGGGCTTCGGCAATGGCTTCGTCAATATTAGTTTTGCCTCCTGCCTCAATGAGCCTTGCTTCAATGCTAACCTGGGGTATTACCTTTTTGGCCACCACACCGGCTGCAACCAGCCCAAGGGTTAGTCGGCCCGAGAAATGTCCGCCCCCGCGGTAATCGTTGTAACCGTCAAACTTATGGTATGCAACAAAATCGGAATGCCCGGGACGGGGAACATCTTTCAACTTATCGTAATCGCCCGATTTTGTATTCTCATTCCTGAAGAGTATTGTTAAAGGGGCACCTGTAGTGTAGCCGTTAAACCAACCAGTAGCAATCTCGGGTATATCGCCCTCAACACGGGGAGTGGTTCCTATTGCACCAGCCCTACGGCGGGCTAGATCGTCTGTAAAGTCGTCAGCATTTAGCTTTATTCCATGTGGCAAGCCATCAATAGTTACACCTACCATGGCTCCATGCGATTCGCCAAAGATACTGACCCTGACTATTCTACCAAATGTGTTCATATGGTTGCCCTAAAAATTATCGACTTGCATTTTGTAAAGATCGTCAAAAAAGTTTGGATACGATTTGTTTACCGCCTCAGCATTCTCAATTTCAACATCTCCGTTTGCTGAAAGTGCTGCAACAGCACATGCCATGGCAATGCGATGGTCGCCATGCGAGTATGTAATTGCCGATTTGATACTCGTTCCATTTACTACCATCAGGTTGCCAACAAGTTCAATTTTAACGCCCATTTTCCCAAACTCTTGCTGTAGGGTAAGCGCTCTGTCCGATTCCTTTCCGTGTAAACGGTTTACCCCAAGTATTTTTGACTGTCCATTGCAGTTAGCTGCAAGCGCCACAAGTGGCGGAAAAAGGTCAGGACAGTTACGTGCATCAAAATCGAAAGCCTTCAGGTTGGCTCTTTTGGCTACTATGCTGTTTTCACGAATCGATAGCGAAGCTCCGGCACTCAGTAAGGCTTCAACTATAGCCCTATCGGCTTGTAACGATTTTGGGTTAATGTTTATAACCTCAACCTCACCTGCAATTGCCCCAGCCACCAGCATGAATGCGGCTCCACTCCAGTCCCCCTCCACGTTAAAATTACTGGCTTTATATTTCTGGTTTACGGCTATGCGGTAAGTGTTGCCTGGCAGTTCATCAACCCTAACGCCAAATGCCTTCATGGTTTCTATGGTAAGGTCGATATATGGTTTGCTATTCAAGTTATCAACCTTAATGGTTACATCGTTTTGGGCAAAAGGCGAAGCCATGAGTAAGCCGGTAAGTGCCTGTGAACTTTGTGAGCCATCTACAGTAATGTATCCACCCTGTATGGGTCCCTGAACAGTAATTGGTAACTTCCCGTTGTTAGTGGTACACCTAACGCCAAGCTGCGCTAAACCATCGGTAACCATGTTCATTGGGCGGTTGGTTAATGAGCCGCTACCGGTAAGGGTTACGGGCGTATTGAATATGGATGCAATGGCAGCAAACATCCTGATGCTTAACCCCGATTCGCCACAATGCAATGTATCATTAGGGCTTTTGGGGCCTCCCGTAATGGTTAGTTTGCTCCCATCGCCCACTATATGGGCACCAAGTTTCTTACAAGTGTCGATGGCGGCAAGGCAATCGTTACTGTTGCCTGCATTGTAAATTATCGATTGTCCTTCGGCCAAGGTTGCCAATGCAATTGCCCGTTGGGCAACGCTTTTCGATGCTGGCGCTTGAACCGTCCCTTTAACTGCCGAAGGTTTTACTAATTTCTTCATCCAAGAATTGCTTAAATTCATTATCGTTGCTTGCCGATATAAGTAAATCGTAATCAGTAAACAATTTTTTATTATCTACCCTTTGTATCCATTGGGCTTTCAGGTAGTTAAGTGTTAACTCATTTTCTACCGCTACGCTCATGATTTCAACATCAGGCGCTTTACCAGTAAAAATTTTAAACGCCTCCACTGCTTGATGGATAAGCCATTGCTTACCTGAAATTACCCTACACCCAAAGCTCATAAATTGCTCGCTTAGGCTCGAAGGGCGGTAATTGGCATCGAGTAGAACTAGATTTCGGGGTATGTTAACCCCCAAAAAAGGGTTTGCGTTAGGGAGTAAAGCCGAAACTACTACCTCAAAGTAGGAGAGTTTATGGGAAACTTCGTCAAAATCTATGTAATTTACGTTTAGTCTTTTACCTATTTCAATGGCTTTTTGGGTGGTTCTGTTGGCAATATGCACCACTGCACCTGCTTTTTTCAGTCCATATACAGCAGCTGTTGCAGCTGGACCAGCACCTAATACCAGCACTTTCCTACCTATTAGGGTAACACCTGCGTTAACCAAAGCATTTACAACACCGTTCCAATCGGTATTGTAACCGGTAAGTTTGCCGTTCTGGTTGGTTATGGTATTTACCCCGTGTATTTCGGCTACTTCATCGCTAACATGGTTCAGGTATTTGATAACATCTTCCTTAAAGGGTGTGGTAATATTAGCACCTTTAATACTATAGTTTAGGATGATGTTGGTTAGGTCATGTGCACTTCTGGGGCGAATCCTGGTGTATTTGGCATCGATACCCATTCCCCTGAAAACGCTATTGAATAGCTGTGGGCTTTTGCTGTGCAGTATAGGATTACCAAAAACTGCGTAGGTTTCCATACTATAGGGGTTTTAGGGAGTCAAGTAGGGATTCTAAGTATATATAGTCAAGCTGACCCGGTGCAGTTTGATTTCCGGGTAATGCTGCATAGGTGAACGGGGCGCCTAGTAATGGAGCCGCAACGCGAGTAATTGTTCCAACCTGCCCCATACAAAAAGCAACTATTCTGGTATTTTCTTCATAAAGGGAAAGGACGCGGGCGCAATCGCTAGTACTGTTAGCCATACAGGCTATTTTAACTAAAGATACATCATAGGTTTGGGCATTCTCAGTAATTTTTTTTAGCCTAGCATATGTAGGGGTTTCAGTATAGTTATGGTATGAGATTATTACCTTGCAGTTAGCGGCTTGGGCTATAGCTGTTATTTCCCTGATAATTTCAGTAGGCGTGTCAATATCAACATCAACCCAGGCTGCGCCATACCCAATAGTATCAGTAAGGAGATTAAGCATTACATCGAATTCTGACTCTTTAGGCCGGTAGGTTGCAATAAGGTTATCGTGTAAGCCAAATAGCAGCTTTAGCTCATCCCTGTTCAAATTGAGCAAATCAATCCTGATTTCGGCAAGCGAAAGTTTGGGTAGCAAATTGCTAATTGCATGGAAATCAACATTTCCTATACTAACACATATATCGGGGCGGATAGCTTTCATGCATCATAACCTTTATTCTGCAAACTTTTTTAGTTCCTCTAATGCCATTGTTTCAATTTTAGGGACTCCAATTCCCATTAAAAGAACAAAGTCGATACTGTTGGCATTCCGCTTTTTGTCCTTTACCAGAGTTTTGAATACCCTACTGGGTTCAATGTTCATGCAGGTTGGGAGTCCAAATGATTGTAGCAGGTTAATAATTCTCAGGTAGTCCCTGTTGCTAATAAGTCCTTTCTCCATGGAGAGCCTGCAGGCAAACTCCATTCCAATGCTAACCGCCTTACCGTGCGATATTCCGGTTAGTGTTTCAACGGCGTGACCCCATGTATGGCCAAAATTGAGCAGCTTTCTAATTCCGCTTTCACGTTCATCGGCAGTAACAATGCTTGCTTTAACTCTAATGGATTCCGCTATATGTTTTGATATTTCAGGTTGATTTAGGTTAAGCAGAGCAATACAGTCGTGCTCAAGCTGTTCAAAAAGTTTGATATCCGAGATTAGGGCATGCTTTACCATCTCGGCGAAACCATTCACAAGTTCCTCGTGGGGCAATGTTTTTAGCAAGCGAGTATCGCAAAGCACAAATCGGGGCTGGGTAAACGTTCCAATAATATTCTTATATCCATCAAGGTCAACCCCATTTTTGCCGCCTACACTTGCATCAACCTGTGAAAGTAAGCTGGTTGACACAAACCCAAACTCAACCCCACGCATGTAGGTGGAAGCCACAAAACCAGCAATATCGCAAACTACACCTCCTCCAATTCCCAGTATAAAGCTATTACGATCGGCGTTGTTCTCCAACAACCAGCGGTAAATACTCTCAATATACCCTAACTGTTTTGATGGTTCACCCGGATTAATTGAGAAAAAGGGTGCCTCTGGAAACACCGTGGCATAATACTTTTCAATGTTTTTGTCGGTAATAATGAAATGCTTTTTTTTAGGAAGATATTTGGTAACTTCCTCAAATCTTTCGTCAACAATTATTGTTGATTTACCGTTTTGGCCTTCAATTAAAATGGTTTCCATTCTTGCATTTAAGGATTATGCCAAAGTTAACCAAATTTTACCATTTCAGTCCTGTTTTGGGTGATTGCTTCCTGTGTTTGTAACGATTCGCGATGGATGCTATTAAAAAGTCTTTTCACAAAATCAGTTCTGAGCCCCATTTTATGTCCCTTCCCAATCACCCTGTTTAATACCTCGTTCCAGCGGTCGGGTTGAATGATTTTTTGACCCGTTTCACTTTTAACGCGGGCTATTTCAGTTGCTATCGCCATCCGGTTTGACAATGCCCAAACAAGTAATTCATCCAAGGCATCAATTTCAGCTCTTAGCTCATTCATTAGCTCTGTATTAGCCTGTTTTGCCTCAAAAATATTGCTAATCAACAAGTTAAATTGATTGGGTGTTAGCTGTTGCTTGGCATCGCTAAGGGCTATCTTAGGGTTTGGATGTACTTCAACCATTAGCCCGTCGAATCCAAGGTTGATTGCGCGGTTTGAGAGTAGCTCAATATACTGCGCATCGCCAGAGATATGGCTAGGGTCTGAAATAACCCTGAGCTCAGGATTGTTAGCTTTTAGCTGTAGGGCTACCTCCCACATTGGGAAGTTTCGGAAAGGCGATGCGTGCCAAACGGTAAACCCCCGGTGTATGGCGCCAACCTCTTTTACTCCTGCCAGCCTTAGTCGGTTAATTGCACCCTCCCAGAGCTTTAGGTCGGGGCTTAACGGATTTTTTACCAGAACCGGGATTTGAACACCCCTCAAAGCCGATGCAATTTCCTGTATAGCAAAGGGATTGGAAACGGTGCGTGCACCAATCCATAGCAGATCGGCACCGAACTTCAGGCACTCGTAAACATGCCTCTCGGTTGCCACCTCGGTGGCAAAGGGCATACCGGTTTCCTGCTTTACCTGGTTAAGCCAGATTAGGGCTTCAGTTCCATAGCCCTCAAATGAGTTAGGGGTTGTGCGCGGCTTCCATACTCCAGCCCGCATGTAGTTAACAAACCCATTCTTTTTAAGTTCCTGAGCCACTTCTACCAGTTGTTGTGGCGACTCAGCACTGCAAGGCCCTGCAATAATCAGTGGCTTGGCATCTTTTTGGATTGATGGGTTAGTGCCTTCTTCAGTTTTTAACTTTTCGTTTGCCATGGTTTAGTATGTTTTGATTTTGTTGATTTTCAAATGCTTTTCGTATGCCATTTGCTTGAACTATAAGCCATTGTAACGTTTGGTCGTCGTTTTGCCTAATTGCCAATTCAATCCGATTGAGTTGTTTCTGGAACTCGACAATTGCGCTGAGGATGTTCTCCTTGTTTTGCTTAACTATGGGTAGCCACATGCTAGCGCTACTTTTTGCCAAGCGGGTCATGGAATCAAATCCGCTGGATGCAGCCTCCATTGTTTGATTTAAAGAGCCAATTCTATTTACTGAAGCAATTGCCAAGGCATACGACACCAGTTGTGGTAGGTGCGATACGTTTGCCATTAGCTTGTCGTGTTGGTTGGAGTCAATAAATTCAACTCTTGCACCCAGTAAATCCCATAGCCCTGTAATTAATTCTACCGCCTGCTTGCTACAAAGGTGTTCATCGCATATGTAAACTAGTTTATTCCTAAATAGGCTTGCGCTTGCATTTACTGCACCTTGTTCTGCACTTCCAGCCATAGGATGCGACGAAACAAATTTACTCCGTTCTGGAAGGGTTGAGAGTACAATATTTATTATTGATTTTGTAGATCCAACATCGAACACAGCTAATGGCTTACCACTTGCACTAAGTATTCTTGATGCAATTGGCATTACTTGGTCAACTGGTGTTGCTATTGCAACAACATCTGCCATTTGGCAAATCTCCTCCAGTGTATTGGAAGTGTCAATAATACCAGCGTTCATGCAAAACTCCTCGTTAAGGGGGTCAATATCAAAACCAACGATGGTATTAACCTTACCCTTTAATCCTGCTGCCAGTGAAGCCCCAATTTGGCCTAAGCCAATAACTGCAATGGTTAAATTCTTTAGTTCCATACCATCATTAATTTGTTTTAATGCCAGTTGTATATATTCCAAGAACCTTAACCTCGTTAGCAATGGTTTTTAATGAGTCTAGGGCTAACTCAAAATCGTCGATATGACGGAAAACAGCATCGGTATGGAAGTAGTATTCCCATGGGTTGCCACCTTGTGGCAACGACTGCAACATGGTTAGGTTTACACCATAGCGGGAAAATGATTGTAGTGCTGCCTGTAGGCTGCCAACCTTGTGTGCAAGTGAAAATGCGACACTTGCTTTATTTGCAGAGCTATAGGAATGTTTTGAAGTTTTACCTAAGACAACAAAGCGGGTATAGTTGTTAAGGTTCGATTCAATGGAACTGGCAATCACCTCCAATCCGTATTCCCTTGCCGCTCTTTCGCTTGCTATGGCAGCAACACCTTTTATTTGGTTCAAAGCAATATCCCTTGCACTTAGGGCAGTGTCGTGGGTTGCAAATACTTTTACATGGGGTATGCTCTGAATGAAATCATCGCATTGCGCAATTGCCATGGGATGTGAGTGAATCTCCTTTATATCCTCAACCCTTTGACCGCTTATACCTATAAGGTGCTGCGATATCCTCAGGAAAACTTCCCCCTCAATGGTTAAATCCGATTCTCGAATTAGTGTGTAGTTCTGCAAAATGCTTCCTACTAATGAGTTTTCAATTGCCATTACACCTTTTTCGGCTCGTCCTTCGGTAACCGAGTTAACCAACTCTTTGAAGGTAAGGCATTCAACCAGTTCGAGAGGTGTATTGAAGTAAAGTTCCGCTGCATCCTGATGGAAAGCGCCCTTGAAACCCTGTATTGCTACTTTTATTGGTTGCATTTGATTTGCATTAAGTTTTATTAAATTAAAAAGCCCTGTTTCTGGCAGGGCTCAATTAGTATCATTAAATAAATGGAGTAGTTGAGCCCGCTGGTTAGGGGAAGTAGAAAAAGTAATAGTAAAACATAACCTTACATGAGGTTACCCTTGTAGTGGGTTGTATGTAGATGCGTTTACTCATAAAAAAAGCCCCGCTATTGCGGGGCTGGTTTATTGTTAACTGGTTATACCTTTTTATAATATACAACAATTACCCAGCCCACAATTACTAAAGTAGAAGTAGTAGCTGTAAAAGTAGTTGTTGTTTATTGCTCTCATTCTTTTCTTCCTTGTTTTGCAATATTAAGTAAAGTAATTAACAATTCAAAAGAATGAATAAGATTATTTTTGTAAGAATTTCATTTTTAATAGTTGGCTATCGGTATGATTAAAATATTGCTTCTGGATAATTACGATTCGTTTACTTACAATCTTTACCATTATATCGATTTAACCGGTGGCTTTATCGTTGATGTTATTCGTAACGATGCTCTAAAACTTGCCAGCATTAATAGTTACGACGGAATTGTGCTTTCGCCCGGACCCGGATTACCCAAAGAATCGGGTTTACTAATGAATGTAATTGATAACTACCACTCAAAAAAAAAGATTTTCGGCGTTTGTTTAGGGCATCAGGCTCTTGCTGAATATTTTGGGGCTAAACTGCTCAATTTGCCTGAAGTTTTGCACGGAATACAAACCCCGATTAAAATACTTGAGCCAAAGCATTATATTTTTCGTGATATACCAAGTACTATTGAAGTGGGTCGGTACCATTCATGGGTAGTTAATCCCATTGATCTACCTGATTGTTTAACGGTTACTGCCATTGATTACGACAATCAGATTATGGCGTTATGTCATAAAAAATATGATATCTGCTCAGTCCAATTTCACCCAGAATCTATTATGACTCCTTACGGAATGAAAATTATCTTGAACTGGCTTGACGGTTTTTAGGCGTTCTTTATCATCTCAATTGCTGCCAACGGATTATCGGCCTTAAAAACTGCGTTTCCGGCTACAAGCACGTTTGCCCCTGCTTGGTAAAGTTCACGGGCGTTGCTTGGGCCTACGCCACCATCAACCTCTATCAGGGTTGATAGCCCTTTTTGGTCGATAAGCTTTCTTAATCGTTCAATTCTACCAATGCTGTTGGGTATGAATTTTTGTCCGCCAAACCCGGGGTTTACTGACATGATTAAAACCAAATCGGCGTATTCAAGAATATCGGTTAGCAGTTCAACGGGTGTGTGTGGATTAACTGAAACACCTGCCTTCATTCCAAGTTCCCTGATACGTGAAAGAGTCCTATTAAGGTGTGTGCAAGCTTCGTAGTGAACGGTTAGCCAGTCGGCGCCAGCCTCGCGGAAACGCTCAAGGTAACGGTCGGGGTCAACTATCATTAGATGAACGTCCAATGGTTTAGTAGCCAGAGATTTTATTCGCTCAACTACTGGGAAACCAAACGATATGTTGGGAACAAATACTCCGTCCATAATATCCAGGTGAAACCAGTCGGCTTGGCTCTTGTTTACCATTTCAATGTCGCATGAAAGGTTGGCAAAATCGGCCGAAAGCATCGATGGGGCTACTAAACGTGTCATCATTATCTTGTTTTTTGCAAAAGTAGCTAAAAATAAAAAAAAACGACCCGATGGGCCGTTAAGTAATTGGCTATCCTAAGTAGCTTTTGAGTATTTTGCTTCGTGTAGTTTGCTTTAAGCGCTTGAGCGCTTTTTCTTTAATTTGCCGAACTCGTTCGCGAGTTAGGTCAAACTCTTCGCCTATCTCTTCAAGGGTGAGAGGATGCTTCCCATTTAAGCCAAAGTACAACCTGATGATATTTGCTTCGCGAGGCGAGAGTGTCGATAATGCTCGTTCAATCTCTTTGCGTAGACTCTCGTTAAGTAGCCCCTTATCAGGCATGGGAGAGTCGGGAGAAAGGAGTACATCGTACATGCTTCCTTCTTCATCTTGAGTAATTGGGGCATCCATTGATAAATGACGGTTGTTGCCCTTAAGGGCTTCCTTAACATCATCTGGTGCAAGGTTTAGCATTTCGGATAGCTCATCAATGGTAGGCTCCCTTTCAAAGCGTTGCTCTAACTCGGCTAATGCACGGTTTACCTTGTTTATAGAACCAATCTTGTTAAGTGGCAATTTTACAATTCGTGCCTGTTCGGCAAGGGCTTGCAGTATGGATTGTCTAATCCACCAAACGGCATATGATATAAACTTAAAGCCTCTTGTCTCATCAAAGCGCTGGGCAGCCTTAATTAATCCAACGTTACCTTCGTTGATCAGGTCGGGTAGGCTTAATCCTTGATTCTGGTACTGCTTTGCAACCGATACTACAAATCTTAAATTGGCTTTTACGAGTTTTGCCAGTGCTTCCTGGTCGCCTTCTTTAATTTTCCTGGCAAGCGTTACCTCCTGTTCGGCTGTTAGCAAATCAACCTTTCCAATCTCATGAAGGTACTTGTCAAGCGAGACAGCCTCTCGGTTAGTAACCTGTTTAATTATCTTCAATTGCCTCATGCCAATGATTGATTTTTAAACATTCGAATATATTAACAAAAATTAAAAATTGTTCTTTTTGATAAATTTTTTTTATACTTCGATTAAACATTTGCGAAAACTTATTGTCTAAATAAATTTTTCTTATGGTGTATGGCATATTTATGGTGACTAATGATAATTCAAATAGTAGTATCTTCGTAATTTAAGTTAGTAACTATGCATTTTTCTGTTATTATACCGGTATATAATCGCCCTGGTGAGGTAGAGGAATTACTTCAAAGCCTTGCAGGTCAGGGATATAATAGTTTTGAGGTAATAATTGTTGAGGATGGGTCAACTGTTCCCTGTAGCGATATAGTAAACAAATTCGCCTCTGAGTTAAAAATTAATTATTACTTCAAGGAAAACACTGGCCCAGGGCTAACACGAAACTATGGTGCCGAAAGGGCAAAAGGGGAGTACTTAATCTTTTTTGACTCCGATTGCATAATCCCTAACAATTACTTTACCCGTGTTGAGGAGGAACTTGCGGCAGAATATGTTGATTTTTTTGGGGGCCCCGATGCCACTCACCCCTCCTTCACCAATGTTCAAAAGGCTATTGGCTACTCCATGACCTCATTTTTTACAACTGGGGGTATTCGAGGGGGAAGGGTAAAGCTGGAGCGTTTTACTCCACGTAGCTTTAACATGGGCATTAATGCCGAAGTTTTCCATTCGGTTGGTGGTTTTTCAAACATGAGGTTTGGTGAAGATGTGGATTTAAGTTTAAGACTTTTCGAGAAGGGTTTTACGAGCAGGCTTTTCCCTAAAGCCTTTGTATACCATAAACGCAGAACCGACTTCCGAAAGTTTTTCAAACAGGTTTTCAACTCGGGTATGGCTCGCATAAATCTAAGCAAAAATCATAAGGGCTCACTTAAGATGGTTCACCTTTTACCCTCGGGATTTGTGTTGGTAATGAGTGCAGCTATTCTGCTTTCATGGGCTTTCCCCATTATATTAACGTTGCCCTTGCTATACACTTTTGCAATAATGTTCGACTCCTTGTTAAAAGGAAATTCGCTCACGGTTGCAATATTAAGCATAGTGGCAGCATGGGTTCAGCTATACGGTTATGGCTTAGGTTTTATTTATGCTACCTGGTTATGGGTTGTTCATGGTAAAAGGCCCAATGGTGCTTTTACTAAAAACTTTTACCGGTAGCTATTTTATCATTTCCAGCAACTTGTTGCGGTTAAGAATGGTTATTTCACGACGGTTGATATGAATAATTCCCTCATCCTGCATCTCGGAGAAAACCCTTGCCAAGGCAGGGCGCGTTACGCCAAAAAACTCTGCCAATTCCTGATGCGATTTTGGTAGAATGAGCGTGGTTCTAATTTCGCTTTTTGATAGGTTTAACAGGTAGTGCGCTATTTTTTCCTTAATGGTTTTAAATGAAAGAAACCAAAGCTTGTTTGACAGAAATTGAGCCCGGTTTGATATGGAGTTAAGGTAATTGGTTAGCACCTTTGCGTTTTTCTGCATCAGCCCAAGAAACTCAGCTTTAGGGATATACAGCAGTTTGCAGTTTTCCAAGGCAATAACATCAACAGGGTACCTGTTGTTTTCGCCAAAAAGAAAAGCGTGGGCAATTGGCATTGGAGCATGCATCTCCTCAATTTTTAGAATTTTTCCAGAAAAGTCAACCATTTCGCCCTTTACGCTCCCCTCAACTAAAATGCACAAATTTCGGACCTCTTCGGTTCGCTGGGCTATGGTTTGCCCTTTACTGAATGAGCGAATGGTGTGGGGTGTTTCATTTAGTAGATGGGCTACTTCATTCTCAGTTAATCCCCGAAATATGGGTGATAATGCTATAACCTTGTTCATAATTTTCTTAATTTGCCACAAATTAAACAAATCAACAGGTAGTTTGCTTAATAAATATGCCTGTTAAATATCAAAACGGACAGGTGGTATGCGTACAGGAGCATAAACCTATTGCTTTCAACCCTTGGAAGCACCATTGTGGTTTTGTATGCAATCAAATTCAGCTAATCAGAGGGGAAGGAGGTGGCAAGCTAAATGAGCTTTTAGGGTATATTGGAGGGACTCTGCTCGATTTTTACATTGGTGAGCTTCCTGTTTACACAATAGTAAATGAGGTTAAGAAATATTTTATGGATTTGGGTGTAGCCAATGTTGATGATTTTAAACACTGGCTTGGCTTACCTGAAACTACGTTCAAAAGCATTTATCTAAGCGATGGTCAGTGCTGGGTTATTCGATTAGGACAAAACGATGAATATTACATCCACATACACCCGGGGCGACACTCTAAGCTGACTATCCGCTGTAGGCCAACAACTCTAAAAACTGCCATTGCTTTCAGGTACCTTTTTGGATTTGAGGATGAAAGTTTGGAAATTGACAAACTCAATTATGCCCGTAAGCTTGCAGGTTTACCCCCTGTTAAATCGTTAAATTCAGCTTCGGCTTTGCAAAATTTTATATCCAACCTAAGGGTTAATAATCGTTAAAAAATCACATGTGTTTTAAAACATATACTGCTGAATATCAGTATATACAAGCCATTCAAAAAAGGTGTTTTATATCATCGTTTTTGGCCTGAATTTTGTGAAACTATGGTTGTATTTTTGCGTTATAAAAGTAGTTTTTCAAGTATAGGTTTTAGGGTTAATAGTTGGTTAGGTTTAGTTGATTTAGGTTAGTTAGGGTGTAAGGACGGAGCCGTATTTTCGGTTCCGTCTTTATTTTTACACGGATTTATGTCCTAAAGCACCAAACAATTCCATAAAATTCGTAGGTTTGAGTGAAAAATTTAGCGTATGAATCTGTCCTTATCCAAAGCATTCAGCTTCATATCATATTTATTGATAATATCCTGCTCAACTGAAACTGAAAGGTTAACCACAAATGTATTCAGGTATAACGAGAGTAAAGGAATAACCTCGCTTGACCCCGCTTATGCCCGTAATCTTGCATTAATTTGGCCGGTGAGCCAGATATTCAACGGTCTTGTTCAGTTTTCCGATTCGCTAACTGTTGAGCCTTCCATTGCAAAGCGTTGGTCTATTTCCCCCGATGGGTTAACCTACACATTTTTATTACGCAACGATGTATATTTCCATGATTCACCTGTTTTCAAATCAGGCAAAGGGCGACGCGTTACAGCCCAAGATTTTGTTTACTCCTTTGGCCGAATACTCAACCCCACAACAGCTTCGCCTGGAATGTGGGTGTTAAGCGTGCTCGATAAGGAGAACCCAAACTATGTGAATGGTTGCCATGCTCCTAACGATAGTACTTTGGTATTGAAACTTAAAAAGCCTTTCCCGCCCTTTCTTGGAATGTTGTGCATGCCATACTGCTATGTTGTACCTCACGAAGCGGTTTCCTTTTATGGTAAGGATTTTGGTCACAACCCAGTTGGTACCGGCCCCTTTTACCTGAAGTTTTGGCGCGATGGGGAAAAGCTTGTATTACGCAAAAACCCAAATTACTTTGAGGTTGATGAGCAGGGGATCCGCTTACCTTACCTCGAAGCTGTATCCATTTCATTTATTCCCGATAAGCAGTCGGAATTTCTTGAATTTTTGAATGGTAAAATCGACTTTCTTTCAGGGGTAAACGCAGCATCAAAGGATGAACTTCTTACCCGTTCGGGTAAGCTAAATCCCAAGTATTCCGCTAAGGTTAAAATGATTACAGGCCCATACCTAAATACTGAATACATTGGGATACTTGTTGATTCTACAAAACTTCCCAGTAACCAACGATTTTTGCTCGACGAGCGGGTACGTAAAGCTATTGCTTTGGCTTTTGATAAGGAGAAAATGATGCTTTACCTTCGGAGCAACCTTGGCTATCCGGCTTATGGAGGATTTGTTCCTTCCGGCATGCCTGGTTTTAAGGATGTAAATTACGGCTTATCCTACAACCCGTTGCAGGCAATGCATTTGCTGGGGCAAGCGGGTTACAATACCAAGAACCCTTTACCTGAAATAACAGTTTCAACCACCGACGATTACCTCGATTTGTTTGAGTACATTCAGAGCCAGCTTAGCACGGTAGGCATAAAACTCAATATAGATGTGTTACCAGGAGCAGCATACCGCGAAATGCTTGCAAATGGGAAACTTCCTGTTTTCAGAGGGTCTTGGATAGCTGACTACCCCGATCCGGAAAACTACCTGGCTTGTTTCCTAACAGATAATTTTGCACCTAATGGCCCAAACTATAGCCATTTCAGCAGTGTGCAGTTCGATTTGCTTTATCGCAAAGCAATGTCGCTTTCCAGTTACAACCAACGATTACCATACTACCATAGCCTCGATTCTATTGTTACATCAAAAGCCATAGTTATACCTTTGTACTACGATAAAGTGGTTAGGTTTACCTCGGCCAGAGTTGATGGTATTGGTGTAAATCCGATGAATTTTTTAGTTTTGAAAAAAGTAAAAGTAAAAAGCATAAAATGATAATTATTGCCGATAGCGGAGCTACAAAAACCGATTGGAGAATCATAGAACACGGCAAGCCCATTGCAAGTTTCGAAACCATTGGGTTAAGTCCATACTTTAATAGGCAGGAAGATTTTTTAAGCGCATTAAATCAAAATTTCCCCAAGCAAATCAATCCAGAACAGGTAAAGGAGATTTTCTTTTACGGTTCAGGATGCGGAGTGCATGAAAGGGGACAGGATGTGGCAAGGTATCTGGGTGTTTTTTTTAGCAACGCCAAAATCCATGCAGTTACCGATGCTTTAGGGGCAGCCCGGGCGCTATTTAAGCGCCAAACCGGTATTGTTGTAATCCTTGGAACTGGCTCAAATATTGCCTACTACGATGGCGAACGGCTTAATAACCGAACCCCCTCGCTTGGATTTGTTCTGGGTGACGAGGGTAGTGGAGCTTACATGGGACGGCTGTTGCTTCGTGCATATCATTACAAAACACTTGATGTTGGTTTAGCCCAAAAACTTGAGCAACAGTACAATGTTGAGCTAAGCCATGTGCTCAATATGGTTTATAGTGCACCCCGCCCATCGGCATACCTTGCATCGTTTGTACCTTTTATTCTTGAGAATATACATAACCAGCATATATACTCTATTGTAAAGGAATCGTTTGTAGCCCTTTACAGGTACCACTTTGCGGTTTTTGAGAATCTATCCGACTTATCAATTGGTGTAACCGGTTCCGTAGGATGTCTTTTTAGTCAGGTTCTTGATTCGGTTGGTGAGGAGTATGGGTTTAAAATATCGCAATACTTGCGCTACCCAATAGTTGAGCTTATTAACTACC
The DNA here is from genome assembly GCA_018056955.1 of Bacteroidales bacterium. Taxonomy (GTDB): domain Bacteria; phylum Bacteroidota; class Bacteroidia; order Bacteroidales; family Tenuifilaceae; genus Tenuifilum; species Tenuifilum osseticum. Next base: position 41,151 of record JAGPEQ010000009.1, on the reverse strand, counting down.
ACACACAAAATGCTCAGAATACACCTTAACACCCGATTTTTCAGAAAGAGTTTCGGCATATGAAACAAACGATTTTCCATAGTTTGTTTCGCCTAGTCGTATTAGGGTTTGACCAAGTATGTTCATCAATACCATTTCCTGTAAGCGGTAACCCGATATTCCACAAAGTTCAATGGAGTTCCTTATACAGGTATGTGCATCGTTCAGGTTGCTTTCGTAAAAGTACGATATTGAGCGTGCTAGTTCTCCGAGTACTATTGCAAAATGGTTCCTGCTGGGATTGAGCTGGCTGTAGTTTTGCATAAGTTGATGATGCTTTTCCGGAGTAAATGGGGTACGATTTTTAGTGATATCGGTAAACTCATAAATGATAGAGTCCAACGCTTTTTGGTGTGCCGAGTGATTTAAGGGCTCTATGAAAATATCTTGAAGTGGGAAAAAGCGCTTATCAATGAAAACTAACGGTAAAACCGACTCCCTAAATTCAAGCTTAGCATTGGCGGAATTGATACTTTTATAGAATTCTAAAGCTTTCTTTACCATTAGTTCGGATTTTGAACTAGATGAAAAGAAAATATTAAGGCAGAACCACATACCTGCAATTCTGGCTGAACTTTGCTCAGTCAGAATAAAATTATTAATCCACTCATTGCTATTGTTAATTTGCGAGATTTCCAAACCTATAAGGTTGCAGTAATCCATTGCTATTTTTGAATCCTTGTAGTAAGGGCTTGAGGGTTGCACTTGTTCTAGTATTTTCCTATAGGTTGATGAGGTGCCATTCAAATCGGGACTTATGAGCAATAACTCCCTCTCTAATTCTCTATTTTTGAGAAGGTGAGGAAGCAAATCCTTGAATAGTGATTCATCGCGTTTTAAACATAGCGTGAGGGTATTGGTGAGCTCCGTGATGTAATCGGGCAAAAATAGTTGGAACAAATCCTTAAGAAAAGCAACCTTACGTTCATTAAAGCTAATGCTAAATATGTATCCAATCAATTTTGGGTAAATCTCGTTTAGTGAAAAGAGATTTTTTGTTGCATTGATTAATTTCTCGTTAAAGCCGTACTCCTTAATTAGTTTTTGTGCAATAAGCGATGTTAATATATTATTATTGCTTATGGAAACAAGAGTTGAGTAGCCTAGTGAATCGGAATACACCTTCTCTTCAGAAATAATTCCGAACGAAAGTAAATCATGGTAAGCGTCAAAGTAGTTGCCTGCAGTTTTTAGGTTTATGGGGTAGAGCTTTTTAAGCTGCTGCTTGGTGATTGCACCAGAGTTTTCCAACCATTCTTTGGCAATGGCATTCAAAATATCGGCTTTCTCTTCAGGGTAAATTGAATCAAATACTTTTTGTTTGATAAACTCGTTGAGGATATTCAGTGGGTCGGAAAGGGTTTGGTAGGTTGCCTTTCCGTAGCTGTTAATGAAAAGTTGTAGGTAAAATGGGTACGAAATGGTTTGGCGTAGCAAGGGCGGTAACTCGAATATGAGCAAGCGTTCCTTTTTCCCTTCGTTCACAGTGTTATCAAGAACTGTTTGCATTTCATCGTACGAAAGGGGAGGGATATTGGCGTTATCGGAGTTGAAGTTGGATTGATCAATGTTCAGCCAAACCTCTGGGTTTATAAGATAACCCTGCAGCGATTTCCAAGTGGCATACCTTGATGTAATAATCAGCTTGGTGTTGGCCGATTCTGAAAACTCTTTGGCCAGTTCGTGTATTCCTTTAAGTGTTCTTTCAAGTTTAGTGCCTGTAAGGGTAACCTCATCAAGGGCATCAATTATGAATACAACCGAGCCAGGCAGTTTTTTGAGCTCATCTTTTAAATTTGGGATAGAAAATGGGTTAATGCCAATTTGACCCCACAACCATTCATCGATATTTAGCTCTGAAAACGCATAGTTTTCAAGTTTTGATGCCGAAATGATGATGGGTATTATTTGCTGTTTTTTTACTTTAGGGTTATTTAAGTACCAGTGGGCAATGAAAGTAGATTTTCCATAACCGCCTGGCGCCACAATTGCCAATGCTGTGTAGTTTGAACTTACAAAGTGATTAAGCAACGATTCCAGATATGTTCGCCTTACGGTTTTTTCAAATGGGATTCCGGATTTTATTTGTATTGAACGAATGCTATGGTGGTTTACCTCCAGTGTATTTGTGGTAATTAAACTCCAAAGCTCCGGTATGTTTGTTTTAGAGGTAACACTCGCCTTAATCTGATTTTCAACAAAGTCTTGCCAGTGGCTATACCCGCAATAGCGTGCAAGAATATCGAGTGTGACACGTGTTGGTTTAGAATTCGTTTTCAGGAACCCAAAAAGCCGGCGGAGGGTTGCCGGGCTTATATACTCGTGTGTATGCTCAAATACTTTTTCCGACAAGGTTTTACAGTCGCGTTGGTACGATATCTTTTTACCAAAACGCTTCTCAACGGCTTCAATAAGCTGTTTATGTAAATCCATTGCCGAACTGCTTTTGATGTCTCAAATGTAAGGATTTTAAAGATATCTATAAATCGGGTTGTAAAGGGTTTTCTTAAAAATTTATTGACACGTTTGACACGTTACTCTCCGAGGATAACTACCGTATATTTGGCAAGGAGCAAAACAATAATGCTATGTTCAAGCTTGTAAAAAAGAATAAAATTGACATTGGGGTGTTCATCATTTTTTTCATCATCACCCTAATTTTTGTAGTAACGCTAGTAAAAACTTTAACATTATAAATTTAAAAAACCATGTACAGTCAGGTTTGGGAAAAATGTTCAGCATCGGTTTGTTGTCTGAACTTTTACAATGAGCACGGTGTGCTCATTGACACGTTGAGTGGATTTAAGATCAATAAATCGCTTGTAACCTGTGAGCAAGCCTTTTACGTAAAAGGCGCCCAAAAGGTAGAAATCCGTTTTGTTGAGGCTGACGCAAATACCCCAAAGGCTTCCATGCGTTTGGATTACAAAGAGTTCATTGATGACCTTAGGATTGGGTTTACCCATAACCAAGCCGATTACGCTGTATTTAATATTGATTTTGCTGAATTTCAGGATATTCCAAGCCTATCGCTGTGCGAACGATGGAATTACCCAATTGGCATGCCTGTGGCAATTATTGGTTTTAATGGAGTAGGGCAAAACCTTTCCATAAAAACAGGAATAGTTTCGTCCGCTTTCTCCAATAAGCAGGGAGTTAGGTATCTTCAGCTCGATGGCCTAACTTGCTATGGGAATAGCGGAGCTCCTGTAATTGACCCTCAAACCATGCAGGTAATTGCAATAGTTTCGCGTAGAAATAACCCGGCAACCAAATCGTACAACGATTTAATGGGCTACATCAGCACAAACCTTGATGAGCTGCGCAAGATTGAAGGTAAATTTAAACTTGGTGAACTCGACCCCATTCAGGTACTTATTGCCAACCAGAACCAGATTAAGCTTTTGGCCACAAATATCTACAAGCACACTGCAACAGGTTCATCGCAGGCAGTTATGCTCGATCATATTATCACTTACTTTAACGAACAAGCAATTATTGAAAATCATTTATTAAAAAGTACCGAAGTGGAATTTGATGTAACAGTTAATAAAGAGTAGTGTTTTTGTTTTCATGGGTTGGTAGGGTACTGCTATCATGCAGTGCCCTTTCTTTTTTATGTTAAACAATTATAAAAAGTAAAATGTTTGTAATTTGTATGAACAAAAAGAAACAAGCTTACTTAGTTTTGTGTTAGTTTTTTATGTGAAACTTAAATAATAAGGAAATGAGTCGAAAGAGTTATGTTGATTTTCTGAGTAATATAGAACTTTTCAGGGGATTGAGTGAGCAGGAACTGAATACACTTGTCAAAGGGATTGTTGAAAGGGAATTCCCTACCGGAAGCATGTTGTTCATTGAGAATAATAAACGCGAGGGCATTCTGGTGATATATGAGGGGCAGGTTGAACTTTTTAAGAGCAATCCTTATGGAGTTGAGCTTAAGCTAACCCAATTCTCAAAGGGCGATTTCCTTGGCGAAGGGGTTCTAGCCTCAGAATCTACTCATTCTACATCGGCAAGGGCTATAGCTCCAACAAAGGCTTTACTCCTGAGGGTTGAGGATTTGAATGCAAATCCTGCAATTGCACTCAAGGTACTTACCAATATTACCCGGGTTATGCAGCGGCGAATGAGGTATGCCAACAACCGTATGGTGAACCCTGCTAGCCAGTACGAATCAGGTGCGACCCGCCTTGAGCACGACTTGCTTGGAGAGAGGGAAGTGCCTGCCGAGTACTACTATGGAGTGCAAACCCTAAGGGCATTGGAGAATTTTAACATCTCCGGGGTAACCCTGAACTTTTACCCCGATTTAATTGATGCTCTTGCAATGGTGAAACAGGCTGCTGCCGAGGCAAACCATGAACTAGGTTTACTTGAACCCACCATTAAAGACGCCATAATTAAAGCTTGCACTGAAATAACCAATGGGAAGTTCCACAATCAGTTTGTGGTTGATATGATTCAGGGTGGGGCGGGTACCTCCACAAATATGAATGCCAACGAGGTTATTGCTAACCGCGCACTGGAACATTTGGGGTATTCAAAGGGGGAGTATCAGTACTGCCATCCACTGAACCATGTGAATATGTCGCAGTCAACCAACGATGCTTACCCTACTGCTGTTAAAATTGCGCTTATCAACTCAAACAAAAAACTGGTAAGAGTTCTTGAATCCCTGATTGAATCGTTTAGAGCAAAGGCAAAAGAGTTTGCCCATGTAATAAAAATGGGAAGAACACAGCTTCAGGATGCTGTTCCCATGACTCTTGGTCAGGAGTTTGAGGCTTATGCGGTTACCCTTTCCGAAGAGGTGGAGCGCTTGAATCAGAATGTACGGCTATTCCTAGAGGTTAACATGGGGGCTACCGCAATTGGAACGGGTATAAACTCGGACCCCGATTACCCGGAGAAAGTAATAAAGCATTTACGTAAAATATCCGGCTTAGATCTGGTACTTGCCTCCAACTTGGTTGAGGCAACCCAGGATACCGGTGCATTTGTAATGTACTCATCGGCAGTAAAGAGGCTAGCAATTAAGCTTTCCAAGATATCCAACGATTTACGCCTGCTGTCCTCCGGCCCGCGAACGGGTTTAAATGAAATTAATTTACCGCCCATGCAGCCCGGCTCATCAATTATGCCTGGCAAAGTGAATCCTGTAATTCCTGAGGTGGTAAACCAAATTGCTTTCAAGGTAATTGGAAACGACTTAACCGTAACCCTTGCCGCCGAGGGAGGTCAGCTTGAACTTAATGTTTTTGAACCCGTTATTGTTCAGAGCCTTTTTGAATCAATTGAGATGCTTAAGAATGGCATGAATACGTTAAAATATCGTTGTATTGATGGAATTACTGCAAACGAGGAGCGCTGTAGGAGTATGGTGCACAACTCAATTGGTCTGGTAACAGCCCTAAATCCTTACATTGGTTATGAAGCATCAACCCAGCTTGCCAAGGAGGCTTTGGTAACCAATAAAAGTGTGTATGACCTTGTTTTGCAAAAGGGTTTACTATCCAAACAGCAGCTCGATACCATTCTTGCCCCTGAAAATATGGTTAAACCAAGAAAATTAAATCTGTAAGTACGATATTATCTAAAAATCCTTACATTTGATGCACTCCCTTTTTTGTTGGGAGTGCATTAAAAATATGTGGCAATGCTAACAATTGATTATACTGAGTTTCACGACACCAATCAATTAAAGGATTGGGAGAAAGATTTGATAGAACAAGCTAAAGCAGCTTTGGCTGGCAGCTATTCACCTTACTCCCATTTTAGGGTTGGAGCAGCAGTTTTACTGGACAACGGGGTAATAATTACCGGGAGTAATCAGGAAAATGGTGCATACCCCTCAGGTCTGTGCGCAGAGCGAGTAGCCCTTTTCTACGCGGGTGCGCAATACCCTAACGTTCCAATTAAAGCATTAGCTGTTGTTGCATCGAACGAGAAAGGGATTACCGTAAGTCCGGTATCGCCATGCGGTGCGTGTAGGCAAGTAATGCTGGAATATCAGATGATATCCAATAAACCATATACCATTTATATGGTAGGAGCGGGAAAGATTATCAAAATTGATGATGTAAAGCAACTACTTCCCTTCAGCTTTACCAATGTTAGCGAAATGGATCAGGAGTAAAGGTTTATAGCGAGGAAACTATCTTTCGTAAAGCATTATTGGGAATAAAACCATCGGCATCCTCGGAGAATTCTGGTTTTATTCTTTCCACAAAGAACATCTCAATTTCACCGATATTCTTGGCAGGAATTTTACCTCGAGGGGTACAAATAAAGTAATCCTTGATGTACGAGTATGTAGTCTCTGAAATATTAATTTTCCCTGGTTCGCATGCTGTTTCCATTCGGCTAGCCACGTTAACCGTATCGCCCCAGATGTCGTAAGCAAATTTGTGTTTACCAATAACCCCAGCTATCACACTGCCAGAGTGAATACCAATACGTATTGACCAGGTAGGCTTATTGACCTGCGCCTCCTCAATGTTTCTTGCTTTAGTGTAGCGTTGGAGTTCAAGTGCTGCAAGCACAGTGTCGAACGGGTGGCTATGGTTGGTTCTTGGCAATCCTCCCACGCACATGTATGCATCGCCTATCGTTTTAATCTTCTCAATATAGCGCTGGGTAACTATTTCGTCGAATGCTTCAAAGTAGCTGCTCAGGACATTAAGGAACTCATCAATATTCTCGTATGCCACACTTATTTTTGAGAATCCAACAAAGTCGGCAAACAAAACCGAAACTTCCTTGAACTTTTTAGGCTTATATATCCCTTTTTTCTGGAGGGCGTTGGCAACCTCAAGTGGTAAAATATTTAGCAGCAAGGCCTCGGTTTTTTGTTTTTCCTCTGCAAGCAATTCGGACTGTTTCTGAATTTGGTTTTGTTGTTCCTCTAGGATTTTGTTGGCATTCTCAAGGTTCTCCATTATGCTTTGGAGATGTTCATTCTTTTCGGCTAGGTCTTTCTCTATTAACTTAAGGTCGGTAATATCCATTTCAATGGCTACAATGTAGCTCAGGTTCTGCAAGTCATCAAAAACAGGTGTTAGACTGGTTTGAATATATTTCTCCTTGCCCATGGGAGTAACCCATTTACTTTCGTAAACCACATATTCCCCAGCTATACATTTTCTAATAGCTTCAGCAGTTGTTTTATTTATGGTTTCGGAGAAAAGGTTTTGGCCAAAGGTTGCTTTAAACTCATCAACACTACATTCATAAAGGCGTTTAAAGCCCTCATTAACCCATGTAATTTCGCCCGCATTGCTAATAATAATTACTGAGTTACCCGCCTGGCTGATGGCAGTTGTGATGCTGTCGAACTGTTCCGATAGGGTTTTGAGTTTTTTCAGCATACGTCCGCGCTGAATCCCTACCATTGTTCGTTGGATAAGTTCAGGGGTGTTTATTGGCAAGCCAATAAAGTCGTCGGCACCGGCGTGGAATAGCGATTGTATATGTTCCGGTTGTAAGAAATCGGCAATGGCCAGTATGGGGATGTTAGATGTAGCCGGGTCGGCCTTTATGATTGATAGCACATCGGCGGCAGCCTTGTTGGCAAAGTGGATATCGTAAAGGATAATGTCCGGGTTGTTGTTGGTGATAGTTGAAATAATACGCTCGGAATCAAGAATATTACTTACCGTAAAATCATCGTCGGCAAGGCTGAATATTCGTTGAATATCTTCTAAAAGTTGAATGTTTCCACAAGCTGTTAAAACTTTGTAAGGCATTTTTCAATTCCGATCTTAAAGCAAAAAAACGAAAAATTATGTATTAATGGAAACGTTTGCGGAAATTATTTTTCGCCCGCATCCAAGTAAAAAGCATTTTTTACTCATCATCTTTCTGCATCTGGTCAATAATTTTTTGAATTTCCTCCTCGGTAAAGTGAAGTTTTTGTTTGCAGAATTTTAGTAGTTCCGAGGCGCGTCGGATTTTCTCCGTTAACTCATCAATATCAAGTTCGTTCGATTCTATTTGGTTGATAATTCTCTCAACCTCCTCAATAGCCTCGCTATACTTAACAGGTTTCTTGGTCATACATTACATTTTTTGCGGGTAAAGTTATTGTAAATGTTGTTCCCTTTCCCAGGGTACTACTTACGCTTATGGTGCCGCCATTAGCCTCGGCAAATTCCTTACAAAGCATTAATCCTAGTCCTGTTCCGCTCTCGGAATTGGTTCCCTTGGTAGTAAAACCATCGAGCCGAAATAGGTTACTCAAATTTTCAGGGGCTATTCCAACACCCGTATCGGTTACTTGAATTGTCACTTTTTGGTTATCGGACGAAGCCTTTAATGAAATTTTGCCTCCACCTGGGGTAAACTTTATGGCATTGCTAAGCAGATTCCGGATTATGGTTAGTAGAGTGTCGTAGTCGGCAAAAGCGGTCACTGTTTCATTGCATATTACCTCGATTTTTATTTCTTTTTCACCTGCAGGCAACGATGCCACTTCGACAGCTTTGCTAATTAGTTCGCAAATATTTATGTATGCTTGATTTAACACTAACTTGCCAGTTTGACTCCGTGCCCAGCTAAGAAGGTTCTCAGTGAGTGCAAGTACATTTGAGGCTGACTGGTGTATGTGGTTGCTAAACTCTTTCACCTCGGAGGGCGGGAGTTCATCGGCTTTAGTGGCCAAAATCTCCGAAAGACCTACAAGAGCGGTGAAGGGGCTTCGTAAATCATGAGCTACAATGGAAAACAGTTTATCCTTGGTTTTAATGTTTTGTTCAAGCTCCGCCTGGTATTGCTTTAATTTTTGGTTTATCCTTTCCTCCTCCTCATATTTCTCCCGTTGGAGTCGGGCTAAATTCTTTTTTTGGTTGAAAAGGTAGAAACTCCCAAATGCAATAAAAAGCAGAAAAATTACTGCTGTTACCAGGAGATTGCGCTGTGCTTTTTGCTTGTTTATGCGTTCCCTATCGAGTTCAACCTTGGTTCGCAATGCTTCTACCTCGGCTTCAATCAGTTTTATTTCAGTCTTGGTTTTATCCAGTTCCAGGTTGATATGTGCATCAATGTTTGCCTCGCTGCGTTTGGCATCTTCAATGCTATCCTTAAGGTAAACATATTTTTGGTAAAGGGTTAAGGCGTTCTGGAACTTACCCTGTGCCTTTTCAACATCGCTTAGTGCTAGGGTTCCGAGCAAAACAAGGTATGGGTTGCCAACGCTTTTTCCAATACGTATTGATTGGGTTATATTTACTTTTGCGTCCCTGTATCTTCCTTGGAGTGAGTAAATCTCACCTATTTTTCTAAGGCAAAGCGCTTCGCCATCGGCATTTAAGTTTTGCTTATATTTTTCCTTTGCGGTGTTATAATGGGTTAGCGCCAGGTCAAAGTTATTATCCTGGCGTTCAATGTTGCCAAGGGTGTTATATAAGTCCGCAAGTAACTGATTTTGGTTACTTCTCAGTGCAATTTTTATTGCTTGGGTTATGGTATTTCTGGCTTTACTTGGTTTATTTAAATCGAGGTAGGTTTGGGCAATGTTTCTTAGCACCCGGGTAACCTGTAGGTCATCACCTTTCTTCTCGCTCAGTTCTAATGCTTTCTGGTAAGCGTTAATGGCATTGGTATATTGTTTCTGGTCATAGTATACATTACCCATATTTTGGTATATGTATATCTTTAGATCCGGCTTAGCGTCAAGGTTTTCAACTAAGCCTTTTGCTTCACTCATATACTTTTGGGCATTGCGGAATAAGCCTAGGCGCCGATAAACCAGGGCAATGTTTACCATGGTGCGAGCAATATCCTCATCTTTCCCATACGACTGGCGGATTTTTAGAGCCAACAGGTACCTGCGGAGCGCCTCAGGGTAATCCTCAATGGTTAAATAGGTATTCCCTAGCTCATTGTGGATATTGGCTTCAGTGAGCGGGTCTCCAATTTCTTTTGATAGTTCCAGTGCCTTGTTGAGCGATGTTATAGATTCGCTGCTATTTTTTAGCAGCAAGTAGGCTTTGGCCAAATTGTTCAGGGTGTTAATGCTCGACTGTTTATAGCCAAGTGTTCCCCTGATGTTTAGGCTTTGTTTGTAGTATTCAATGGCCTTTGCAGGCTGAGAAAACTTAAGGTAAACTCCGCCCATAATATTTAAAATATCGGCCAGCTCATCGTTTAGCTTGCTTTTTTCTGCTATTTGAAGGGCTTTGCTAAGATGACTTGTCGATTTGTCGAAATTGCCTGTTTCGCGGTAGGTTAGTCCGATATTCTTTAAAAGTTGAATAATTCTAAGGGTGTCGTTATCCTTTTCAGCTGCAATAAGCCCTTCAAAGTACGATTTAAGTGCCTCCTGGTAATTACCAAAGTTCCATTGAGTGCTGCCAATGCTTTGATGGCATTCAGCAATGCCTACACCAATTTTTTTTGCAATGGCTAATGCTTCACCCTTTTTGCTCAAGGCGTCGTTATACTGGCCAATTTCCTTGTAAATATCTCCCCGTAGTAGCAAGCTTTGAATAAGTAAGCGGTTATTTTTCCCTTTCAAAGCTGTAAGCCTTGCCTTTTCATTAACCTTGATAGCTTCGCTGTAATTACCCGATCGTTGCAGTAATGCTGATTTTTTTAAAAGAGCATCAACGTATAAGGATTGGGTTCTTTTGGATTGTGTGATGGTAATTGCTGAATCAACATGGCCTAAGGCATCGCCAGTTAAGCCCAGTCCACTCTTGTATTCGCTCATGGCAAGGTGGTATAGCGCTCTAAGTGAATCGCTGGGGTTTTGTTTCACCTGTAAGAAAAGTCGATTGCAGCTTATGGCTGAAACTTCAGGATTCTCAATGGAGTACTTTTTGATGGTGGCAATTAAGCTGTCAATATTGACCTTTGAACCCTGTGAAAAGGAGCGAAAGGCCAACAGGGCTAAAAAAAGGGGAACTTTAATTTTTTGCAACATTTTAATTACTATAAGTGATGCTCATAGCAAAGTAAGGAAAAAAAATGATTATGACAAACAAATGGGATGGGTTATGCAAGTGGTATAGTAAAGTGAAACTCGCTACCACTCCCTTTAGAGCTGTTTACCCAAATTTTACCACTGTTCTTTGTTACAAACTCGTGGCAAAGCAGTAGCCCCAGTCCGGTACCCGTTTCATTGGCTGTGCCCTTTGTGCTGTAGGAACCGTCAATCATGAAGATTCTTTCAAGGTCATCCTGATCTATGCCTATACCTGAATCCTTAACAACCACTTCTGCCATTTTAGGAAAATCTTTCGATTCACTTGCAATTATCTCGATAGTTCCTCCAATATCAGTAAATTTGATTGCATTACTCAATAGGTTTCGGATTACGGTTGCTATGCTATTTTTATCAGCGTAAACACTAATTGCTGTACTTGCGTTGACGGAAACATTTATCCTTTTTTTCTCGGCATTTGCGTTAAGGTTTAACACTTCCTGCTTTATCAAAGGCTCAAGTTTGAATTTCTCGGGAATGTAGTTAATGCTACCGGTTTGGGCTCGTGTCCACTGTAAAAGGTTATCGAGCAGCTTGTAAAGATTCTGAGCCGACTCAGAGATTACCGAGATGTATTCTTTCTTTTCGTTATCGGTCAGGTGGTTAAAGTTGCGTTCAAGAATATCGCTAAACCCGATTAAGGCGTTAAATGGATTTTTCAAATCGTGGGCAATAATGGAGAATAGTTTATCCTTGGTGGCATTCAGCTCGCTAAGGTTTTTCTCTGATTCTTTCAGCTTTTTGTTTATTTCAAATAATTCAGCGTTTTTCTCAGCCAGTTGCTTATTCTTTTTCCGAATTATGGTTAAAATTAATGATGTGCCAAAGAATATAGCCAGCAACAAAAGAGTTAGGGAAATTAATACTTGCTGTACGCTTCGTTGTTTTTGGAACTGTAACTCCTTTAGCTCAACATCTTTCTTCAGGAGTTCTATTTCTTTTTCTTTGGTTTCGGTTTCGTACCGTGCCTGCATTTCGGCAATGCTGGAAAGGCGTTGCTGGGTATAGAGAGTATCGGCGTATGCAAGTTCAACACACTTGTAATGGTAAGCATTTCTATAATCGCCCTTTTTTGCATAGAGGTCGCTCAGTAGCTGGTAGGTTTCCTGTTTGTAGGCTTGATCTACAACATTGGGAATGTTTCGGAGCGCTTTATTAAGCGCTTCACTTGCCTTTTCAAGATTATTTTGCTTGAGGTATGTTGATGCAATATTGTTTAGTGTATTATGGGCGGCGTCAACTCCATTTGTTTTCACTGAAATTTCATAAGATTTTTGGTAGCTCATCAAGGCTTTGTCAAATTGTTTAATTCTGGCGTATAGAAAACCAATGTTGTTGTATGCGGTTGCTATGCCCGATGAATCCCTTTGTTGGGTAGCAAATTCCAGCGATTTTGTATAATACTCCAAAGCCTTCTGCAAATCGCCCTTTTCGTCGAGTACTATTCCTAAGTTGTTGTAGGCAGTGCTAAGTCCACTAATGTTTTTGCTTTTTTCCCACTCCTTAAAAGCAAGGGTATAGTACTTCTCAGCCAGTTCCAAATTTTTCAAATCCCTATTCAGCGATCCTATCAGATTGTACAGGTTAGCCTTTAATTCGTCAATATTGTTCTCGTTTACAATATTTAATGCTTTAAAGGCGTATTCTAACGCTTTATTTTTATCGTTTATTTGGTTGTAAAGGCTTGCAATACGGTTATATGAGATTGATTGTAAATCGTATCGTTTGGCTTTTTCGTAATAGTCTGCTGCCTTAGTATGACTGCTAACTGCTAGATTGAATTGCTTAAGCTCTCTGTAAACCAGCCCAAGATTATGATATGAATTTCCAATTTTTAAAGGGTTGCCATTTAGTTTCCTGAACTCCAACGATTTCAGGTAGTAATTTAAGGCTGTTTCGTTTTGGTACTTTGAGGAGTAGGCATTCCCCAGGGCGTTATAGGCATCGCCTATAGCATCGTCGCTGCCATCGGCTTTTGCCTCTTTGAGCGATTTTTCAGCAAAAATGACGGACGAGTCAGGGTTTACATCCCAGTAGTATTTTGATATATCAATAAGAATGTTGACTTTCTCTATGCCCTTGGCATTATTAAGCTTTAACCTTAAGCTATCAATTGAACTTGATGGTTGCTGGGTAAAGCCGGCAATAGGCAGGTAAAATATAACTATTAGGTTTAATAATATTTTAATATTGTTACTTCTCACACCTTTTTTTATCAAATTACGAATAAAATCTATTTCACAACACTTTTAACTTCGCCATCCCAAAATTTAGTTGTTAACAAGCTACCTTCCCCAATTTCACTAGCGCTTTTAATGGTTTTCCCGTCAATCATGGTTATTGTAAACCCTTTCTTTAACGTATTTATTGGGTTCATTGTTTCTATCATTCTGCCAAAAAAATCTACTTTTTGTTTGTTTGCCGATAGGGTTTGAAGCGTATACTTTTTTAAGTCCTTTTGATATTTTTCTATGGCGATTTTTGGAGTATTAACATAGTTTTCGGCTGCAGACTTTACCTGTTCTTTCAAACCTTGTACTTGTGACAAGCTCTTAAACATGTAAAACTTTGCAAGTACTGGTAGCGATGACCAGGTTTTTGTCAGCCTGTTTTTATGGTGAAACACCGTAAGCTGACTTGCCGATTTGAGCTGGTCGGCATAAACAATCAGTTGCGATTTTGAACTTTCGGTGTAGCTTGTTGATAGTTCCACTAGGCTGTCAAGTAGTGTAAGGTAAAGCTGCTCAGCCTCGCTAGCTAAATCGATAAGATACTCCGCAAGGGCAGTAGGTGTTTTTACTGCTTTGAAAGCAACCAAATCGGCAACTGTTGTGTCCTTTTCATGGCCAATTCCGGTGATAACGGGCAGTGGAAACTGTGCAATATGGCTTGCAATACTGTATGAATCAAAGCACGATAGGTCGGCAGAGGCGCCACCCCCACGAACAATTGCCACCAGGTCAAACCTATCTATCTCATTGTAGATATTTGAAAGTGCTTGAATTATGGAGTTTTCAGCGTCTTCGCCTTGCATAACGGCTTCAAAAAGCTTGATGCTGAAACGGTATCGGGCTTTGTTGCCTAGCAGTTGCTTCTTGAAGTCTTCGTATCCAGCAGCCTGCGGCGACGATATTATAGCAACTCTGTTAGGGAGTAAATCCAGAGTTTGTTCACGATTCATGTCAAATACACCGTCGGCTATAAGGCGGTTAATGGTTTCGCGCCGTTTTAGCTCCAAATCGCCGATGGTGAATGTGGGTTCAATGTCAATAATATTTAGGCTGTAGCCGTAAACCTCATGAAAACTTACCTGTGCCAGCACCATAACCTTAAGGCCGGGAGAAAGCTTACGGCCAGTTGTGGATTCAAAGTAGGGTTTAAGCATGCGGTAGCTGTACGACCATATTGTGGCCCTTGCACGTGCCACAATGTTGTCCGATTCTTCGTCCTTTTGGATGAGTTCAAGGTAGCAATGTCCCGAGTAATGCTCCTTTATTTCGCTAATTTCACCCACAATCCAGTATGCCTGCGACAAGTATTGGCTTAGGGTTTCCTTTACAAGCAGGTTAAGCTCCTTGAGCGAGTATGTTTTTTGTTTTTCTACCATCACTGTTTAATACCCGTAACGTAGTATCTACTGCCTGAGATATCTATTGAGAGCAGGTAAATCCCTTTGGGCAATTCCTCAGAAATGTTGATTTCAACATGACCAGTACCATCGCTAAAAGCATTCATAGTTAAAATCAGCTGACCGTTGGTTGTGAAAATTGATATGTTTGCTGGTATGAACGATTTTCCTAAAAGGATATTAATTTTTGAAGTAAAGGGGTTTGGCCAAAGTTCTATACTGTTTCTAGCATCAGTAATGCTTGAAGTTGATGCCTGCGCAAAATCAGGAATTCCGTAACCCGTGCTGTTGTTGGGTGATGCATTGTTCGACGATGAACTTTTAACTAGCTCAACAATTTGTTGTGCGGTAAGCGATGGTTTGGCCTGCCAAAGGCAAGCCACCATGCCAGCCATCAAGGGTGATGAGAAAGATGTACCATTGGAAGTTCCAGTTGTTCCGGTAGCAATGGCCAAAACAGTCCCTTTACCCATGGCGCAAACATCGGGTTTTATTCTTCCATCGGCCGTGGGGCCAAATGAGCTGAAATCGGCCTTTACTCTTTTGTTATCTACTGCACCTACTGTTAGAACGTTTGGCGAATCGGCAGGAACCGAAATGTAGTGCCAGGGGGCGTTCCCATCGTTTCCGGCACTCACAACCACAACCATTCCTTTGCTTGCTGCCATGTTGGCAGCAAGTGTGACAGGGGCTGTGTTGCCATTAAGATCCTGATAGGTGTGATTTTGGCTGGCAACATCAAAAGTGGTATAACCCAACGAGGAGTTAATGATGTCAGCTCCAACACTATCGGCAAACTCCGCACCTGCAGCCCAATTGTATTCCTCAATTATTTGCTCGGTGGCCGCATCTTCGGTTCTAATTAGCCAATAATTAGCCCTTGGGGCTGTGCCAATTAGTTGCCCGTCAATATATCCCCCCATGGCCGATAGTACCATTGTGCCGTGGTAATGCTCCTTATAAATATCCGATTGTGGGTTCACAAAATCACGAGCACCCAGTATGCGTCCTCTTTGCCAAAGGCTATCGAAAGCATTATGGGTATTAACATTCAGGAATCCTGCATCGAGCACTGCAATAACTTTTTCCTGACCAAGGTAACCATTGGCGTGAAGCAAGTGGCCATTCATCATAGCAATTTGAGTGTACGATGCGCCGTAGTTTAACCCTGCAAATTCCCTTTTTTCATTTGTTCCAAGGGGCTGCCACTCCGTTTTATCATCGGTTTCTGACTTTGCTGGTTCATAAATCTTGGTTATGTTTTTTACAAAGGGTAACCCTTGCACGCTTGTTAGCTGCTCGGGGGTTAAAGTGGCAACAACGCCATTAAACCAGCGTAGGGAGTAATGAACCATTGTGGCGCTCTGAGCAACCTGGCTTACATAAGCTGGCGTTACGGGTAAATCATCGGTGGATATGGCAATGCCCTGTTTTGCCCGTCGTTCAATAGCCCTTGCCGATAAAAATTCATTTGGGTTATCAACGGAATATGTTGAATTCTGTTTGTCAGTAAATGCTATAAAATATTTTGCCTGGGCGAAAGCCCTTAGGGGCACTAAACCCGAAATTATAAAAAGTAAAAGAATGATTCTTAAATGGTTTTGGTAATTTTTCATAACAGGCATTGGTTTTAGTATCGGGTTCCCATTGAGTTCATTACATCGTCAATTGATGGCTCCTTTAATTTTCCTGCATTCTTTAAAAGCGATTCTATGTATTTCGATTCCTTTTCGATGAGTTCATTTTCATTCTCGGCTACTCCATTGAAATATTTTATGGTTTGCGTTAATTTTCCATCGGTATCATAAAATTTCCATTCGCCATGCTTAAGCCCTTTAATATAAGACCCCTCTATTCTTGTTGTACCACTGGGGTTAAACACTTTCATAGTACCATCAATCTCACCATTTGTATATGGGATGATGCTTTTGTTTAAGCCATTCTCAAAAAACTGAACAACCAAACCATTCAGGTTTCCATTGGTGTAACTTGCACTTTCCAGAACTTTACCCGAAGGGTAAAAACTTCTAGTTTTTCCGTTTTTCAAACCGTTCTTGTATCGTTCTTCAAAAATCAATTTTCCCTCCATGGAGTAATACTGCCAAAGGCTATCCTTTTGCTGGTTTTTGTAAAAACCGCTAACAATTTTTTTCCCGTCTTCGTTGAAGAAAGTAGTGATTACGTAGGGTGAAGACTCGGAGTAAACCATTATCACCTTTAGCTCTCCATTTTGGTGGTAACGTTTAAATTCTCCAACTGGTTTGTCGTCCTTGAACCAACCCTCATAGGCTTTCTTGCCGTTTGGGTAATACTTGCACCAATAACCCTGCTTTCGGTTTTTACTATCAAGTTGGTTTTTTGCACCATCGGTTTGCCCAATGGCTAATCCAGAAAAAATAAGTAGAACTAGAAAAGCCAATATACGTTTCATGCTTACTGTTTTTTATTAAGTTCTATTGCAAATTGAATGCCTTTGGTTAGTATAACAAATTGGTTTATGGTAAAGTGCAAGATTTATAAGTTAAAATTGTCAACAAATCAAAAAGTTGATGCAATATAAATTTTTAGTTAAACTCGTATATTGCCATTAAACAAAACACTTGATATTAACCTTCTTTTTCTCATTTATCAGCTGTAATAAGTTCAAAGATAAGCTCAGTCAGCGTTGTAACATCGCTTTCAACAGTTCCTTTCATATAACGTTCGTAAACACTTATATTGTCTGGTGGGTTGAGATTTAATATCAAGCCCTTTTCCAATGCCAACAGCCGAATAAATTCTCTTTGTGCTCGTCCATTTCCTTCTCTGAAGGGATGCAAATAGTTAACATTGTCTAATATTTCTGCCAATTTTTCTGCTAATTTCCTTTTGTTGTTTTTCGGGATTTTCCTGTACTCATCAATTAGTTGGTCAATATACCTAAAAGCGTTGTCAAAGTAAGTAGTTGGGAAGAATTGTTTTCCGTCTTTGCTGATTTCAACAACCCGTTTTTTCCCAGCCCAAATGTAAATATCTTGAAACAAATGTCTGTGAATTTCAAAAAGGCTGTCAATTCCCTTAATTTTTATCGGGTTCTCGTAAAGTTCCAAAAGTCGTTTAGTCACCGCACTACTCTCAACAAAGAGTAATACTTCGGGGTCTGATATATCCTGTAAATTTCTTAAAATTCCTGTCTTGGGGTCAATGTAGCTGTAGTCTGGGTCTATGTACTTGTAAGAATTAGACATAGGCTTTTTGTTTTGCAAATGCCACAAGTTCTGTTAGGGATATTTTTCCAGTCACATAATCCCTAATAATTTCAATTCCTTTTTGAGTTGGTGTAAAACCTTCAAACATGTTACTCCCCAAAGCCCTTGCTGTGAGTTCTAAAGTTTTCAGGTCCGAAAATTTTACCCCCATTATTGTCAGATTCTTTCTGTCTACTTCAATTGCATTGAACATCTCTTTTCAGTTCTTAAATTTCCTCAAATTTACAAAAAATCTTCGTCAAATCTTTAATTTTATAGTATTAGAAGGGTCTATAGGAAACAGTATAAAATGAAAAAAGCCGCCAATTAGGCGGCTTTGGTTAGTATCCATTCGGGTTATTTCACCTCTTCAAAATCAACATCAGTTACTTCCTGGTCGTTGCCCGATGATGACGAGCTACCTGCGTTGGCATTGGCCTGTTGGCCAGCACCAGCGTTAGCTTGTGCTTGCGCTTTGTAAAGTTCCTCCGATGCAGCCTGCCATGCAGCATTGAGTTCGTTGGTTGCGTTCTCAATGGCAGCTAAATTCTGGCTCTTATGAGCGTCCTTAAGTTTACCAAGTGCTGCTTCAATGGAAGCTTTCTTGTCGGCAGGGAGTTTATCGCCAAACTCTTTGAGTTGCTTTTCGGTTTGGAAAATCAAGCTGTCGGCAGCGTTAATCTTCTCGATACGTTCTTTCTCGCGGCGGTCGGCTTCTTCGTTGCGTTTAGCCTCCTCGCGCATGCGCTTGATTTCCTCTTCGGTAAGCCCCGATGAGGCCTCAATACGAATTTTCTGCTCTTTTCCGGTACCTCTATCCTTAGCGGTTACATGAAGAATACCGTTAGCGTCGATATCAAAAGTAACCTCAATTTGGGGTACTCCACGGGGGGCGGGTGGTATTCCGTCGAGGTGGAAACGTCCGATTGTCTTATTATCCTTTGCTAATGGACGTTCGCCTTGCAGCACGTGAATCTCAACCGAAGGCTGATTGTCGGCAGCAGTGGTAAACACCTCGCTTTTGCGGGTAGGAATGGTGGTATTAGCTTCAATCAGCTTGGTGAAAACACCACCTAAGGTTTCGATACCCAACGAAAGAGGTGTAACGTCAAGCAGCAGAACATCCTTTACCTCACCGGTAAGCACGCCACCCTGGATGGCTGCACCAACGGCAACAACTTCATCGGGGTTTACGCTCTTATTGGGTTTGCGGTTGAAGAATTTTTCAACTACCTCTTGAACCTTAGGGATACGGGTTGAACCACCAACTAGGATTACCTCGTCGATATCGGAAGGCTGTAAGCCTGCATCGGCTAAAGCTTTACGGCATGGTTCAACGGTACGCTGAATGAGGTGGTCGGCCAGTTTCTCAAACTGGGCTCGGGTTAAGGTTTTAACCAGGTGTTTGGGTATGCCGTTAACGGGCATGATGTACGGAAGGTTGATTTCGGTAGTTGTGGTGCTTGAGAGCTCAATCTTAGCCTTTTCTGCAGCCTCCTTTAAGCGTTGGAGTGCCATAGGGTCTTTACGGAGGTCAACTCCTTCATCTTTCAGGAACTCTTCAGCCAGCCAATCAATAATTACTTGGTCAAAGTCATCGCCCCCAAGGTGGGTATCGCCATTGGTTGACTTAACCTCAAAAACTCCATCGCCAAGTTCAAGGATTGAGATATCGAAAGTACCACCACCAAGGTCATACACTGCCACCTTGATATCCTTATTCTTTTTATCGAGACCATATGCCAGTGCTGCGGCAGTGGGCTCGTTGATGATACGACGAACCTTTAAACCTGCAATTTCTCCAGCTTCTTTGGTAGCCTGACGTTGCGAGTCGCTAAAGTAAGCTGGTACGGTGATAACGGCTTCGGTTACTTCGTGTCCCAGGTAATCCTCAGCAGTTTTCTTCATCTTCTGAAGAATCATCGATGATATTTCCTGAGGGGTGTACAGGCGGCCATCAATATCTACACGTGGGGTGTTATTATCGCCACGAACCACCTTGTAGGGTACACGGGGTATTTCAACCTGGGCAACCTTATCGTAGGTTTCGCCCATGAATCGCTTAATTGAGAATATGGTTTTTTGGGGGTTGATTATTGCCTGACGCTTTGCTGGGTCGCCAACCTTGCGCTCACCGTTTTCGGCAAATGCAACTACCGATGGGGTAGTGCGTTTCCCCTCGCTGTTTGTTATAACAACCGGTTCGTTACCTTCCATTACGGCAACGCATGAGTTGGTTGTTCCTAGGTCAATTCCAATTATTTTGCTCATTGCTTTAGATTTTTATTGTTATACTTTTGATTTGTTTCGTTTTTAAACATTCCTTTCACTTTGTTCAATCATTGTGCCAACACCAAAAATGGACTGAAAGACGAAAATCTGTCACAAAATTTTTAGTTTTTCAGTAATCCTTTGTCAGGTTTCTGTGTTTATATTTGAGTTGATATATTTATAAGGTTCAGGTTTTCAGATAGTAGTCATTAATTGTGTCTTTTTGTCAGTTTTTTCAATTTTAATAAATTAGCTTAGGTTTTCCTGAATAATAGATTACCTTTGACAATCCTTAAAGTTTAATACTTATGTCGAGCGAGAGTAAAGTTAAAGTGGTAACCACCCATGTGCTTCAGGAAATGAAGGTCAGGGGTGAAAAAATTGCAATGCTGACAGGGTACGACTATTCAATGGCCCGGATACTCGATGCCGCTGGAATTGACGTATTGCTGGTAGGCGACTCTGCTTCGAATGTAATGGCAGGCCATATATCAACACTCCCTATCACCCTTGACCAGATGATTTACCATGCCAGTTCAGTGGTACGTGGAGTAAAGCGTGCATTGGTTGTTGTTGATATGCCCTTTGGAACCTACCAGGGCAACTCCAAATTAGCATTACGTTCGGCCATTCGAATTATGAAGGAGAGCGGAGCCGATGCCGTTAAGCTCGAGGGTGGCTCGGAGATTATTGACTCCGTGGAGCGAATCCTATCTGCAGGGATACCGGTTATGGGGCATCTAGGGCTTACCCCTCAGTCAATCCATAAGTTTGGAACTTACGTTGTAAGGGCACGCGAGGAAGCTGAGGCCAAGAAACTGGTTGAAGATGCACATTTGCTGGAAAGAACAGGCTGTTTTGCCATTGTGCTTGAAAAAATTCCCGCCGCATTAGGAAAACAGGTTGCCTCGGAGCTGAAAATACCCGTAATTGGAATTGGTGCTGGCAGTGGAGTTGATGGTCAAGTGCTGGTTACCCACGATATGCTTGGTATTAACCAGGAGTTCTCACCACGCTTTCTCAGGCGGTACCACAACCTTTACGCTGAAATGCTTGGAGCATTTCAAGCCTATATTAGCGATGTGAAATCGCTCGATTTTCCCAATGAACGTGAGCAATACTAATACTGAAGATGATAAATTTTTCAAGCGACAGAATCCTTTACGAGGATAACCATTTTTTAGCGGTAAATAAGAACTGTGGTGAGATTGTGCAGGCCGACAAAACCGGCGATGAGTCGTTGGTTGAAACGGTAAAGCGGTTTATTAAAGAGCGCGACAGTAAGCCAGGTCGCGTATTCCTGGAAGTGACCCACCGGATTGATAGGCCTGTGAGTGGAGTAGTGCTTTTTGCCAAAACCAGCAAAGGGTTAAGCCGTATCAATAATCTTTTTCAGGAAGGGAAAATCACCAAAAAGTATTGGGCTATTGTAAAGAACCAACCCCCTGTTGAATCGCAAACCCTTGTTCATTACCTTTTGCGCGATAACAAAAAAAATAAGTCGTTTGTATATCACCGTGAGGTGCACGGCTCAAAAATTGCCAAGCTTAAGTATGAGCTTGTTGGTAGAACTGAAAATTACTACCTGTTAGTAATAGATTTGATTACCGGTAGGCATCACCAAATACGTGCTCAACTCTCGAAAATTGGATGTCCAATTCGAGGCGATTTAAAATATGGCTATCCCCGTTCTAACCCCGATGGCGGTATCGATCTGCATTCAAGGGTTTTTGCATTTACCCATCCAATTTCTGGGGAAGAAATAAAAATTGTAGCTCCTCCTCCCAGCGAGAAGTTATGGAGTGAGTTTTTGTTGTTAGGCTTGGAGTAGTTTTAGCTATGAATAGGATTTTAGTTGCACTGTTTTTTATCCTTACAGGGATTCATCTATCTGTATTTTCTCAAAACAAGATTTCGCGCGAGGAATACATTAGCATGTATTCGCATATTGCCGTTAATAATATGAAGCAGTTTGGCGTACCTGCAAGTATTACTCTTGCCCAGGCCATGCTGGAAAGCGATAATGGGAATAGCACATTGGCCGTAAAGGCCAATAACCACTTTGGGATAAAGTGCCATAAGGACTGGACTGGTGCAACCATTTACCACGATGACGACCGAAAAGGGGAGTGCTTTAGAAAATACAAAAATCCGGAGCAATCGTTTAACGACCATAGTCTTTTTCTCAGAGGCGGAAAGCGCTATGCTTTCCTATTCGATTTGACCCCAACCGATTATAAGGCATGGGCCCATGGGCTCAAGAAAGCTGGTTATGCTACAAACCCAAAGTATGCAGAGCTGCTTATTAAGATAATTGAGGACAATGAGCTTTACCGATTCGATCAGGGAATTACCGTTGCCATTAAGCCACCCAAACCGGTTGTAACCGATTGGGATAATTACGAAATTGACCTTTACAAAACTCGGCCTGTTTTCATCCGAAACAGGGTAAAATATATTGTTGCCAAGGATGGCGATACTTTTGAATCGTTAGCTAGGGAGTTAGATTTAATGCCCTGGCAGCTTTACAGGTACAACGATTTGACTCGCGATTCAGTGATTCGTCCTGGGCAGGAACTATACATACAGCCCAAACGATGGAAAGCAGATAGGTCGAATCCGGTTCATACAGCGGAAGAGGGCGAAACCATGTATAAAATTTCGCAGATGTACGGCGTTAAGTTAAAGTCACTTTACCGGAAAAATAGAATGAAACCGGGCGATGAACCAGAGGTGGGTCAACTAATTTACTTGAGGAAACGTAAACCGTTATAGTACTTCGATAAGCTCAGTATTCTGCCATCCCCTTAGGAACTCTTCAATTCCCATGGCTTTTTTACCTGCCTGCTGAACAGTTTTTAGCGCAATTGCACCCTGTGAACAAAAAACATGGAGGTGTGTTTTTCCATCGGTTTTTAACATTCCAGGCCTTTGTGATTGAGCCTGGTCAAGTTTTTCCGCCTGGTAAATCTTTATAGGTATAATTGTTTCAACATTGTTTCTTTTGGTTTTAAGTTCAGTCCATGCAGCAGGGTATGGGCTAAGCCCCCTAATGTGGTTGAAAACTTTTTGGGATGGATTGTTCCAATCAACACGACAGGTTTCCTTAAAAATTTTTGGGGCTGGTTTTAGCTCTCCACTTATCTTGATTTGGTTTTGAGGAATTGGATTGATGTTGCCAGCAGTAAGCATGCATATAGTTTCAACAACAAGTCCTGCCCCCTGATACATTAGCCTATCGTGGAGTTCGCCGGCGGTTTCGGTTTCGCCTATGGGTACACTCTTTTGAAGAAGGATATTACCCGTATCAATCTGTTCATCAAGTAAAAAAGTGGTAATTCCGGTTTCCTTTTCACCATTTATGATTGCCCAATTAATGGGTGCAGCGCCCCTGTACTGGGGTAAGAGCGAAGCATGAAGGTTAAAGGTTCCTAAACGAGGAATTTGCCAAACATCCCTTGGTAACATTCTAAAGGCAACAACAACGGCAATATCGGGATTTATCTCTTTCAGTGTTTGAATGAACTGCGGATCCTTGAGCTTTTCTGGCTGAAGTACGGGAATATGGTTTTGCTCGGCAAATACCTTAACCGGTGAAGGCTGAAGTTTTAAACCTCGGCCTGCGGGTTTATCTGGAACAGTGACTACCGCTGACACGTTGTACCCTGCTTCAATAATCGCCCTAAGTGGTTCAACGGCAAACTCGGGCGTGCCCATGTAAACAATACGGGGTGATTCCTTTGCTGGCATTGGGTTTTAGTCCTTTTTGGGGTTGAAAAGGTTGATGTGTCCCATGCGTTCGTGTTTAGTTTTTAGGTAAAATTCGTTGTAAGGATTTGGTGGTATTACTAAAGGAATATTTTCAACTACGTGTAAACCATACCCCTCAAGTCCGCTCATTTTTTTAGGGTTGTTGGTAATAAGCCGCATGTTCTTTACACCAACTTCGCGCAAAATACTTGCTCCCACACCATAGTCGCGCTCATCGGGCTGGAATCCAAGTTCCACGTTGGCATCAACTGTATCCATCCCTTCCTCTTGGAGCTTATACGCATGTATCTTGTTGAAAAGGCCTATGCCACGCCCTTCCTGGTTAAGGTAAACCAGCACCCCTTTACCTGCATTGTCAATCATCTTCATGGCCTCATGGAGCTGAGGGCCGCAATCGCAACGGTACGAGCCAAAAATATCGCCGGTAACACACGAGGAGTGTACGCGAACCAGAACGGGCTCATCGGGTTCCCATTCGCCTTTAATTAGGGCAACATGCTCAAGCCCGTTCGACTTCTGGCGGAAAGGTATTAGTGCAAAATCGCCAAACTCCGTAGGGAGTTTTACCTTAACACCTTTCTCAACAATACTTTCAAACTTCAGCCTATAGCTAATTAGGTCCTTTATGGTTACAATTTTCAGGTTGAACTCCTGGGCAACCTGAACAAGCTGGGGAAGGCGTGCCATGGTGCCATCGTCGTTCATTATTTCAACCAATACACCACCGGGGGTTAGGCCGGCAAGCTGTGTAAGGTCAATAGCTGCCTCGGTATGGCCTGGGCGACGTAAAACGCCCTTTTCTTTGGCACGTAGCGGGAAAATATGACCTGGTCGGGCAAGGTCTTCCGGTTTAGTATTGGGGTCAACGAGTGCCTTTATGGTTTTGGCTCTATCGGCTGCCGATATACCAGTTGTACATCCGTTTCCAATAAGGTCGACCGATACGGTAAAGGCTGTATGGTGCAGAGCGGTGTTACGGCCTACCATGAGCTCAAGCTCCAACTCATCGCAGCGCTTTTCGGGCAGTGATGCACAAATTAGCCCACGCCCATACTTAGCCATAAAGTTAATTATTTCAGGTGTGATTAGCTCAGCAGCAGCAATGAAATCGCCCTCGTTCTCCCTATCCTCATCGTCAACCACTATTATTACTCTTCCATTACGAAGCTCTTCAATCGCCTCTTCGATGGTATTTAGTTTAATCTCGTCGTTGTTTGCCATTGTGCTGCCAATAAAATGATTAAAAAGGATGACGCAAAATTAGTATTTTGAAAGGAAAAATATCTTGCTAAATGTCAGCTTTTCGGTTTGCCTTTTCCCAAATATGTGTTTGTTTGCCAGTTAAGAAAATAATTAACCCTTTAAGCATGGTAATATTCATCATAATACCATAGTATGGGAAGGTCACCATGGGGTGCACATTGCTGCGATTCCGGAAAAGGTATCCTATGGCTACTAAAAGGTAAAAAAAAGTAATAGTAAGCATGGAAACTAAGTAGATAATGGAACTATCTGGATATAATAATAGAATGGCAGCATTTAAGAACGGTGCACCAACAATTGCAGGAGGTACCAAAACCCATCGTAAAAGTTTATGTGAAAAAAACTTAAAAGCCACTTCGGTATTTTTAAATGGATTAAGTAGATATGCATGCCTACCAAGTGCTTGAAAGCACCCAGCAGCTATTCTTACCTTTCGTTTTTTCTCATCCTCTACCGTGAGGGAGCCAGTTTCCGAAGCTACTGCTCCATTTTCGTATTTAACCTTATATCCCTGTTTAATAATACTTGCCGATATTTCAAAGTCGTCGAGTATGGTGTTTATTGGTATGGGGCTAAATAGATTTGTTCGAATAGCATATAGTTCACCTGTGCCTGAAAGTGTTGAACCTGAGCAACTTTCTGCCATTTTTACAAACGATTCAAATCTCCAGTATAATCCTTCACCTTTCGATGCTAAGGCATCGGAGTGGCTCCACAATATTTTTTTCTGGCCTGCAACGCAACCCACTTCAGGGTTTTCCAGATGCTTAATCAAATCGATTATTGAGTTTTGGGATAGAAATGTATTGGCATCGGTGAATACAGTAAAAGGAGTTTTTACCAGTTTCATGGCATTGTTAATGGATTGGGCTTTTCCTAACCGTTCAGGGTTCGAAATGAACGTAATGCCATTAAGGTTACTTAGCGTTTCATGGGTGCTGTCGGTACTTCCATCGTCAACCCAGAGTTGGAATAATTTTCCGGAAGGGTAGTTCAGGGCTAGGGTGTTTTGATATTTTGCTAATATGTATTTTTCCTCGTTATGTGCGGCAATAACGATGGTCACTTCCGGAAGTTGACTAATATTGTTTTCAGGTGAATTGTTTTTTTCCCGTT